>JBPYFE010000125.1:0-12884 GCA_051986525.1 Gaiellaceae bacterium
TCTGGGAGTTCGGCGACGGCACGAGCGGCTCGGGGCCCGCGCCGACGCACACGTACAGTCGAGCGGGCACATACACGGTGACCGCGGTGCTGTTCAGCGGCGTCGGGTCGGCGTTCCCCGGAGACGGCGCCGGGCCGATCTACCAGCAGAAGATCAGGGTCGGCTAGGCGTTCGTGGGTCGAAGCGGCCGCGCCCGATCCTCGGGCGCGGCCCGCCGACCTCGAGCCCGCGCGGAGAGGCAGGGGCGACAGGACTCGAACCTGCAACCCCCGGTTTTGGAGACCGGTGCTCTACCAATTGAGCTACGCCCCTCGGTTCGAGGGGGGAATTCTACCGCCGCTTCTCGGGCATACTCGCGCCGTGACCGACCAGGATTTCGACGAGCAGACGCACCCCGAGGAGGACGACCTCCTCGAGGAGCAGGAGCACAAGGGCTACGGCGAGGACGAGGGGGAGCGGGACGAGTCCTTCCCCGACGACGAGGCCGACCGGTAGGCCGGCCGGCCAGCGGCGCGCGCTCGGCGCGCTCTTCCTGATCCTTGCGCTCGCCCTCGCGGGCATCGCCGCGGCGTCCGCCGACGCCGCGCGGCGCGAGCACCGTCTGGTCGTGATCGCCGTCGCCGCCGGGGCCCTGGCGCTCTGGCTCGGCACGCTCGCCGTCAGGGCGTTGAAGCCGCGCTGACGGGCGCTCGCGGGCCGAGACCGTATCCTCTCACCCGTGGCCGCCAAGCCCGACGACACGCAGTCGCTCTGGCACGAGTACCGCCGCACAGGCGAGCAGGCGCTGCGCGAGCGCCTGATCCTCACCTACGCGCCGCTCGTGAAGTACGTCGCGGGCCGGGTCGGCAGCGGCCTGCCCAGCCACGTCGACGAGAGCGATCTCGTCCAGTACGGCCTGCTCGGGCTGATCGGCGCGATCGAGCGCTACGACCCCGACCGCGACGTCAAGTTCGAGACGTACGCGATTGCGCGGATCAAGGGCTCGATCATCGACGAGCTGCGCGCGATGGACTGGGTGCCGCGCTCCGTACGCTCGCGCGCCCGCGACATCGAGCGGGCGATCGCCGGGTTGGAGGCGAAGCTCGGGCGCGCGCCGACGGACGAGGAGGTCGCCAAGCAGCTCGGGATGACGGAGGAGGAGCTCGACGAGAGCCTGAGCGAGATCGGCCGCTCCTCGATCGCCGCCCTGGACGAGCTCTGGACCGTCTCCTCGACCGGGGGCGATCGGATCGCCCTGATCGACACGATCGAGGACACGCAGGGCCCGGAGCCGCAGTCGGCGCTGGCGGAGACCGAGATGAAGGAGGCCCTCGGCGAGGCGATCGCGCGCCTGCCCGAGCGCGAGAAGCTCGTCGTCACGCTCTACTACTACGAGGAGCTGACGCTGCGGGAGATCGGCGAGGTGCTCGGCGTCACCGAGTCCCGGGTCTCGCAGCTCCACACGAAGGCGATCCTGCGGCTGAAGGCCAGGCTCGCCGGTTCGCCGGCGCGCGAGCCGCTCGAGCGCTCGTAGCCCGCTTTGTCGGTCTAACCGTACGCCGACCTTGCCGTCCCAGTTAGAAGAGGGATAATCCCACGGTCCGTAAAGGGGGTCCTGTACGGATCGGGACGAGAGAAAGGATGGGGACACCGTGAGGCACCGACCACTCCTCGTGGCGGCAGCGCTGGCAGGTCTTGTCGCGCTCGTCGCCTCGCTCAGCGTCGCCGTCGCCGGAACGAAGAAGAGCGCGGCGCCGACAGCTTCGGCCGCCGCGCTGCGCGCGGAGGCCTCTCCGCCGGCAGTTCCGAACGCGGCGGCGATCAAGAAGAAGTACCACGGTCAGAAGATCACGTTCGTCGGCGACGCCGCCGTCGGCAAGAGCCACACCCGCGACGTCAAGCTCGTGGCGAAGTTCTCGAAGGACACCGGCATCAAGGTGAACCTCGTGCCGCATCCGAGCGCTTCCGACGCCGCGTACCAGCAGCTGGCACGGAACTTCGGCTCGAAGTCGTCGTCGATCGACGTGATGATGCTCGACGTCGTCTGGCCGGGCGCGTTCGCGCCGTACCTCGTCGACCTGAAGCCGAAGCTCGGCAAGGCGTCGAAGAAGTTCGCTCAGGGGATCATCCAGAACGACACGGTCGGCGGCCATCTGGTCGCGATGCCGTGGTTCGGCGACTTCGGGATCCTCTACTACCGCAAGGACCTGCTGAAGAAGTACGGCCTCACGCCGCCGAAGACGTGGACGCAGCTGTTCTCGGAGGCGCAGAAGGTCCAGACCGGCGAGCAGAAGACCAACAAGAACTTCTACGGGTTCGTCTTCCAGGGCAACTCGTACGAAGGCCTGACCTGCGACGCGCTCGAGTGGGTCGCATCCGTCGGCGGCGGTCACTTCATCGACGGCGGCAAGGTCACGATCAACAACAAGAAGGCGGCTCAGATCCTGGACGCGATGCGGGCCCAGGTCGGCAAGATCACGCCGCGCGGCGTCACCTCGTACGACGAGGAAGGCGCCCGCAACGTGTTCGCCGCCGGCAACGCGATGTTCATGCGGAACTGGCCCTACGCGTACGCCGCCAACCTGACCACGCCGGTCAAGGGCAAGTACGGCGTCACCGTCCTCCCGCACGGCGCCTCCGGTAACTCGGTCGGCACCGTCGGCGGCTGGCAGCTCGGCGTCTCGAAGTTCTCGAAGCACCGCGACGCCGCGATCGAGCTCGTCCGCTACCTGACGAGCGCGAGCGTGCAGAAGTTCGACGCGATCTTCAACTCGAACGTGCCGACGATCCCGGCCGTCGCCAAGGACAAGGCCGTCGTCAAGACGAACCCGTACCTGACCCCGGCGATCGCGGGCGTCGCGCGCGTCACGCGCCCGGCGAAGTACCTGAAGCAGAACTACAACGCCGGCTCGCAGGCGATCTATCAGGGGATCAACCAGATCCTCAACGGCCAGAGCGCGAAGAGCGTCCTGCCGTCGATCGCCTCGAAGCTGCGGCGGCTCGTTCACTAGCCCGTCGCAAACCGAGTTGCAAAGAGGGAGGATGGCATCTGTCATCCTCCCTCTCTCTTTGCGGACATGAACTCGGTCGCGACCACAGATTCCGCCCCGCGGCGCCGTCGCCGAACCAGGCTGCAGCGCCGTCAGACGCGGCTCGCCTGGCTCTTCCTGCTGCCGGCGCTGCTCGTGGTCGCGTTCGTCGCGCTCTATCCGCTCGGCAAGACGATCTACCAGAGCTTCACGAACGAGCAGTTCCTGCAGGGGATCACGCCGACGAAGTGGGTCGGGCTCCAGAACTACAAGGACCTCTGGCACGACACGGACTTCCGGCACTCGATCTGGGTGACGATCAAGTTCACCCTGATCACGGTCGCCTTCGAGCTCGTGCTCGGGATGATCATCGCGCTCGTCGTCAATTCGAGCTTCAAGGGCCGCGGCGCGATGCGCGCCGTGATGCTCGTGCCCTGGGCGATCCCGACTGTCGTCGCCGCCCAGATGTGGGTGTGGATGCTGAACGACGTCTACGGCGTCGTCAACGACGCCGGGACCCGACTGCACATCCTCTCGCACTCGCACGCGTGGATCTCGTCGCCGTCCACGGCCCTGGCCTCGGTCTGTGCGGTGGACATCTGGAAGACGACGCCGTTCGTCGCGCTGCTCCTGCTCGCCGGCTTACAGGTGATCCCGCGCGACCTCTACGAGGCGGCGTCGGTCGACGGTGCCTCGGCGATCCAGCAGTTCCGCCGGATCACGCTGCCGCTGCTCCTGCCGGCGATCCTGGTGACGCTGATCTTCCGGACGCTCGACGCGCTCCGCGTCTTCGACGTCTTCTACGTCTTCTTCGGCAACCGGCCGGACACGCAGACGATGGCGATCTACGACCAGAGCACGATCGTCGGCGACGGTCTCGTCGGCTACGGCGCGGCGATCAGCGTCGCGATCTTCCTGATCATCGCGATCTTCGTCGTCATCTACGTGACCGCGATGCGCGTTGGGGGTGAGCAGACGTGAGCACCGTCGCCCAGGCCGAGCGCACGGCGCCGGCGAGCCGCTCGGTGCGGCTGCGCAAGTCGCCGATCGGGCGCTTCCTGCGGAGGACCCCGTTCTACCTCCTGATCGCGCTCATCTTCGTCTACGCGCTGTTCCCGTTCTACTGGGCGCTCCGTTCCTCGTTCACGCCCGAGGGCGACCTCTTCAACACGCCGGTCCAGTACTGGCCGGAGAACCCGACCCTCGACAACTACCGGGCGGCGCTGAGCACGTCCGTCTTCCAGCACGCGCTGATCAACTCGACGATCGTGGCCGGCACGGTGACGCTGATCTCGCTGGCGATCGGCTCGCTCGCGGCCTACGCGCTCGGGCGCTTCCGCTTCCACGGCCGCGGGCCGGTGCTCTACCTGATGCTCTCGATGACGATCTTCCCGCAGATCGCGATCCTCGGCGCTCTCTACACGATGATCCGCGACCTGCACATCCCGCTCACGGACATCCACCTGCACCTGTACGACAAGCTCGGCGCGCTCATCTTCACGTACATGATCTTCACGCTCCCCTTCACCGTCTGGGTGCTGACGAGCTTCATGCGGAACCTCCCCGGCGAGCTCGAGGAAGCCGCGTACGTCGACGGCGCCACGCCGCTGCAGGTCTTCTACAAGGTGCTGCTGCCGCTGATCGCACCGGGGCTCGTCACGACCGGGCTGCTCGCGTTCATCGCGGCCTGGAACGAGTACCTGTTCGCGCTCTCGTTCATCCAGACGCCGCAGAAGTACACGGTGCCGCTCTCGATCACGACCTTCCAGGGGAGCAGCAGCTTCCAGAAACCGTGGGGTCAGATCATGGCGGCGACCGTGATCGTCACCCTGCCGCTGATCACGGCGACGCTGATCCTGCAGCGGCGGATCCTCGCCGGGCTGACGGCGGGCGCCGTCAAGGGCTAGGCGTCGCTTGCGACGCCGCCCAAGAGGTCGTCCGATTCACTCGGACGACCGCTGAACCCGGCTCGTGCGAGATTCGCCGGCCGAACGCCCGACGCGGTGCTGCCGCTAGACCGCCTCGCGCGTCTCCGGGTCGAAGAAGTAGAGGCGCGAGGTGTCGACGGCGAGCTCGGCGTCGCTGCCTTCGCGGATCCTGGTTCTTGGGCTGACGCGGGCGACGAGCCGCGTCGTCGCGCCGTCCTCGTCGCTGCCGAAGCTGACGTCCGCGTCGGAGCCGACGTCGGCCTCGGTCGCGCTCGAGACGACGGCGGTCGCGTCGGAGCGGAAGTGGACGAGCACGTCGGCGCCGAGCGGCTCGGTGAGCTCCGCCCGCGCCGTCATCCGCCGATCCGGCGGGACGTCGCTCTCGAGCGAGGCGTCCTCGAAGTCCTCGGGCCGGATGCCGAGGATGACCTTCCGCCCGACGTAGTTCGAGAGTCCGGAGCGGTTGCGGACGAGCTGGTCGTCGACCGTCAGCTCGTGCCCGCCGAACTTGGCCGAGAGGCGGCCGTTGTCACGTGCGAGCTCGGCCTCGACGAGGTTGATCGACGGTGAGCCGATGAAGCCGGCGACGAACTCGTTCGTCGGGTTGTCGTAGAGCGCCTGCGGCGTGTCGACCTGCTGCAGGTGGCCCGCGTTCATGACCGCGACGCGGTCGCCCATCGTCATCGCCTCGACCTGGTCGTGGGTGACGTAGATCGTCGTCACGCCGAGCCGGCGCTGGAGCTGGTGGATCTCGGCGCGCATCTGCACGCGCAGCTTCGCGTCGAGGTTCGAGAGCGGCTCGTCCATCAGGAACGCCTGCGGCTCGCGCACGATCGCGCGCCCCATCGCGACGCGCTGGCGCTGCCCGCCCGAGAGCGCCCGCGGCTTCCGCTTCAGGAACTCCTCGATCTCCAGGATCTTGGCGGCGCGGCGGACGCGCTCGTCGATCTCGCCCTTGTTCGTGTGGCGCAGCTTCAGCCCGAAGGCGAGGTTGTCGTAGACGGTCATGTGCGGATAGAGCGCGTAGCTCTGGAAGACCATCGCGATGTCGCGGTCCTTCGGCGTCAGGTCGTTGACGATCCGGTCGCCGATCACGATCGCGCCGCTGGTGATCTCCTCGAGCCCGGCGAGCATGCGCAGCGCGGTCGTCTTGCCGCAGCCCGAGGGGCCGACGAGCACCATCAGCTCGCCGTCCTCGATCGCGAGGTCGAGGTCGTGGACGGCCTGGGTTCCGTCGTCGTAGACCTTCGAGACCTTTTCGTATGCGATCTGCGCCATCCCGGCCTCCCTTGCGAACGAGCTTATCCCGTCCGAATCGCGTGCGTCGCGCCGCCGCGCTCGAAGACGAGCTCCGCCGGGTCGGCGCCGAGGAAGCGGAACGAGCGCGGCAGCTCCCGGCGCTGGGCGATCAGCCGCCGATACTCGTTCAGGACCGAGCCGGAGTCCGCTCGCTGCGCCTCGACGTTGCGCTCGCTCGGGTCGATCGGCGCGAGCCACGGCTCGCCGCTCGTGAAGCCGCCGCCCTCGCCCGCGTCCCACTGCATCGGGTGGCGCATCGGGTCGCGTCCCGCCCGGTCGAACGGCGGCTCGTGGCCGGGCCCGTTCGGAAGCCCGATCTCGTCGCCGGCGTAGAGGAACGCCGTGCCGGGGAGCAGCAGCACGAGCCGGGCCGCGTCGCGGACGTGCTCCTCGCCGAGACGCGTGGCGAGCCGGTCGAAATCGTGGTTCGAGAGCACCCACGCCACGCGCTCGAGCTCGAGCGCCGGCGCGATCGCGGTGCGAAGCTTCTCCGCCTCCCACGGCGCGAACAGGAGCTCGAAGCAGAAGACGGAGTCGAGCACCGAGAGGTAGGGCGGGTACTCGCGGGTCGGCTCGTAGACCTCGCCGACGAGGAAGGCGTCGCCGGCCGCCTCCCGAATCGCGCGCAGCGCCTCGATCGCCTCGGGCCGGTGGCGCGAGTAGATCTGGTTCAGCCGCGCCGAGTCTCCCAGCTGCGGGAGCGGAAACGGCTCGGTCGCGGGTGGGTCGTCGCGCAGCCGGTCGTCCTTGATCAGCCGGTCGATCGCGTCGAGCCGGAAGCCGTCGGCGCCGCGGTCGAGCCAGAAGCGGACGACGTCCTGCATCGCCGCGACCACCTCTGGGTTCCGCCAGTCGAGGTCGGGCTGCTCCGGGTAGAACGAGTGCAGGTACCAGCGCCCGCTCTCCTCGTCGAGGCTCCACGCCGGGCCGCCGAACGCCGCGACCCAGTTGTTGGCGGGGCCGTCGACGGGCGACCAGATGTACCGGTCGGGATGCTCCCGGAACCACGGGTGCTCGATCGACGTGTGGCAGGCGACGAGGTCGAGCAGCACGCGCAGCCCCCGCTCGTGCGCGGCAGCGACGAGGGAGTCGAAGTCGTCCAACGTCCCGTAGACCGGGTCGATCGCGGTGTAGTCCGAGACGTCGTAGCCGAAGTCCGCCAGCGGCGACGGGTAGATCGGCGAGAGCCAGAAGGCGTCGACGCCGAGCCAGGAGAGGTGGTCGAGCCGCTGCTCGATCCCGCGCAGGTCGCCGACCCCGTCTCCGTCCGAATCCTGGAACGAACGGGGGTAGATCTGGTAGACGACGGCGTTCTCCCACCAGGCCATAGCGGGGCAGAATAGAGCCGCACCAGGGGTAAGATCGATAGCCCCAACGACCCGAGGAGGAAGCGCGCCTGATGTCCGTCGAGCCCGGAAAGATCCGCAACGTCGCCGTCGTCGGCCACCGCTCGACGGGCAAGACCTCGCTCGTCGAGTCGATGCTCTTCCAGTCCGGCGCGATCAACCGGCTGGGGACGATCGAGGCCGGCAACACGACCGCGGACTGGGACGACGACGAGCACAAGCGGCAGATGTCTCTCTCCGCGTCGCTCGCGCACCTCGAGTGGCAGGGCCGGAAGATCAACCTGATCGACGCGCCCGGCGATCCCGGCTTCCAGGGCGACATGGTCGCGGCGCTGAAGGTCGTCGAGGGCGCGCTGATCGTCGTCAGCGCAGTCATGGGCGTGGAGGTGCAGACCACGAGGGCCTGGCAGCGCGCGGAGGAGGGCGACCTCTCGCGGGTCGTCTTCGTGAACATGCTCGACCGCGAGCGCGCCGACTTCTTCCGGACGCTCGAGAGCCTGCGCGACCAGCTGTCGGAGCGCTGCGTCGCGATCCACCTGCCGATCGGCGCGGAGCACGAGCTGACGGGGATCGTCGACCTGCTCCACATGAAGGCGTTCACGAGCCCGGAGGGCCAGAAGGAAGGCGGCCCGACCGAGATTCCCGCAGAGCTGGAGGCGCAGGTCTCGGAGTACCGCGAGAAGCTGCTCGACTCCGTCGTCGAGACCGACGAGGGGTTGATGGAGCGCTACCTCGAGGGGCAGGAGCTGTCCGACGAGGAGGTCGCCCACGCGCTCAAGGACGCGGTCACGCGTGGCGAGATCTTCCCGGTCGCCTGCGGGGTCGCGACGAAGAATCTCGGCACGACGGCGCTGCTCGACCTGCTCGTCGAGGGCGTGCCGTCGCCGGCGAAGAAGCACATCGAGCTCGGCGTGGGGGAGGAAGGGACGTCCGCCTTCGTCTTCAAGACGATCGCCGACCCGTTCGCGGGCCGGATCAACGTCTTCCGCGTGATCGCCGGCGAGATCAGGTCCGATTCGACGCTCGCGAACCACCGCTCGCACGCGAAGGAGCGGATCGGCCAGCTCCTGACGCTGCAGGGCAAGGAGCACACGCAGGAGTCGGCCTTCGGCCCCGGCGACATCGGCGCCGTCTCGAAGCTGAAGGAGACGACGACGGGCGACCTGCTGCTCGACGCCGAGCGCGAGGTCGAGACGCCGGAGATCGGCTTCCCTGAGCCGGTGATGAGCTTCGCGGTGACGCCGAAGGCGAAGGGCGACGAGGAGAAGGTCGGCTCGGCGCTGCGACGCCTCGCGGAGGAGGACCCGACACTGGTGATCCGGCGCGACCCGCAGACCGGCGAGCAGCTGCTCTCGGGTCTCAGCCAGATGCACGTCGAGGTCGCGGTCGAGCGCGTCAAGACCCGCTTCGGCGCCGAGGTCGAGCTGCACCAGCCGCGCGTCCCGTACCTCGAGACGATCCGCAAGGAGTCGCGCGCGCAGGGCCGCTACAAGAAGCAGACCGGCGGCCGCGGCCAGTTCGGCGACTGCGTGATCGTGCTCGAGCCGCTCGACGGCCACCAGGGCTACGAGTTCGCGGACGAGATCGTCGGCGGCGTCATCCCGCAGGGCTTCCGGCCCGCGGTCGACAAGGGTATCCAGGAGGCGATGCTGCACGGCGAGCTCGCCGGCGCGCCGGTGCAGGGGCTCAAGGTCCGGCTCGTCGACGGCTCGTACCACTCGGTCGACTCCTCGGAAATGGCGTTCAAGATCGCCGGCTCGATGGCCTTCAAGCAGGCCTACGAGCAGGCCGACCCGGTTCTGCTCGAGCCGATCATGGACGTGGAGGTGACCGTTCCGGACGAGGCCGTGGGAGCCGTCAACGGCGACCTCAACTCCCGTCGCGGCCGGCTCCAGGGAATGGAGCCGAAGGGCGGGATGACGACGATCCGCGCCGAGGTGCCGATGTCCGAGATCCTCACGTACTCCCAGTCGCTGACCTCGCTGACGGGCGGGCGCGGCGACTACCACATGAGCTTCACACGCTACGAGGAAGTGCCCTCGCACATCGCTCAAAAGGTGATCGCGGAGGCGAAACAGGAGAAGGAAGAGGCGGCGGTATAGTCGTGGCGATGCGGGTGACGCGGCAGTCTGTCGTTCGTACCTGCGCGGTTTGCGAGCGGACGCTCCTGATGGGCGAGCGGGCGACGCGATTTGCGCCCGACGGCGAGAACTACGTCGACGTCTGCCCGCTCTGCCAGGACCTGGCGATCGAGTCCGGCTGGCTCAAGGAGGGCAGCCCGACGACGCCGACCGTGTCCACGGACCGACCGCGGCGCAAGCTCTCGCTCGGGAGCCTGTTCGAGGCGCGGAAGACCGCCGTCGCCGAGGCGCCGGTCGCCGACGAGCCGATCCTGCGGCGGCTGTCGGAGCCGGAGCTCGCCGTCGTCGAGGCGGCCGACCTCTTCAACCAGTCGGACTTCCGGCGCACCGTCGCCGGGATCGCCAAGAGCCTCGGCGAGCCGAAGACGAGCATCCGCCCGCTCTCCGGCGTCAGCGGCGAGGTCGTGATCACGATCGCCTGGGACATCTCCTGGTACCAGTACCGCGTCACGCCCGAGTCCGCCCAGCCGGTCCGCCTCGAGGAACGCGGGCACGAGCTCGGCGAGCTCGACGGCCTGTACAAGGACTGGAACGCGCATCTCGACGAGCACGGCCGGCTCGTCCCGAACATCGCCCGCGTCTAGCCGACGAGCCGCTTGAACTCGGGCTCGTCCCGGATCGGGTCGAAGTCGGAGTCCTCGGCGGCGAACGGGCGGAACCGATCGGAAAGCTCGATCGCTCGGGTCAGATCGCGGATCGCGTCCTCCTTGCGCCCGGCCAGGCTCTCGACGCAGGCGAGGTTGTAGAAGAGGCCGGCGTACTCCGGGTTCGCGTCGGCGAGCTCGCGCCCGCGGTCGGCCGCCTCGGCGTACTCGCCGGCGGCGTAGAGCTTGTTCAGCGGCGACCAGAGCTCCCAGCCGTCCGGCCTGTACGCCTCGCCGGGCATGGCGCCGACGGCGACGAGCGTCGTCTCCGGCTCCTCGGCGAAGGCCGTCCGCATCGCGCCGGGGCGGACGAACACGAACGTGCCGGTCGGCGCGTCGAGCTCCTCGCCGTCGATCACGAACCGGGCCCGGCCGCTGTGGACGAGGTAGAGCTCCTCGTTCTCACCCTCCTCGTCGTGCTCGTTGATGATCCGGTCGCCGGCCTCGCGCCCCGTCCACGCGTTGACGCCGAACGAGGTGATCCCGAGGTGGTGCCGGATCGGGCGAAACGGCTCGCGTCCGTCGTCGATCTCGTCGATCTCGTCGAGCCGAGCGATCTCGTAGTCAGCCATCGCACCTCCTCGGCGCTGTAGCGCAGACAGGCAACCTCCTTACACTACGAGGCAGGATGATCTATTGCGTGATCCCGCGGGAGCTCGCGGACGAGCTCTACGACAAGATGGTCGAGTACTACAAGGACAACCCGAACGTCGAGGTGATCGTCGACCGGCGCGAGGGGCCCGACCGGCGCAGCGGCAAGCCGGCCGGCGAGTTCCGGGAGAAGCGGCTGACACGCGACCGCCGGCGCGCGCATCCGGGCACGTTCCCCGACACCGAACCGCCCGAGTCCGCCTAGCCGCCGCCGACTAGAATCGCCGCGATGGCGATCCTCGGCAGCAAGAGCTTCCAGAACTACGTCGACGGCGAGTGGGTCGACGCCGCCTCCGGCGAGACCTTCGAGTCGACGAGCCCGGCCAACGGCGACACGATCGGCTCGTTCCCGAAGTCGGCGCCCGAGGACGTCGACCGCGCCGTCGAGGCCGCGAAGCGCGCCTACGAGAAGTGGCGGCTCGTGCCCGCGCCGAAGCGCGGGGAGGTCCTCTTCCGCTTCGCGCAGCTCCTGGCGGAGAGCAAGGACGACCTGACCGACCTGATGACGCGCGAGATGGGCAAGGTCAAGGCCGAGGCCGCGGGCGACGTCCAGGAAGCGATCGACATGGCGTACTACATGGGCGGCGAGGGCCGGCGCCTGTTCGGCCAGACGACGCCGTCGGAGCTGCCGGACAAGTTCCAGATGTCGGTGCGGCTGCCGGTCGGCGTCGTCGGCGCGATCACGCCGTGGAACTTCCCGATCGCGATCCCGTCCTGGAAGACGCTGCCTGCGATCGTCTCCGGCAACACGGTCGTCTTCAAGCCGGCGACCGATACGCCGGCCCTGGGCGAGCGCTACGTGGAGCTGTTCGCGGAGGCGGGTCTGCCCGCGGGCGTCCTGAACATCGTCCACGGCGGCGGCTCGGACGTCGGCCAGAGGCTCGTCGAGCACCCGGACGTCCCGATCATCACCTTCACCGGCTCGCGCGAGACCGGGGTTGCGGTCACGCGGGCCGCGGCCGAGGGCCTCAAGCACGTCCACCTCGAGCTCGGCGGCAAGAACGCGATCATCGTCATGGAGGACGCCGACCTCGACCTCGCCGTCGACGGAATCGTCTGGTCCGCGTTCGGTACCTCCGGGCAGCGTTGCACGGCCGCGTCGCGCGTGATCGTCCACGACGCGGTCTACGACGAGCTCGCGTCGGCGCTCGTCTCGCGCGTCGAGGCGATGCGCCTCGGCCCCGGTTGGGAGGACGACACCGACGTGGGCCCGGTGATCAACCAGAGCGCGCTCGACAAGATCCACTCGTACACGGAGATAGGCAAGGGCGAGGGCGCGAAGCTCCTGACCGGCGGCGAGGTCGCGTCCGGGAACGGGCTCGACAAGGGGTTCTTCTACACGCCGACGATCTTCGGCGACGTCGACGCCGGGATGCGGATCGCGCAGGAGGAGATCTTCGGCCCGACGACGGCGTTGATCCGGGTGCGCTCGCTCGACGAGGCGATCGAGGTCTCGAACGGCGTCAAGTACGGGCTTTCGTCGTCGATCTTCTCGCGTGACGTCAACAAGGCGTTCCGCGCCATGCGCGACCTGAACACCGGGATCACGTACATCAACGCCGGCACCATCGGCGCCGAGGTGCACCTGCCCTTCGGAGGGACGAAGGACACGGGCAACGGCCACCGCGAGGCGGGACAGGCCGCGCTCGACGTCTTCACGGAATGGAAGTCGATCTACGTCGACTACTCCGGCAAGCTCCAGCGCGCGCAGATCGACACCGAAGAGCATCCGGCTCCGTGACGCCGCGCGAGCGGCGCGGGCTCGCGTGAAGGCGACGCTCTCCACCGACGGAGGCGCGCGCGGCAATCCCGGCCCTGCCGCCTACGGCTACGTGCTCGAGGCCGACGACGGCACGGTGCTCGACGC
>JBPYFE010000126.1:0-19130 GCA_051986525.1 Gaiellaceae bacterium
CCGTGGCGTGTAGCCACCGAGGGTGGATCCCCGGATCGGTACCCCGCGCGGGGACGTGCAGCGCGCGGAATCCTTCCGGAGCGAGCCGTTCGGCGAGCTCGTAGCCGCGGCGCGACGCATCGTCGATCTGCTCGACCACGAGGAAGACCTCGTTGTGGGCCGGCGGGGCCGCGACCACGGCGGCCGCGCCGGCGGCCAGGCGCCGCCGGATGCGGTTGTAGTGGCGGCGAACGCCGTAGAACGCCGCCACCATCACCGGCACGGCGACGATCACGATCCAGGCGCCCTCGGTGAACTTCGTGAGGATGACCACGACCGCGACGACGAACGTCGCCGCGGCCCCGACCGCGTTGATCACCGCCCGCCAGCGCCAGCCGTCGCCGTGGGTGCGGAGCCAGTAGCGCACCATCCCCGCCTGCGAGAGCGTGAACGCGGTGAAGACGCCGACGACGTAGAGATGGATGAGGTTGTTGACGTTCGCGTGGTAGAGCCAGACGAGCGCCGAGGCCGAGCCGGCGAGCACGACGACCCCGTTCGAGTACACGAGCCGGTCGCCGAGATTCGTGAACTGGCGGGCGATGAAACGATCGTGGGCCAGGAGCGCCGAGAGCCGCGGGAAACCCTGGAAGGACGTGTTCGCGGCCAGGATCAGGATCAGCAGCGTCGTCGCCTGGACGACGTAGTACATGAAGCTCGAGATCGAGCCGGCCGGGAAGGTCGCTCGCGCGATCTGCGAGACGACCGAGGCCGTGTTGCTCGGCATCGCGTGCTCGTGCACGGCGAGGTAGGAGACCCCGAGGAAGAGCACGATCGCGATCGCGCCGAGGACGGCGAGCGTCGTCGCGGCGTTGCGGCCGTGCGGACGGCGGAAGGCGTTGACGCCGTTGGCGATCGCCTCGACGCCGGTCAGCGCCGTCGAGCCCGACGAGAACGCGCGCAGCAGGACGAACAGCGTCACCGCTCCCGAGCCGGTCGCGATCGGGTTCGGCGTCACGGCGTGGGGCGCCGTGCCGAACATGGTCTTCGCGAGGCCGACGATGACGAGCACGAACATCGCGGCGACGAAGGTGTACGTGGGCAGGGCGAAGGCGAGGCCCGACTCGCGGACGCCGCGTAAGTTGACGAAGACGATCACCGCGAGCGCGGCAAGCGAGATGGCGACCTTGTGCGGCTCGAGCGACGGGAAGATCGAGACCATCGCGAAGATCCCGGCCGCGATCGAGACCGCGACGGTGAGGACGTAGTCGGTCAGCAGCGCCGCCGCGCCGACGAGGCTCGGCAGCGTGCCGAGGTTCTCCTTCGCGACGATGTAGGCGCCCCCACTCGTCTCGTACGCCTGCACCGTCTGCCGGTAGGAGGCGACGACGATCGCGAGCAGGATCGCGATCGCGATCGAGATCGGGAAGACGAGGTGCGCCGCACTCGCCGACGCCGCGACGAGCACGACCAGTGCCGACTCGGTCGCGTAGGCGACGGACGACAGCGGGTCCGACGCGAAGATCGGCAGCGCGAGCGTCTTCGGGAGCAGCGTCTCCTCGAGCTCGCCGGTCGCCATCGGGCGGCCGACGATCCTGCGCCGGAACGGCCGGACCGGCGTCCCGGCGACGGCCGTGCGGCTCACGCCGCGGCCTTGGTGGGCGCGCCGGTCGCGATCATCACCGGGCACGGCGCGTCGTTCAGCACCGACCAGACGTCGCGGGAGAACGGCCGGGTAAAGCCACGCTGCGACTCCGCCGGCGCGCCGAGCACGATCAGCGACGCCTTCGCCTCGTTCGCCGCCTCGGCGACGCCGCGGCCGAGCTCTCCCGGCCGCGTGCGGAAGATCTCGCCGTGAACCGGCACGCCGTAGCTCTCGGCGAGCGCGCGCTCCTGTGCGAGCTCGCGCTTCAGCCGCGCTTCGTCGTCGTCGAAGTGCGCATCGAGGGGCAGCTCCCAGTCGACGTACAGCGGCGCGAGCAGGAGCAGGTGCGAGCCGTGGTCGGACGCGAGCTGGCAGGCCAGGTCGAGCGCGTGCCGCGTGTGCTCGGGCTCGAGCAGCGGCACGAGCACCATCCGCTGCCGGCCGGAGAGCCGCTTCGCCGTCCGCCGGATGTTCCGGCGGCCCACCTCGACCGCATTTCGCGTGAGGAGATGACGCACGTCCACATCTCGACGGTAGGTCGGCGGGGGTCAGCGGCAGCTCAAGATTCGCCGCCGCGGCCTCAAGATTGGCTCAAGACGGAGCGACGAGCCGGTAGCCGGCGCCCGGCTCGGTCAGCAGCAGCAGCGGGCGGGCCGGGTCGTCCTCGAGCTTGCGGCGCAGCTGAGAGACGTAGACGTGCAGGTAGTGCGACTCCTCGCCGTAGGCCGGGCCCCAGACCTCGCGCAGGATGGTGCGGTGGGTGAGCAGCTTGCCCTCGTTGCGGACGAACAGCTTCAGCAGGTCGAACTCCGTCGGGGTCACGGCAACCTGCTCGCCGTTCCGCGTCACGAGGCGGCGGTCGAGGTCGACGACGACGTCACCGAGCTGGACGACCGGTCCGGAGGGTGGCTCGGCCCGCCGCAGCGCGGCACGCACGCGCGCGAGCAGCTCCTCGACGCCGAACGGCTTCGTCACGTAGTCGTCCGCACCGGCGTCGAGCGCGGCGACCTTCTCGTGCTCGTCGCCGACCGCCGAGAGCACGAGGATCGGCACCTCGGACCAGCCGCGCAGGTCGCGCGCGACCTCGGTGCCGCTCTTGTCCGGAAGGACGAGGTCGAGAATGACCGCGTCGGGCGGGTGCAGCGCCGCGGTCGCGAGCGCCCCCTCCCCGGTCTCGGCGACGTCGACCTCGTAGCCCGCTCCCTGCAGGCTCGTGCGCAGCGCGCGCAGGATCTGCGGCTCGTCGTCGACGACGAGGATCCGGCCGCCGCTCACGGCGCCAGCGCACGCTCGGCGGCGGCCGGCAGCGTGACGAGGAAGGTGGCGCCCCCGCGCGTCTGCTCGACCGCGACCTCGCCGCCGTTCGCCCGCGCGAACCCGCGCGCGATCGCGAGCCCGAGCCCGGTCCCCCGGGTGGTCGTCGTCCCGCGCTCGAACGGCTCGAAGATCCGCTCGCGGTCGTAGTCCGGGACGCCCGGCCCGCGGTCGTGGATCCTGATCGTGACGCCATCGCGCGCGGCGGCCGCCGTCACCTCGACCGGATCGGCCGGCGACGAGAACTTGAGCGCGTTCTCGAGCACGTTCACGAGCACGCGCTCGACCTGCGCCGCGTCGACGCGCACCGGCGGCAGCTCGCCGCCGACGTCGACCGAGACGCGGTCCGCCTCCGCGCCGAGCTGCTCGAGCGCCCGGGCGACGAGCGCGTCCAGCGTCCAGAGTTCCGGCCGGCGCCGCGACGGCCCGGCTTCGAGGCGCGAGAGGTCGAGCAGGTTGTCGACGAGCCGCTCGAGCCGGCGGATCTCGAGCTGGATCGTCTCGAACAGCTCGCCGCGCTCGACGTTGTCGAGGTCGAGCCGGGGGTTGACGAGCACCTCGCTGGCCGTGCGGATCGCGGTCAGCGGCGAGCGGAGGTCGTGGCTGACCGACCGCAGGACGGCGGTCTTGACGGCGTCGCTCTGGCGCAGCGTCTCCGCCTCGACGGCCTGCGCGGCGAGCCGGCGCGACCGCGTCGCGAGCTCGCTGACGACGACCGCGCTGACGAGGTAGACCGCGAGCGCGACCCAGTTCTCCGAGTTGCGCAGCGCAAAGGTGTGCACGGGCTCGAGGAAGAAGAAGTTGAAGGTCAGCATCGACGCGACCGAGACGGGGATCGCATACGCGAGTCCGCAGACGACCGCGACGGCGACGACGGCGATCACGTAGAGGACGCCGAGGCTCACGTCCGGGGCGACCGGGCGCAGGGCCCAGACGAAGAGCGTCACGACCGCGACGGCGCCGACGCTGAAGGCGATCCTGCCCGCGCGCCCGATCCAGAGCTCCCGTTCGCCGCTGTCCACGGGCTCACGATACGCCCGCCGCTCGCGGTCGCGCGAGCGGCTACTCGGCGTCGCGGTAGCCGGCGGCGACGAGGTCTTCGTACTCGGGATGCGTGTCGATGTAGTGCGCGATGAACGGGCAGAGCGGCACGACCTCCGCGCCCTGCTCGCGCGCGTCGCCGAGCGCCGCGGCCGCGAGCCTGGCGCCGAAGCCGCGACCCTCGAGCTCCGTGTCGACCTCGGTGTGGATGAAGGCGAGGCGGCCGTTCCGACGCCGGTACGCGGCGAGCCCGATCAGGCGGCCGTCGAGCCGGAGCTCGTAGCGGTTCGCCTCGGGCACGTTCACGACCTCGGCGTCGTCGACGGAGCCCTCTGCCGCCTCGAGCTCGTCGGTCCCGCGGAAGAACTCGATCAGCTGGCCGGGCGCGTCCGACTCGCGGGCGTCGCGGTGGTCGGCGAAGCGGCGCCGCTGTGCGGCTGCGAACGGCCACGCCTCGCGCTCGCGCAGGTGGGCGAAGATCGCCCGCGTGCCGCTGTACACCTCGCCGTCCTCGGCGACGAGGACGGGGATCCGGTCGGCTCCGGAGGCCTCGCGAAGCTGCGCCCGCTGCTCCGGCCACGGCTCGACCTGGCGCGCGACGAAGTCGAGCCCGAGCTCGGTCAGCACCTCGCGCACCGCCGACGAGAACGGGCACCACTCGGCCTGGTAGAGCGTCAGCGCGGCGTCAGGCATCGGCCTGCGGGGCCGCCGGCCGCCGCGACTTGAGCGCACGCGACGGGCAGCGTGCGACCTGCGCCTCGATCTCGTCGGCCGACGCCGCGGTCACGTCGACCCACGGACGGCGCTTCGGGTCGAACACCTGCGGCAGGCCGCGCCAGCAGCGCTCAGAGTGCTGGCAGAGCTGCGGCTCCCAAGAGACGACGATCTCGTCCGTTGCGTACTCCCGCCGAAGCGGCCGGTCGGTCACGCGACGAAAGCGACGGCGGTGCGCCACGGATCGCGGACGAGGAAGCCACCGTCGTACGGCTCCAGCTCCTGTCCGGCTTCCTCGAGACGGGCGCGCAGCTCTTCGACGGCGTCCTCGGAGCCGAGCTCCAGCGTCCAGTGGTCGAGGCCGGCGGTATGCGGCGGCGGCGGGCCGACGCCGCGGCCTTTCCAGACGTTGACGCCGACGTGGTGGTGGTAGCCGCCGGCCGAGAGGAACGCCGCAGTGCCGAGGTTCGCCTGCTCGTCGAAGCCGAGCAGGTCGCGGTAGAACGCGAGTGCCTCGTCGATGTCTCCCACGTGCAGATGGACGTGGCCCATGCGGAGGCCTTCGCCGACGGCTTCGGTCGGCTGCTCGCCTTCGACCGTCCGCAGCAGGTCCTCGAGGTCGAGCGGCTGCGGGCCGCGGCCGTACATCTCCTGCGCCGTCGGCCATTCGTCCCGCGGGCGGTCGGCGGCGAGCTCGATCCCGATTCCATCTGCGTCGGGCAGGTAGACCGCCTCGTGCGTGCCGTGGTCGGAGAGGCCCTGCACCGGCGTCTGCGCGGCGGACAGCCGAAGCACCGCCCGGGCGAGCTCCTCGCGGCTCGGGAAGAGCAGCGCGTAGTGGTAGAGACCGGCGTGCCGCCCGGCGGGACGGGCCTCCGGATCCTCGTGCAGCACGATCACAGGCGTGACGCCGTCGCCGAGCGCGTTCTCCCCCATCCGCCGCAGGCCGAGCGCCTGCTCGTACCAGCGAAGCGACCGCTCGAGCTCGGCGACGGTGAGGTGGACCGGCCCGAGCCCGAGCGTCGCGGGCAACGGCGGGGCGGACGCGGTCACTTCCGGCCGGGACATGCGTCGAAGGTACCGCGCCGAAGGTGTTTCGCGGCGGGAAGCATCGCCGTTCGATCTAGCGGCCGTCGAAGTGGAACCGCGACGAGACGTGATCCTGGAGCTGGTCGGCCTGCGGCAGCGTCACCGCCGCGACCACCACGCCGAGCGTCAGCGCCGTCGCCGCCACGGCCACGCGAACGCCCAGCGCCGGGACGCGCGCCCGCAGCGCGCGCAGCACGTTCGGCAGGTGTGCGAGCACGTGAACAGACGTGGCGGCGAGCCAGACGACGAAGCTCGCCTTGTGGAGCCCGACCAGCGTCCCGTGCGTCTCGTCGACGGCGAGGAGGGCGACTCCGGTCCCGAAGAGGACGACCGTCGAGAGGACGACCACCGGCGCGACGAGGACGCGCAGCACCAGTCGTGGCGGCCCCCGCTCCACGTACTCCTCCGCGTGCGTGTAGTAGCGGAGCGTGCGCCAGCCGGTGCTCGCGAGCTTCAGGAGGACGACCGGGATCAGCAGCATGCCGACGAACGCGTGCCACGTCAGCAGCGCGCTCAGGTTCAGCAGCGTCGCGCCCTCGATCGCGAGCAGCAGGACGAGCAGCGCCGCGACGATCGCGGTCAGCTGCTCGTTCGCGGCGCTGCCGCCGGCGAACAGACGCCTCAGCGTGTGCATGCGCCGGAGCAAAGCAACCGAACCTGAGAGGACGGTGAAAGCGTCAGGCCAGGGCCGCGAGGTCCTCGTCGCCGAGCTCGAGCTCGAGCGCGGCGAGGTTCTCCTTCGCGTGCTCGACCGAAAGCGTGCCCGGGATCGTCAGCAGCGTCGGCGAGCGGTGCAGGAGCCAGGCGAGCGCGACCTGCGCCTCCGTTGCTCCGTGGCGCTTCGCGACCTTCGCCACGGGCCTGCCGCCGTCGTTGCGGAGCGGGAAGAAGGCGACGAAGGCGAGCTCGTTCTCCGCGCAGTAGTCGACGACCCCGTCCCAGTCGCGCTCGCCCAGATTGTAGCGGTTCTGGACGGCGGCGATCGGGACGACCTGCTGCGCGCGCTCGATCTCCTCGACGCCGACCTCGGAGAGGCCGACATGCCGGATCTGCCCGCGCTCGCGGTACTCGGCGATGACGCCGAGGCTCTCCTCGAGCGGCGTCTCAGGGTCGACGCGGTGCAGGTAGTAGAGCTCGATCGCGTCCGTGCGCAGCCGGCGCAGGCTCTCGTCGATCTGGCCGCGAAGGATGTCGGGCCGTCCCTGGCCGGGGCTGAAGCCGCCCTTCGTGGCGACGACGCAGCCCTCGGGAACGGGCGACAGCGCCTCGCCGATCGTCCGCTCGCTCTCGCCGTCGGTGTAGAGGTGCGCCGTGTCGACGTGGCCGATCCCCGCGGCGACCGCGTCGCGCACGAACTGGGCGTACCGGGGCCTGAGCCGGTTCGTCCCGAGGCCGATCCGCGGCACCTCGGTGTCGCCGAGCCTGAACGTCGCCGAGGTCAACGCGCTGGGTTCGATGCAGTACCCGCAAGCATGGAATCCGGGGTTGTACCCGAATCACCGTCCAGCGTGGGCGCGCCGGCGGACGCCGACTCCAGCGGCCAGGGCTGCGGCACTACCGGCGCCTCGGGCTCGGGCCGCAGGATCAGCGTCTCGTTCGGCGCGTGCGTCAGCATCCAGAGGAGCTCGTCGGGATCGAAGCCGGGCTCGCGGCCGACCGGCGCCGGGACGATGATCCGGTCGAAGCGCTCCACCTCCCAGAGCCGGCGCAACGCGTGGATCGGCGTACGGCCGCTCTCGACGCGCGCATCCACGGGGACGCCGCGACGGAGCGCAGCGTGCTCGACCGCCTCCAGAAGCGGGAGCGCGCGACCGACCTCGGCCGCCATCGGCGCGTCGAGCCGGAACTGCATGGGGACGAGGATCAGGTAGGCCGGGACCAGGGTCGCCTCCTCGGCCCGCGCGACGCGGATCGCCGCGGCGAGGACGGTCGGCTCGAGTTGCCCGCGGGTGAACGGCACGAGGATGCGCTTGCTGCCGGGCCGCAGCCGGCGGCGCCGGAACCACGTGACGAGCCGCCTCAGCGGCTTCACTCGTCCGTCTCCCGCAGCGCGCGGTCGGCGACGACGCGGATGTCGATTCCGGGGATCTCACGGACCATGCGCGAGAGCAGCGAGCCGCCGAAGATCTCGCGCCGGCGCGACTCGTCGGGGGTGCCGACGAAGATGTACGTCGTCCCGCGCTCGCGGGCGACCTCCTTGACCTTCTCGACGAGGTCGTCTCCCTGCTCTTCGAGGAAGTGGATCCCGAGTAGGCCGGCGACGCGCCGCAGCGCGGCCAGCTGCGTCGTCTCCTCGGGTGTCGGCGCTCGACCGTCGTGGCGCATCCAGAGCGCGTCGATCTCGGCGCCGAGTCGCTGGGCCGAGCGCCACGCCCGGCGCAGGATCCGCTGCGACTTCGGCTGCGGCTCCACGAGCGCGAGCACTCGCTCCGCGACCGCTTGCTGGCTGAGCGGGTCGAGCGCCTCGACGTGGCGCCGCGCTTCGACGTCCTCGGCGACCTCGCGCAGCACGAGCTCGCGCAGCGTCGCCAGGTTCTCGTGCCGGAAGAAGTTCGCGAGCGCGACCTCGGCGCGCTCCTTCGGGTAGACCTTGCCGGCACGGAGACGATCCTGGAGCTCCTCGGGCGAAAGGTCGACGAGCACGACCTCGTCCGCCTCGTCGAGGATCCGGTCGGGGAAGGTCTCGCGGACGCGCACGCCGGTCAGTTCGAAGACGGCGTCGTTCAGGCTCTCGAGGTGCTGGATGTTCACCGTCGAGATCACGTCGATGCCGGCGTCGAGGATCTCGTCGATGTCCTGGTAGCGCTTCTCGTTGCGGACGTCGCGCGCGTTCGTGTGCGCCAACTCGTCGACGAGCGCGAGCTCCGGCGCCCTTGCGATCACCGCGTCTACATCCATCTCGTCCCGCTCGAGCGTCCCGTGCGCGGTCGCCAGTCGCGGCACGACCTCCAGACCTTCAGCGAGCGCCGAGGTCTCGGGGCGGTCGTGCGGCTCGAGGTAGCCGACGACGACGTCGCGCCCCTGCTCGAGAGCCTGATGACCCTCGAGCAGCATTCGATACGTCTTCCCGACGCCCGCGGCCATTCCGACCAGGATGCGGTAGTGGCCCCGCGCCATCGCTCATGCGCCGAACACGTTGTGGACGACGAGGTCGATGAGCTTGATGCCGACGAATGGGAGGATCATTCCGCCGAGGCCGTAGATCAACAGGTTGCGGCGCAGTAGGGACGTCGCGCCGATCGCGCGGTACTTGACGCCTCGCAGCGCGAGCGGGACGAGTGCGGGGATGATCAGCGCGTTGAAGATGATCGCCGAGAGGATCGCGCTCTTCGGCGTGCCGAGCTGCATGATGTTGAGCGAGTCCAACGGCCCGCGCTCTCCCGGCCGGCTCGCGTACGTGAACGCGAACATCGCCGGCAGGATCGCGAAGTACTTCGCGACGTCGTTGGCGATCGAGAACGTCGTCAGCGCGCCGCGCGTGATCAGAAGCTGCTTGCCGACCTCGACGATCTCGATCAGCTTGGTCGGGTTCGAGTCGAGGTCGACCATGTTGCCGGCCTCCTTCGCGGCCGTCGTGCCCGTGTTCATCGCCACGCCGACGTCCGCTTGCGCGAGCGCGGGCGCGTCGTTCGTGCCGTCGCCGGTCATCGCGACGAGCCGACCCTTGCCCTGCTCGTCCTTGATCAGCGCCATCTTCGCCTCCGGCGTCGCCTCGGCGAGGAAGTCGTCGACGCCGGCCTCCTGTGCGATCACCGCGGCGGTCACTCGGTTGTCGCCGGTGATCATGACCGTGCGGATGCCCATCCGACGAAGCTCGTCGAAACGCTCGTTCATCCCGCCCTTGACGATGTCCTTCAAGTAGACGACCCCGAGCGCAGAGTCGTCCCTCGCGACGACGAGCGGAGTCCCGCCCTGCTCGGCGACGCGAAGGGCCTGCTCGGACACCGCCTGCGGCACCTTGCCGCCGTGCTCGACGACGAACGCCTCGACGGCGTCGCCGGCGCCCTTGCGGATCATCGTGCCGTCCAGGTCGACGCCGCTCATCCGCGTCTGCGCGGTAAAGGGGACGAACTCGTGCCCGCCGAGCCGGCGCGCGCGAATGCCGAAGCGGTCCTTGGCGAGCACGACGATCGACCGGCCCTCCGGCGTCTCGTCCGCGAGGGAAGCGAGTTGCGCGGCCTCGGCGAGCTCTCGTTCGTCGACGCCCGGCGCGGGGAGGAACTCCGCGGCCTGCCGGTTGCCTAGCGTGATCGTCCCCGTCTTGTCCAGCAGGAGCACGTCGACATCTCCGGAGGCTTCGACCGCGCGGCCCGACATCGCGAGCACGTTGCGCTGTACGAGACGATCCATTCCGGCGATGCCGATCGCCGAGAGGAGCGCGCCGATCGTGGTCGGGATCAGCGCGACGAGGAGCGCGATCAGCACGGTCTCGGACTGCCGCGAGTGCGCGTAGATCGCGAACGGCTGCAGCGTCACCACGGCGGCCAGGAAGGTGATCGTCAACCCGGCGAGCAGGATGTTCAGCGCGATCTCGTTCGGCGTCTTACGGCGCTCGGCGCCTTCGACGAGCGCGATCATTCGGTCGAGGAACGACCGGCCCGGCTCTTGGGTCACCTCGATTACGAGCCGGTCCGAGAGGAGCTTCGTCCCCCCGGTCACCGCACTCCGGTCGCCGCCCGCCTCGCGGATCACGGGCGCGGACTCGCCGGTGATCGCCGACTCGTCGACCGAGCCGACGCCTTCGATCACCTCGCCGTCGGCCGGAATCGCCATACCGGCCTCGACCACGACCACGTCGCCTTTCTGGAGCTCCGGCGCGGGCACTTCCTCGAGGTGGCCGTCGCTCGATCGCCGTAGCGCCGTCGTCGTCGTCCGCGTCGCGCGGAGCGCATTCGCCTGTGCCTTGCCGCGGCCTTCGGCGATCGCCTCCGCGAAGTTCGCGAACAGGACGGTCAGCCACAGCCAGAACGCGATCGAGGCGACGAACCAGAGCTGCGCGTGATGGCCCTGGATGAGCTGCTTGAAGAAGATCGCCGTGGTGATCGCGGCGCCGAGCTCGACGATGAACATGACCGGGTTGCGCACCTGCTGGCGCGGGTCGAGCTTCGGGAAGGAGTCCCGGATCGCGGCCAGCACCAGGTCGCGAGAGAAGAGGCTCGTACTCCGGCGCGGCGTCTTCGACGGCTCGGTCGTGGGCGCCGGTGCGGGCTCGGCCGCGACGGACACCTACGCTCCTCCGGCCTTGTCGAGCGCGAGGTTCAGCTCGAGCACGTTGACGCCCGGCTCGCCGAAGAAGCCCCAGGAGCGCCCGTTCGTGTTGGCGGCGATCAGCTTCTGGACAGTCGCGAGCGACAGGCGCCGCACGGCGGCGATTCGCCGCGACTGGAGCGCGGCGTACGCGGGCGAGATGTCGGGGTCGATCCCCGAACCGGAGGTCGTGACGGCGTCGACGGGAATCTGGTGGATCGTCAGCCCCGGGTTGTACTGCCGCTCGAGCCGCAGGACGGCCCGCGCCTCGGCCCGGACGTTCGTCGCCAGGTCGGAGCTCGTCGGTCCGAGGTTGGCGAAGGTCGTTGCCGCTGCGTTGTAGGGCGGCGCGGTCGCCGACGGCCGCTCGTGGAAGTAGCGCGCCCCGGTGAACGGCTGCGCGGCGAGCTTCGAGCCGACGATCTTCCCGTCGACCTTCACGAGGCTCCCGTTCGCCTGGTGCCTGAACGCGACCTGCGCGAACCCGGTCATCAGGAGCGGGTAGCCGAGCCCGAAGACGACGGTGATCGCGACGATCGCGAGCACGGAGCTGACGACGTTCCGCATCAGTGCATCAGCCCCTCGACGATCGGCCCCAGGGTGAGCGCGGGAAAGATCATCAGGCCGGCAGTGAGCGCGATCACGCCGACGAGGAGGACCACGAACGTCGGTCCGTCGGTCCGGAACGTTCCCGCCGAGGCGGGCACGATCTTCTTCTTCGCGAGCGCGCCCCCGAGCGCCAGGGCCGCGAACATCGGCACGAACCGCCCGAGCAGCATCGCGACCGCGCCGAGGTAGGCGCTGAAGCTCGTCGCGCCGAAGCCGGCGAAAGCGCTGCCGTTGTTGTTCCCTTGCGAGTCGTAGGCGTAGAGCGTCTCCGTAAAGCCGTGGACGCCGCCGTTGAAGATCGACGCGAGGCCGCTCTTCGTCACGATCGAGAGCGCCGCGAGCACCAGGACCATGGTCGGGACGAAGAGCGCTCCCACTGCGGCGTACTTGATCTCGCGCGCCTCGATCTTCTTCCCGAGCCATTCGGGCGTCCGGCCGACCATCAGGCCAGCGACGAACACGGCCAGGACGATGTAGAAGAACATCCCGTACAGGCCGGAGCCGACGCCGCCGAAGATCACCTCGCCGAGGAAGATGTTCACGAGCGGGACCGCTCCGCCGACCGATGTCTGCGCGTCGAAGCCGCCGTCGACGGACCCGTTGGAGGCGTCGCTCGTCGCGACGGTCCAGGTCGCCGTGTTCGCCTGGCCGAAGCGAACCTCCTTGTCGGCCATGTTTCCTCCGGACTGGCCGTGGCCCTGCGCGATGTTGACGCCGGCGACGCGGAGCACGTGCGAGCCGTGCTGCTCCGCCGGCAGGTTGATCGCGATGCCGATGACGAAGACGACGAACATCGCCGCGAAGACGGCCCAAGCGTGGCGCCGCGCCAGGACCATCCTCCCGAACATGAAGACCTGCGCGGCCGGGATCAGCAGGATCGCGAGCATCTCGACGAAGTTCGAGAGCCCGGTCGGGTTCTCGAACGGGACGGCGGAGTTCGAGTTGTAGAAGCCGCCGCCGTTCGTCCCGAGCTGCTTGATCGCGATCTGCGAGGCGACCGGGCCTCGCGCGATCGCCTGGTGCCCGCCCTGCAGCGTCGTGGCCGTGACGTGACCGTGGAGCGTCTGGGGAACGCCCTGCCACTGCAGGATCACGGTCACGACCAGCGCCAGCGGCAGGAGGACGTAGACGAGCGAGCGGTAGAGGTCGACCCAGAAGTTCCCGAGCGTTCCGGCCGAGCGTCGAGCGATCCCGCGGACCATCGCGGCGAGCACGGCCATCCCGACGGCGGCCGAGACGAAGTTCTGCACCGCCAGGCCGGCCATCTGGGTCAGGTACGACATCGTGTATTCGCCGCCGTAGAACTGCCAGTTCGTGTTCGTGACGAAGCTGGCGGCCGTGTTGAGCGAGATGTGCGAGGGCACGCCCTTCAACCCGTCCGGGTTCAGGAACAGGTGTCCCTGGATGCGCTGGATCAGGTAGAGGGCGAACCAGAAGAGGACGCTGAAGACGAGGACGGTGACTCCGTAGCTCTTCCAGTCCTGCTCCCTCTTCGCGTCGCTACGGACCAGCCGGTAGAAACCGCGCTCGATCCAGCCGAGCCAGCCGAACCAGCGGAGCGTCGCGAGGCTGCTGTCCGAGTAGACGCGCGCCATCCAGAGGCCGAGCGGATACGCCAGCGCAACGAGCACGATCGCGTAGACGACGATCTGAGAAACGCCCTGCCCAGACATCTAGAGGCGCTCTCCCCTGACCAGCGCGTAGACGAGGTAGGCGAAGACGAGGACCGCGATGACGAGGCCGAAGACGTCGCTCGCCGACATCAGACGCGATCGAGGACGTAGAGCAGCGCGTAGGCGAACGCGAAACAGACGAGCGCGACCGCGATTGCCGCCAGGTCGAACATCAAGGCCTCTGCGCGGTGGGAACGAGTCTCGCGTAACGCGGCAGCGGGTCGATGGCGCGGGGGGAGATCGCCATCGGCCAAACGTAGACCGGCGCCGATCAACGGCGCCTCAAGGTTCAGCCTGCGGGCGTCAAGAAAGTCTCAGGACGAGCTAGGAGGGCGTAGCCTGCGCAGCCGCGGCGTAATCGCCCGCTCGGCCGGAGCCGGATCGGTCCACGCCGGCCGCGGCGTAGGCGTCGTCCTCGTCGAGCGTCTCGTGCTCGAGCAGCGCCGACGCGAGCGAGTCGAGCCGCTCGCGGTTGTCCTTCAGGAGCTCGACGACCTCCTTGTGCGACTCGTCGACGATCCGCCGCACCTCGCCGTCGAGCAGCTCCTGCGTCGCTTGCGAGACCTCCGCGACGCCGGGCAGGAGCGGGCCCTGGCCGTCGCGGGGCAGGACGGCGACCGGGCCGACGGCGTTGCTCATCCCCCAGCGCCCGACCATCTGGCGCGCGAGATCGGTCAGCTGCTGGATGTCCGATTCCGCCCCGGTGCTGATCTCGCCGAAGACGACCTCCTCCGCCGCGCGGCCGCCCAACGCGACCTTGATCTTGGCTTCGATCTCCGGCTCGCTGTAGTTGAAACGGTCGTCCTCCGGCGCGGCGAAGGTGACGCCGAGCGCGAGCCCGCGCGGGATGATCGAGACCTTCCGCACCGGATCGGCGCCGGGGGTCAGCATCCCTACGATCGCGTGCCCGCCTTCGTGGTACGCCGTCCGCCGCCGGTCCTCCGGGCTCATCATCACCTGGCGCTCGGCGCCGAGCACGATCCGCTCCAGCGCGTCGGTGAAGTCCGCCTCCTCCACCTCGTCGTGGTTCCGACGCGCAGCGAGAAGCGCCGCCTCGTTGACGAGGTTCGCGAGGTCGGCGCCGACCATGCCCGGGGTCGTCGCGGCGATCCGCGCCAGGTCGACGTCCGAGCCGAGCGGCACGCCTCGCGTGTGCACCTCGAGGATCGCCTGGCGCCCGGCCCGGTCGGGCGGCTGGACGGCGACGCGCCGGTCGAAGCGGCCCGGCCGCAGCAGCGCCTGGTCGAGGACGTCGGGCCGGTTCGTCGCCGCGATCACGATCACGTGCGTCGAGGAGTCGAAGCCGTCCATCTCGGTCAGGATCTGGTTCAGCGTCTGCTCCCGCTCGTCGTTCCCGCCGCTGAAGCCTGCGACGCCGGACGTCCGCGAGCGTCCGATCGCGTCGAGCTCGTCGATGAACACGATCGCCGCCGGATCCTGCTTCGCCTGCGCGAACAGGTCGCGCACCCGCGAGGCGCCGACGCCGACAATCGCCTCCACGAACTCGGACGCGGCGAGCGAGTAGAACGGGACGTTCGCCTCGCCGGCGACGGCGCGCGCGAGCAAGGTCTTCCCCGTGCCGGGCGGGCCCGAGAGCAGGACGCCGTGCGGGATCCGCCCGCCGAGCCTGCGATAGCGCTCGGGATGTCGGAGGAAGTCGACGACCTCCGTCAGCTCTGACTTCGCCTCGTCGATCCCGGCGACGTCGGCGAAGGTCACCCGGTCGCCCGAGGGCTCGTACCGCCGCGCCCGAGAACGGCCGAACGAGCCGAGCACGTTCTGGACGTTGCCCGCCCGCCGCATCAGCCAGAAGAGCAGGAAGACGAACAGGATCGTCGGCCCGAAGCCGAGCAGCAGGTTCTCCCACCAGGGGACGCCGGTGTCGATCGGCTTCGCGTTGACGACGACGCCGTTCTCCTGGAGGAGCTTCGAAAGCGCGTCGTTGTTCGCGAACGCCGGCACCTCGGTCGCGAACCGCGTCGTCTTCCGCGAGCCGTTGTAGCTGAGCTTCTCCGTGAAGTCGCCCTGGATCGACGTGCCCTTCGAGGTGATCTGCTTGACGTGCTTCGCCTCGACCTGCTTGAGGAAGAAGGGGCTGTACGGAATGCGGACCCGCGAGGCCGGATGCGTCGCCCGCGAGGTGATGTAGAAGTTGAACGCGAGCAGGACGAGGAAGAAGAAAAGCCAGCCGCGCGGGAAGCGGAACCGCGGCTGCGGCGAGGGCGTCGAGCCGCGCGGTGCCGGCGGCGAGCCGTCGCCGCTGCGGGATCCGCCCGCGCCCGCGTCTGCCATTCGGTGAGCCTAGCGCGGGCGGTTAGGCCGCGCAGGCGAGCGTCCGGGTGCGCTCGGCCTGGCTGCTGATGCCGGGCGCGAGACGCGGCAGCGGAACCGTGGCGGCGTCCGAAGACGGGTGGATCGTCAGCGCCCAAGCGCTGCTCATCGCCGTCACCGGCGGCAGGATCGGCTGCAGGTAGCGCGAGCGTCCGCAGGCGACCGAGGCCGTGAAGACGGCGCGCTCGCTGAACGTGTGCGCGGTCGGGAGATTGAACGCCAGCGTGATCGAGTAGCTCCCGGGCGGCGTCGCCGCCGGCCAGCGCACGAGCACGAGCTGGGTGAACGATTCCGGCCGCAGCCTGCGGCCGAAGCCGACGTGCACCGACGGGACCCAGGGCCGGACGGTGAGGTCGGTCGACGCGCCCGCGCCGTCGATCGCCTGCGCCCGGATTCCGGACGCGTCCTGCGGCAGCTCCACGACGAGCGGCCCGAGGCAGTCGAACGCGTACGGGACGCCGCGCGGCAGCGGCCTCGTGCGCAGGCGCGTGACCAACCGCTGGATGAGGACTGCGGTGCCCGTCGCCTCCTTGACGTCGTAGGCCATCGTGACCGCGCAGTCGATCCCCACTCGCCGTCCGCGCCGGCTCGTGACGCCGGCGACGTGGTACGGCGTCTGCTCGGGCTTGATCGTCTCGGTCACCGTCGCCGGCGAGCCGCCGCTGAGGTGCACGAGCACCTGCCCGTCGAGCGAGCAGCCCGAGGCCGCGAGACAGAGCCCCGCGAGCAGGAGGGCGAGCGTCAGGCGGAAGCGCACGGCAGAGACGGTAGTACGAAAACCGGGCAGCTAGGGAACGACGCCGAGCTCGTCCAGCGACGTCCGCAGCTCTTCCGCGTCGCGGTAGACCTGGAAGGCGCCGGCCCGGGCCAGCTCCTCCTCGCCGTAGCCGCCGGTGAGGACGCCGACGGACAGCATCCGCGCCCGCCGCGCGGCCAGCAGGTCCCAGACCGCGTCGCCGACGACATAGCAATCCGCCGGGTCGACGTTGAGCCTGCGGGCGCACTCGAGGAACAGATCCGGCTCCGGCTTGGCGCGGGCGACGTCGCCGCGGGCGACGACGGTCGTATCGGGGCCGACGCCGAGCGCCTCGAGCGAGGCGTCGATCTCCGGGCGGCGTCCCGAGGTCGCGATCCCGTGCGCGATGCCGCCGGCGCGGAGCTCGCCGAGGAGCGCGACCGCACCGGGCAGCGGCCGCCGCTCCGGCGCGAGCTCGCGGAAGAGCTCGCCGTGGCGCTGCTGCACCGCCTCCGTCTCGGCGTCGTCGAGCGGCCGGCCGACCTCGCGCGCGACGGCTCTCGCGAACAGGCCGCCGCTCATCCCGATCCGGCGGTGGATCTTCCAGCCGTCGATCGGCATCCCGGCCTCGTCCAGCGCCCGCTGCCACGCGAAGACGTGGGCGTAGACGGTGTCGACGAGCGTTCCGTCGAGGTCGAAGATCAGCGCGGCCACGCGGAGCCATTCAACCGCACTCGCCGCCGGCGCGTTAACGTGCGCGCGTGGATCCGGAGCGGGCACGGGAGCTGTTGCAGTCCGAGCGCGAGCGAATCGAGCGCGCGCTGGCGCGCCTGGGGCCGGTCGACACGGGCGAGCTCTCCGACTATCAGTCGGACCCCGGGAACGTCGCCTCGGAGCTCTACCAGGACGAGTTCGACGAGGGCCGTTCCGACGATCTCCGCCGGGACCTCGAGGCGGTCGAGCGCGCTGAGGCGCGGCTGGCCGACGGCACCTACGGGATCTCGATCGACAGCGGCAAGCCGATCCCGGACGAGCGGCTCGAAGCGGTTCCGACCGCCGAGCGGACGGCGGAAGAAGAAGCCGCGCGCGGCTGACGCGCGCTCAGGTGCGGCACTCGCCGCACTCGCCGCGCAGGAGCACGTCGTGGCCGGAGCTCTTGTAGCCGGTCTGCTCGGCGACGGCCCGTAGGGCGCGCTCGAGGCGGTCGTCCTCGAACGCCTCGACCTTGCCGCAGTCGCTGCAGACGAGGTGATGATGGTGCTCGCCGCTGCCGTGCGACGGCTCGAAGCGCATGACGCCGTCGCCGATGTCGATGCGCTGGACGAGCTGCCGCTCGACCAGCAGGTCGAGGACGCGGTAGACGCTCGCGATCCCGACGCTCGAGCCGCCCGCCCGAAGCCGGTCGAAGATCTCCTGCGCGCTCAGGCAGCAGCCCTGGCGGCCGAGGAGGGCGATCACCGCGTGCCGGGCGCCGCCGTTGCGGAAGCCTTCCTCCTTCAGTGCCGCGAGCGTCGCGGTCGTCCAGTCGGCCGTCGATGCCATCGCCTAGATGGTAGCGGTTCGCATTCTAGAATGAGAATGACTATCGTTTGTGCCGGATGCTCGATCCGTTCCACTACGTCTTCGTCCAGCGCGGCGTGCTCGAGCTCGTGCTGCTCTCGGTCGGCGCCGGCCTGCTCGGCCCCTGGCTCGTCATGCGAGGCCTCGCCTTCTACGCGCACGCCGTCGGCACGGCCGCCTTCCCGGGGCTCGTGCTCGCCGACGGCCTCGGCTTCTCGCCCCCGCTCGGCGCGGCGCTCGCGGCCGCCGTCTTCGCGCTCTCGGTCGGCGGCCTCGGCCGCGCGAGACGGGCGGACTACGCGAGCCTGACCGCGCTCGCCCTCGTCGCGGCTCTGGCCGTCGGCGTCATCCTCGCGAGCGACGTCTTCCACTCCGGGACGAACGTCGACCAGCTCCTGTTCGGCAGCCTGCTGCTCATCGGCACGCGCGATCTCGTCCTCGCCGCGGTCGTCTCGCTCGTGACCCTCTGCGCGACCGTCGCCCTCGGGCGCTTCTGGCTCGTGCGCGGGTTCGACGAGCGCGCCGCCGGCCCGCTCGGCGCGGGCTCGCCGATTCCCGACCTGCTCCTGCTCGGCCTCGCCGCCTTCGCCGCGATCGCCTCGCTCGCGGCGCTAGGGGCTCTGCTCGTCAGCGCGCTGCTCGTCGTCCCGGCGGCGACGGCGCGGCTGTGGACGCGGCGCGTACTGCCGTGGCAGCTGTGGTCGATCGTGCTCGTCGCGGCGGAGGGCGTCGCCGGGCTCTGGCTGTCGGTGAAGCTGAACGTCCCGCCGGGCGCGGCGATCGCGATCCTCGCAGGCGGCGTCTTCGCCGTCGCAGCGGCGGCACGGCGGCTCCGGCCGCAGCGCCTGGCCGCCGCTGCCGCGCTGGGCGCGGTCGTGCTCGTCGCCGCCGGCTGCGCCTCGGCTCGCGGCTCCGCGAACGGCCTCCCCGTCGTCGCGACGACGACGCAGATCGGCGACTGGGCCCGCGTGGTCGGCGGCGGCGCGGTCTCCGTGCACCAGATCCTGCAGCCGAACACCGACCCGCACGAGTACGAGCCGCGGCCGCTCGACGTCGAGCGGACGGCGGACGCGAAGCTCGTGCTCGAGAACGGCGACGACCTCGACCGCTGGATGGGCAAGGTCGTCTCCGAGGCCGGCGGCCATCCGAAGGTCGTCGTCCTCGGGGACTCCGTCCCGGTCAAGCGGCCGGGCGA
>JBPYFE010000127.1:0-21621 GCA_051986525.1 Gaiellaceae bacterium
CTCGACGGCCAGCTCGTTCAGGCTCCGCGCCCCCTGGCTGCCGCCGAGGACGAGCAGCAGCGGGCCTTCTTCCGGCAGATCGAAGACGCGTCGTGCCTCGGGACGCCTCACCGCGACCGAGCGCAGCGGCACAGGACGGCCCGTGACGCGGTACTTCGCCCCGTCACGGCCCTCGATCGGAAGCGCGAGGAAGACGCGCTCGGCGGTCGGCGCCGCGAGGCGGTTCGCCAGGCCGAGGTGCGCGTCCGCCTCCATGACGGCCGCCGGCAGCCGCTCGGCCGCCGCGGCGAGGATCATCGGCCCCGCGACGTAGCCGCCGCCGCCGAGGACGACGTCCGGCTTCCGTCGGCGGAGGATCCGCAGGCACTGGAGCGGCGCCGCTACGTCGACGACGATTGCGCGCGCGAGCGCGAAGCTCGGCCGCCTGGGCAGGCCGGCGCTGCGAAACGGATCGAGCTCGAACCCCGCCTCAGGAACCAGCCGCGCTTCGGCGCGATCGGGCGACCCGGCGAACGTCACGCGAACGCCGCGGTCGCGCAGAGCTTCCCCGACCGCCAGCGCGGGCAGCACGTGCCCTGCCGTTCCCCCGGCCGCGATCACGCACGCCAACTCTCGCCGCTTCGCCATGACCCACCGCGATGTTAAGGAGGATGCCGACCGCCGCGAGGCCGACGATCAGGCTCGAGCCGCCGTAGGAGACGAAGGGGAGCGGAATCCCCGTCAGCGGCGCGAGCCCCATGACCGCGGCCAGGTTGATCGCCGCCTGGCCGCAGATGAGGATCGTCAGGCCGGACGCGAGCGCCTTGCCGAACGGGTCGCGGCAGCGCAGCGCGATTCGCAGCCCGACGTATGCAAAGGCGACGTAGGCGGCGATCAGCGCAGTCGTGCCGACGAGGCCGAGCTCCTCGCCGATAACCGCGAAGATCATGTCCGTATGGGCCTCGGGCAGGTAGTTCGCCTTGCCGACGCTCTGTCCCAGTCCGACGCCGAACGGGCCGCCCGAGCCCAGGCCGATCATCGCCTGGACGATCTGGTAGCCGGCGCCCTGGGCGTCGTGCCACGGGTTGAGGAAGGCGAAGACCCGGGCTCGCCGGTAGGGCTCGATCCAGATCGCGGCCAGCCCGATCGCGGTCGCGAGCGAGAGGCCGCCGACGAGCGGGCGCACCGGCGTGCCCGCCACGAGCAGCATCCCGGCGAGCATCACGAAAATCGCGATCGCGGTGCCGAGGTCGGGCTCGAGCAGCAGCAGGACCGCGTAAAGACATGTCATCGCGCCGATCGGGCGCCAGATCTCCTTCAGCGTTTTGGGGGCCGCGCGGCGCGCGAGGTACGCCGCCGCCCAGACGGCGATGGCGATCTTGGCGAACTCGGACGGCTGGAAGACGATCGGGCCGAGGCTGATCCAGCGCCGGGCGCCGTTCACGGCGGCACCGAGACCGAGCACGGCGACGAGCAGGAAGAGGCTCGTCGCGACGAGCCCCGGCGCGAGCCGCCGCAGCGCCGGGAACGGCGTCCGCGCGAGCATGAACATGAGCCCAAGGCCGAGCACGGCATAGAGGGCCTGGCGCTTGAGGTAGTAGGCCGGGTCGCCGTTCGCCAGCGCGGCCGAGGCCGAGGTCGCGCTGTAGACCATTACGAGCCCGAACGCGACCAGGCCGAAACTGACCAGAAGCAGGAGCCTGGCCTCGAACTGCCCTTTCCTCACATGGGCAGGTTCGCCACGAGCCGCTTGAACTCCTCGCCCCGCTCTTCGAAATCGCGGAACTGGTCGTAGCTCGCCGCGGCCGGGGAGAGCAGCACGACCTCGCCCGGCTGCGCGGCGGCAGCGGCCCGCTCGACCGCGGTCGGCAGGTCGCCGGCCGCGATCGTGTCCGGGATCGCGCGCGCGAGCTCGTCCGCCGTCTCGCCGATCACGTAGACGGCGCGGATGTTCGGCCCGAGCGCGGCGGCGAGCGGCGCGAAGTCCTCGCCCTTGCGCGAGCCGCCCAGGATCAGGCGCACAGGCTCCTTCTCGTACGCGGCGAGCGCCCGCAGGGCCGCGGCGACGTTCGTCGCCTTCGAGTCGTTGACGTAGCGGACGCCGTGGCGTTCCCCGACGAGCTCGAGCCGGTGCGGAACGCCGCCGAACTCGCGCAGGCCGCGGGCGATCCGCTCGTCGTCGGCGCCGACCGCGCGCGCCGCCGCGGTCGCGGCGGCCGCGTTCTCGCGGTTGTGCGCGCCGGGAAGCGCCGGCTCTGCCGGCAGCGGATCGTCCGCGGAGAACTCGACGCGCCGGCCCCCGTGCTCCAGCGGGAACCCACGCGGGACGACTGACGTGTCGTCCGGCGTCTGGTTCTCGAAGATGCGCAGCTTCGCGTCGCGGTAGGCCTCGAACGAGCCGTGACGGTCGAGATGATCGGGCTCCAGGTTCAGCAGCACGGCGACGCGGGCGCGGAAGTCCACGATGTCCTCGAGCTGGAACGACGAGAGCTCGCAGACGACGAGCCGGTCGGCCTCGAGCTCGCCGTCGAGCTCTGTCAGCGCGCGACCGACGTTCCCCGCGACGGGTGCGTCGAGGATGAAGCCGAGCCACTCCGCCGTGGTGGTCTTGCCGTTCGTGCCCGTGACGCCGAGGATCGGGTTCGGCAGCAGGCGGTGACCGAGCTCGACCTCGCTCCAGACCGGAGAGCCGCGCCGCCGCGCCTCGGCCACGAGCGGCGCCTCGCCGGGGACGCCCGGGCTCTTGACGACGAGCCCGACGCCGTCGAGCAGCGTCGTGTCCTCGCCGTTTCCGAGCTCGCGGTCGGCCCGAACGACCTCGATCCCGCGCCGCTCGAGCGCCGCCGCCGCCGCCCGGCCCGAACGGGCGAGCCCGACGACGAGCACGCGCTGCGGCAGCTCCGTCAGCGGAACCCGCGGAAGTAGCGGTAGTAGAGGGCGAACGCCGCTGCGCAGAGGATCGCCGTGACGATCCAGAAGCGGACCATGATCTTCGTCTCGGACCACGCCTTCATCTCGAAGTGGTGGTGGATCGGGGTCATCAGGAAGATCCGCCTGCCCCAGTAGCGAAACGAGACGACCTGGAGGATCACCGAGATCGCCTCGATGGCGAAGATGCCGCCGATCAGGAGCAGCAGGACGATCGTCTTGGTCATGATCGCGAAGCCGGCGAGCGCGCCGCCGATCGCCATCGAGCCGGTGTCGCCCATGAAGACCTCGGCCGGAAAGGCGTTGTACCAGAGGAATCCGATCAGGCCGCCGATCAGCGCCGCGCCGACGATCGCGAGATCGAGCTTCGTCTCGAAGCGGTGGCCGGGCGGCCCGGAACGGATCCACGCGATCACGTTCATCGCGGCGTAGGTGAAGAGGGCGATGATCCCCGTCCCCGCCGCGAGGCCGTCGAGGCCGTCCGTCAGGTTGACCCCGTTCGCGGTTCCCGCGATGACGAGGAAGAGCAGGCCGTACCAGGCCCAGGACAGCTCGAGGTGGCCGATTCCGGGGATGTAGACGTTCGTCGGCAGGTGCTGGTGGCGCGCCGCGAGCCCAACACCGACCGTGATCAGCCCGAGCAGGAGCAGCTTCCAGCGTCCGTTCAGCCCGAGCGAGCGCCGGTGGGTCAGCTTGATGAAATCGTCGATGAAGCCGATCGCGCCGCAGGCGAGCGCGACGAAGAGGACGGTCAGGGCGGGGACGGTGAAATGGGCAAAGGCGAGGTAGGCGCCGGCCGCGACGACGATCGTGAGCAGCCCGCCCATCGTCGGCGTGCCCTGCTTGGCGACGTGGCTCTCCGGGCCCTCCTCGCGGATGTGCTGCCCGTACTCGCGCCGGCGCAGGAAGGCGATGAAGCGCGGTCCCGCGAGAATCGAGACGACCATCGCGGAGAGACCCGCGAGGAGGACGCCGGACAAGTTAGGTCGTCACCGCCGCCAGGGCGTCTGCCACAGCTTCGAGGCCCATTGCGCGGGAGCCTTTCACGAGCACGGCGTCGCCGGGGCGGACGACCTCGGTCAGCGCCCGCAGCGCCTCGTGCACGTTCGGCGTCCAGTGGGCCGCGACGCCTGCCGCGCCGTCGACGTACCCCTGCGACAGCATCCCCACCGCGAGCAGCTCGTCGATCCCTAGCTCCGCGACGGCCTCGCCGACCTCGCGGTGGTAGCCGGGGCCGGTGCGGCCCAGCTCGGCCATGTCGCCGAGCACCGCGACCCGCCTCCTGTCACCCGCGCGCGAGACCAGGTATTCGAGCGCGGCGCGCATCGAGACCGGGTTCGCGTTGCAGGCGTCGTTGATCAGGAGGCCTCCGCCGGGAAGCTCGCGCTCCTCCCCGCGCCAGCGCGAGAAGTCGACGTCGACGCGCTCGGGCCGCGGCAGGCAGAGCGCGTCGAGCGCAGCGAGCGCGGAGGCAGCGTTCGCCGCTTGATGGCGTGCGACGAAGTTGAAGCTGACGCCGTCGACGACCGTTCGCCCGTCGACCACGACGGCGGCCGGTTCCGCGAGCCGAATCACGGTGATGTCTTCGCGCTCGACCGGAAAATCCCCGGGCACGACCGCGGTGCCGCCGGCGGGAAGAGCATCGACGAGCTCGCCCTTGGCGCGAATCACGCCCTCGAGCGACTCGACCAGCTCCAGGTGGACTGGGCCGACGTTCGTGATCACGCCGATCTCCGGCCGTGCGATCCCCGCGAGCTCCGCGATCTGCCCGAAGCCGCGCATCGCGAGCTCGAGGATGCAGACCTCGCTGTCCGGTTCCAGCCGGCACAGCGTCAGCGGCAAGCCGATCTCGTTGTTGTAGCTCGCCTCTGCGGCAATCGTTCGCGCGGAAGGAGAGCAGAGGGCGGCGAGGATGTCCTTCGTCGAGGTCTTCCCCATCGAGCCGGTGATCCCGACGACGTGCGCGCTGCTCCGGTCGCGGACGGCACGGCCGATCGCGCCGAGCGCGGCGAAGGCGTCGTTCGGAACCAGCGTCGCGGCCGCGCCGCGGGCGAAGGCGTGGTTGCGGAAGTCGGCGCCGGCGCCGACCGCGACGAAGAGGTCGCCCTCGTCGATCCGGCGCGAGTCGACCTGGACGCCGGTGATCTCGTCCGCCCAGGCCGCGCGGTCGAGCCGGCCGGGCGCGATCCGCCCGACCTCGTCGAGGGAGAGCGGGATCACAGTGCCGCCCCGAGCCGTCTCAGCAGCTCGCGCGCGACCTCGCGGTCGTCGAAGGGCAGCGTCCTGTCTGCGAACTCCTGGCCCTGCTCGTGCCCCTTGCCGGCGATCACGACCACGTCGCCGTCGCGCGCGAGCGCGAGTGCCTGCTCGATCGCGGCGCGGCGGTCCGACTCGACCTCGAGCGCGCCGTCACCGCCCTCGACGACCTCCGCGATGATCGCGTCGGGATCTTCCGTGCGCGGGTTGTCGGAGGTGACGATCGCGACGTCGGCGAGCTCGGCCGCGATCCGGCCCATCACCGGACGCTTGCCACGGTCGCGGTCGCCGCCGCAGCCGAAGACGACGAACAGGCGGTTCCGCGTCAGGTCGCGCGCGGTGCGCAGGACGTTCTCGAGCGCGTCCGGCTTGTGCGAGTAGTCGACGACGACGGTGAACGGCTGGCCCTCGTCGACGGTCTCGAACCTGCCCGGAACGCCGGTGAGCTCGGCGATCCCGCGCACGATCGCGTCGTCGCCGAGCTGCAGCAGGCGGCCGATCGCGATCGCCGCGAGCACGTTCTCGACGTTGAAGCGGCCGCGCAGCCGGGTCGTGACGTCGAGGCTCCCGGCGCTGAAGCGCGCGCCGTGCGCGTCGAGCTCGAGCCCGTCCGGCCGCACGTCCGCATCCTCCGAGAACCCGAAGGTGAGCAGCTGCCCGTGTCCGAGCGAGCGCAGCTCGTCCGCGAGCCGGCGCCCGTGCTCGTCGCCGACGTTGACCGCCGAGGGCGGGCGCCGCTCGACGAAGAGGCGGCGCTTCGCGTCGAAGTAGCGCTCGAGCGTGCCGTGGAAGTCGAGGTGGTCCTGGCCGAGGTTCGTGAATGCGAGCGCGGCGAAGCGGACGCCGCCGAGGCGTCCGAGCTCGGAGCCGTGCGATGTCGCCTCGAGCGCGCAGCTGCGGTCGCCGGCATCGAGCATCTGGCGAAAGGCGCGCTGTAGGTCGATCGCCTCCGGCGTCGTCCGGACGGCCGGCCGGCGCTCGCCGCCGACCCGGCTCTCGATCGTCCCCAGCAGGCCGGGCCGCCGGCCGGCGGCGGCGAGGATCGAGGCGAGCAGGAACGTCGTCGTCGTCTTGCCGTTCGTCCCGGTGACTCCGGCGACGTCCAGCTCGGCGGTCGGGTCGCCGAAGAAGGTCACGGCGGCTCGAGGCATGGCCGCGCGCGCATCGGCGACGACGAGCTGCGGCACGTCGAGCGCGAGCGGCCGCTCTACGACCAGCGCCGCGGCTCCGCGGTCGATCGCGTCACGGGCGAATGCATGCCCGTCATGGCGCTCGCCCGGGACGCAGAAGAAGAGGGCGCCCGGAACGACCGCCCGCGCGTCGTAGGCGAGGTCGGCGATCTCGACCGGAGCGCGCTGCACGACGTCCGTCGGCTCGAGCGCAGCGATGACGCGCTCCAGATCCACTGCGGCGCGAGTCTACCAACGGCACCTGCCGCGACCGCGACGGCGCGATTGAGAAAAGTTCCACTTTTGCAGCAGTTTCGCGCGTGAGGCGTGGCAAACGACACCTATCGGCGTCGCGGTTTCGCCGGTACGCTCGCCGCGGGTGGCGGGTGGACCTTCCCTCCCCACCCTGGGTGGGGAACTGCGGCGCGACAGCCCCGCGCGAACGGCCGGCAGCACCGGCCGCCAGCCCCGGCTCGCAACGCGCAGCCGAAGTGGGCATGCTTTCGGCGGACAACGGCGCGATGGCACCCGTCCCGACCGATCTCAACCCCGCTCACGTAGTACGCCGCAGCGGCCGCGACGTGCCCGGAGCCGACCCCTGTAGCCGCTGAGCGACTTCGTCACGCAACCACCCCGCCGGCGCGGCGTCCGGATTCCCGGACGGCTCGGCCTGCGGCCGGTCTCGGTCGTCGTCGGCGACTTCCACGGCAGCCGCGGCTTCTATCTCCGGATCGGCGTCATCGGCCTCGCCGCACTCCTCCTCTTCGGACTCCTGGCGCTCCGGCTCTGGTCGCTGCAGATCCTGCAGGGGCCGCACTTCGCGGCGGCCGCGCAGAAGCAGACGTTCCGGACGGTCGAGCTGCCGGCGCCGCGCGGCCAGATCGTCGACGCGCAGGGACGGCTGCTCGCGGGCACGACCGGCGGCCTGGCCGTCTCCGTCGACTCGGCCGTGCTCGGCCTGATCGACAGCCACGGCCGCTGGTGGCCGACTCACCAAGGGCGCCGCCTGCTCAGGCGCGTCGCCGCGCTCTCGGGCGTGCCGACCTCGAAGCTGATCGAGCGTGTCCGGCACAGCGAGTACAAGTCGCCGTACTCGTCGGCGATCGTCCTACCGCGAATCCCGCGCGACCTCGGCTTCTACCTCGACGAGCACGCGCGGCAGTTCCCCGGCGTCAGAGTCGTCGCGCTGCCCCGTCGGAGCTACCCGAGCGGCTCGATCGGAAGCGAGTACCTCGGCCTGCTCGGCGAGATCACGCCGACCGAGCTGCACGCCCACACCTATCCGGGCGTCCGCGCCGGCGCGACCGTCGGCCAGTCGGGCGCCGAGGCGGCCTACGACGACGTCCTGAACGGCGGGCTCGAGAAGGCACGCGTGGTCGTCGACGCGCAGGGCCGGCCGATCGGGCCGGCGCGCGTCGTGCAGATGCCGAAGCCGGCCAGCGGTCTCCAGCTGACGATCGACTCGCGGCTCCAGCGGGTCGCCGAGAAGGCGATCCGCGACGGGATCGCGCTCGCGCACTCGAACGGCCACTACGACTCGAACGCCGGCTCCGCCGTGGTCATGAACCCGCGAGACGGCTCGATCTATGCGCTCGCGACGTATCCGCAGTTCGACCAGAAGCGCGCAGCCACCGACCCCGAGTACCTCACCTCGCTCCTGAACCCGAACAACACGCGCCATCCGCTGCTCGACCGCGCGACCCAGGGCATGTATCCGACAGGCTCGACCTTCAAGCCCATCGTCGCCCAGGCGGCGCTCGCGAGTGGGCTGATCACGCCGTACTCGACGCTGCCGTGCACGAGCACGTACACGGTCGGCAACCACGTCTTCAAGAACGTCGAGTCCAACATCAACGCGAGCCTGACGCTGCCGCAGGCGCTCTCGATCTCGTGCGACACGTGGTTCTACCGGCTCGGCTCGCAGTTCTACTACCGACAGCTGCGCGGGCATCTCGACATGCAGAACTGGGCCTGGCGGCTCGGGGCCGGACGGCCGACCGGCCTCGACGTCCCGGGCGAGGCCCCGGGCCTCGTGCCGACGCCGGGTTGGCTCCGGCGAACCTTCAAGCAGCGCTGGCAGCGCATCTGGTACGAGGGCTACTCGGTGAACCTCGCGGTCGGCCAGGGCCAGCTCGCGATCACCCCGCTCCAGCTCGCCGTCGCGTACTCCACGCTCGCGAACGGCGGCACGGTCGTCCGCCCGCACGTCGGCCGCGCCATCCTCAACTCGGCCGGACAGGTCGTGCGTGCGCTCCGGTTCCCGCCGCGGCGGCACGTGCGGCTCTACGACATCGGCTCGATCCGCGACGGGCTCTACGCGGCGGCGCACACCGGCACGTCCGGCTCCGTCTTCGGCAGCTTCCCGATCCCGGTCGCGGGGAAGACGGGTACCGCCGAGGCGCCGCCCGGCAGCGACCACTCGTGGTACGCGTCGTGGGCGCCCGCCTACAACCCGAAGCTCGTCGTCGTGGTCATGATCGAGCACGGCGGCTTCGGCGCCGAGGCTGCGGCGCCGGCGGCGAAGGAGATCTACTCCAGCTACTTCGGCGTCAAGAGCCGCTAGCGCCTGCGGTCGTCTGCTCGCGCTGGCGCTCTTCCTGCCGGGGCGGCTTCGGAGGCGGCGTCGTCGGCGGATTCTCGCCGGTGAGGATCGGCCAGACCCGCGACAGCACCTGCCGCGCCACCACGGTCGAGATCGCGGCCGTGCCGGCCGAGATGATCTTCCACGTCCGCTCGCGCCGGGCCTCGGCCTTCGGATCCTTGGTCGCCGCGCGCCAGAGCGCCTCGAGGTCGTCGGCGAGGGCGCTCAGCTGCTCTGCAACTACGTCACGTCTGTTTGCCATGCCTCAGCCTATGCCCTGGCGGCGCGCCGGTGACACGTCAGCGCGCGGCATCCGGCGGAACGTTCAGGTATTGCAGCGTCGGCTGGGCGATCGCACGGAACGCCGGCGCCGCCACGGCACCGCCCCAGATCGCGCCCTGCGGCTCGTCGACGGCGACGAGGACGACGAGGCGCGGGCGCGTCGCCGGGACGAAGCCGACGAACGAGGCGACGTACTTCGAGTTCGAGTAGCCGCCTTGCGGGTCAGGCTTCGCGGCCGTTCCCGTCTTCCCGGCCACGTGGTAGCCCGGGATCTGCGCCAGCGTGCCCGTCCCGTCGAGGACGACGTTCTGCAGCATCGACGTCAGCTCGTGCGCGATCCACGGCGTCACGATCCGCCGGCGACTCGGCCGAGCGGCCAGCCTCGCGCCGACACGGTCGACGATGTGCGGGCTCGTCCAGACGCCGTCGTTCGCGATCGCCGCGTACGCGGACGCGAGCTGGATCGGCGTCACCGCGATGCCCTGGCCGATCGGGACGTTGCCGATGGTCGATCCAGACCACTGGTCCGGCTTGAGGACGATCCCCGGGCTCTCGCCCGGGAAGTCGATCCCGGTCAGGTGCCCGAAGCCGAAACGCGAGATCCACGAGACGAGCCGGTCCTTCCCGAGCAGGCGCGCGAGCGTGATCGCGCCGACGTTCGAGGACTTCGCCAGGATCGTCGCGACGGACATCGTCTCGGTGCCGCGCGGCTCGGCGTCGTGGATCCGGCGGTCGGCGACCTGGATCTCGTAGGGCAGGCGGAACTTCGTCGTCGGCGCGACGATCCCGGTCGAGAGCGCGCCGGCGACGGTGACGAGCTTGAACGTCGAGCCCGGCTCGTAGGTGTCCGTGACCGCGCGGTTCCGCTGCAGGTCGCGGGGAACTGCCGGGAAGGCGTTCGCGTCGTACGTCGGCGCGACGGCCATCGCGAGAACGGCGCCTGACCTCGGGTCGAGCACGACCGCGGTCGCGTCCTTCGCGTGCCACTTGCGGACGGTGTCGCGGAGGACGCTCTCGGCCTGCGCCTGGATCGTGTGGTCGATCGTCAGGTAGACGTCGCTGCCGTTCACGGCCGGGCGGGACGTGTCCGACTGGAGCACGTGGCCGAACGGATCGCGGACGAGCGTTTCGCTTCCCGTCCGGCCGGCGAGCGGCTTGTCGAGCGTCAGCTCGAGACCGGAGAGGCCGTGATTGTCGACGCCCGCGTAGCCGAGCACCTGCGCGCCGATCGCCCGCTGCGGATAGAAGCGCCGTTCCTCGGCGTAGAAGCCGAGCCCGGTGATGTTCCGCTTCGCGAGCCGCGCGGCCCGCGCGGGATCGGCTTTGCGGAGGAGGTAGACGAAGCCGCGGGACCGGTCGGAGATCTCGGCGTAGACCTGCTTCGGGTCGAGGTGGAGGATGCTCGCGACGACGGGCGCGACCTTGGTCGCGTCCGCGATCTGCTTCGGGTCGGCGTAGACCGTCGTCGCGGACTCGCCGATTGCGAGCTGGACGCCGGTGCGGTCGAAGATCGTCCCACGGCCGGCCGGAATCGTCAGCTGCTGGCGATGCTGCTTCGCAGCCATCGCGCCGAGCGAGGCAGCGCGCACGCCCTGCAGCCAGACCGCGCGCGCGAACGTCAGCCCGAAGACGACCGCGAAGACGGCGAGGAGAAGTCGGATCCTGCGGTTCGCGAGCCGCGCGCTCAACGCGACCGCGACGGCAGCTCGACGTACGTCGTCGTCGCCGGGTCGGCGGGAACGAGCCCGAGGCGTTTCTGCGCGAGCGCGAGGATCCGCGGCGACGCCGCCTGGCTCGAGAGCTGGAGCGCGATCGCCGCGTTGCCGGACTGGAGCTGGTCGTGCTCCGTGTTCAGCCGGTCGAGCTTCACGTTCAGGCGCAGGACGGCGACGTTCAGCGCCACGATGCCCGCCAGCAGGACGCCGGTGACGACGATCCAGGCGAGCCCGCCGGCGACGCCGAAGCGTGCCTTCTTCTTCGGCCGGCGCTTCGGCGCGGGCCGGGGCTTCGGGCGCGGCCGGCGGACCGGCGCAGCTTCCGCCGTTGCGAGCCAGGAGGCCATCAGACCTTCACCGCCGCTCTCAACCGCGCGGAGGCCGCCCGCGGGTTCGCCGCGAGCTCGCCCGCGCTCGGGCGGATCGCCCGCCGCGGCGTCGCCCGCAGGATCGGCTCGTTCCCGCAGACGCAGACCGGGAAGTCGGGCGGGCACGTGCACCCGCGCTCCTGGTCGCGCAGGAACTGCTTGACGATCCGGTCCTCGAGCGAGTGGAAGCTGATCACGGCGAGCCGCCCGCCGGGCGCAAGCAGGTCGACCGCAGCCGGTAGCGCGTCCTCGAGCGCGCCGAGCTCGTCGTTGACTGCGATCCGCAGCGCCTGGAAGACGCGCTTCGCCGGGTGGCCGTCGCCGAAACGGGCGGGAGCCGGAATCGCCGACTTGATCACGTCCACGAGGTCACTGGTCCGCTCGAGCGGCTCCTCCTTGCGGCGGCGGACGATCGCGCGCGCGATCTGCTTCGCGTAGCGCTCCTCGCCGTACTGGCGGAAGATCCGCGTCAGGTCGCGCTCGGATGCGTCGTTCACGAGCTCGCGCGCCGACTCGTCCGCCGAGGGATCCATGCGCATGTCGAGCGGCGCGTCAACCGCATAGGAGAACCCGCGCTCGGGCCGGTCGATCTGCATCGACGAGACGCCGAGGTCGAGCAGGATCGCGTCGGCGCGGACGCCGTTGTCGGCGAGCTGCTCGAGCACGACCGAGAAGTCGCCACGGAGGAAGCGCCCCTGGATCGCAGTCCGCTTCCGGAAGTCTTCGTAGTACTCGCGCGCGCCCGGGTCGCGGTCGATCGCGATCAGCCGGCCCTGCCCGCGCAGCTCGGCGGCGAGCAGCGACGCGTGGCCGCCGGCCCCGAAGGTCGCGTCGACGACGGTGTCGCCCGGCGCCACGGCAAGCAGCTGCCGCACCTCGTCGGCGAGAACCGGAACGTGGTCAGTCGCGCCTGGTTGCAAGACGTTCGGCAACATCCTCAGCACTCCCTTCGATCTCGTCCAGGTGCTCGCGCCACGCGGCGCGGTCCCAGATCTCGAGGTGATCGTGGATCCCCGCCACGACGACCTCCTTCCCCAGCCCGGCGTAGCCGCCGAGCGCTGCCGGCACCATCACTCGTCCCTGCTTGTCGAGCTCCGCCTCGGCCGCGCCGGAGTAGAAGTAGCGCTGCATCAGCCGACCTTCCCTGCTGAGCGGGTCGAGCTCCCGCAGCCGCGACTCGACCGAAGCGGCCCACTGGTCGCGCGGGTATGCGGTGAGACACCGCTCGATCCCACGTGCCAGGACGAGCCCGTCGGCGAATGCCTGCCGGAACTTCGCCGGCAGCGTGAGGCGGTTCTTGTCATCGATCGTATGCTCGTGCTCGCCTACTAGCATCATCCACTGCGCCCCACTTTAGACCACTAGCCCCCACTTGGCAACCCCGACAAACCACATCTCACAGCGCAACCTCCGCATCCGTTTCAGCTGACAATGGAAGCCGTGCGCGTGCCGCCCTTCGAGGTCTTCTACGCCGAGCACCGGGACCCTGTGCTCGCGCACCTACGCCGGCTACTCGGGGAAGGTGCCGAGGACGCTTTCCAGGAGACGTTCCTGCGGGCGCTGCGCGGCTACCCCACTCTCCGCCACGGCCGGCATCTGCGCGCCTGGGTGTTCACGATCGCGACGCGGATCGCGATCGACGAATCGCGCAAGCGCCGCCCGCAGGCCGAGCTCCCGGAGGTCGCCGTCGAGGACGGCCTCCCTCCCCACGCCGAGCTGGGACCCCTGACGGACGGGCTGCCGCCGAAGGAGCGCGCCGCCGTCGTCCTGCGCTACGGCTTCGATCTTCCCTACGACGAGATCGCCGCCGCCCTCGGCTCATCCGAGGACGCGGCGCGCCAGGCGGCGTCTGCGGGCGTCCGCCGCTTGCGAAAGGAGCACGACCATGACCGTCACGCCTGAGCTGGACGAACGCTTCCGGGCCGCCGCCGCGGCGGAAGGCCTGCTCGACGTCGGCTACGACGTCGTCGACTCGCCCGTCGGCGACCTCTTCGTCGCCGTCTCCGACCGCGGCCTCTGCACGATCTCCTACGACTCCGAGCCCGAGCGGCAGCTCGAGCAGCTCGCGCGTGGCTTCGGGACGCGCGTGCTCCGGGCGCCGCGCGCCGTGGACGAGGCGCGGCGCGAGCTCGACGAGTACTTCGAGGGCAAGCGCCGCGCGTTCGACCTCGACGTCGACCTACGGCTGACGCGCGACTTCGGCCGCGCAGTGCTGAAGGAGCTCGCGGCGGTGCCGTTCGGAGAGGTCACGACGTACGGCACGCTCGCCGCGAGGGCCGGCAAGCCACGCGCCGCGCGCGCCGTCGGGACGATCATGAACCGTAATCCGATCCCGATCGTCCTCCCCTGCCACCGCGTCGTCGGGGCGAACGGAGCGCTCGTCGGTTACGCCGGCGGGCTCGAGCGAAAGGAGCTGCTGCTGAAGCTCGAAGGCGCCCTGCTCGCGTGAGATACTGCGCCGCGACAGGGGTCTACGACCGAGGAGGACTTATGAGGCGGGCAGTCGCAACGCTATTCGCAGTAGCCGTCGTTCTGAGCGTGGCGGTGCCCGCGGCGGGCGCGGGAAGCTCGAGCACCAGTCCGGCCGCGCTCGCGAAGCAGGTGCAGGCGCTTCAGAAGCAGGTGACCGCGCTCAAGAAGCAGGTCAAGGCGATGAAGTCCAACCTCGGGCAGACGGAGGCGATCGCCGTGGTCGCTCTGCTCTACGGCGGCTGCAACAGCGCCGTCACGGCCGACGCGCTCGCGGGGTCGGGCATCGCCGGCTACACCGCTCCGCCGAACCCGGTTCAGGACTACAACGCCTGCAGCGACCTCCAGCAGTACGTCAAGGTCTCGCCGACGATCGTGCGGCAGCCGAACACGGCGACCGTGAACGTGTTCCAGGAGCTGCTGAACGTCTTCAAGCCGTAGCTCGTCGCGCGGCTGCGGCTCGAGCCGATCTCGCTCGAGCCGCAGCCGCCGGCGACGAATAGGACCGTCAGCACGACGGCAATTCCCACAACGAGAACGACCCGGCCGGCCGTCGAACTAGGCGCCAGTCGCCGAGCCGCCGAACGCACCGTTGCCGTAGACCGTCAGGCTGACCGTCGGGATCTTCGTCTTGCAGATCGCGTAGACGAGGCAGACGTGGAACTGGCCCTTGGAGGCGGCCGTCTCCCCCCACGCACCGTGCTTCCCGGAGCAGTGCTCCGGGTCGCCGGGGCCGCAGTCCGTCCAGACGTTGCCGTCGAACGTCCAGCCGAAGTTGAGGCTGCGCGGAAACCGGTCGCGCCAGAAGTAGGTGACGGCGACGCCGTTCCAGCAATAGCGCACCTGCTCGACGTACTCGTAGACGACGAAGAAGGCGAGGTTGCGCCGGCGGGCGATCGCGTGGACTGTCCGGCAGCGGCCGTAGGCGGCGTCGGGGCTGTTGTAGACCGACATGCTTTCGTAGGTCGGGCCGACGTCGGTCTCGCCGAAGCCGCAGTCGACGTAGCTGTCGGCGCAGCCGGGGTCGTCGGGGGCGATCGCGGTGCCCGCTCGTGCGGCGCCGGAGAGCAGGAGCGCCGCGGCGACGATCGCGACGGCGACGAAGGGCTTCATTCGCCGACCAGCCGGTAGCCGACGCCCCAGACGTTGACCACGCAGGAGCCCGCGCCCGCCTCGGCGAGCTTGCGCCGTAGTCGCGACGCGTGCGAGTCGAGCGTGCGCGTGCGGCCGATCGAGCGGTAGCCCCAGACCTCACGCAGCAGCTGCTCCTTCGTGAACACGCGCTCGGGCTCCGTCGCGAGCTTCACGAGCAGCTCGTACTCCTTCGCCGGCAGCGCGACGCGGCGGCCGCGGACGGTCGTCCGCCGAGTCGTCAGTTCGACCGCGATCGCGCCGGCCTCCAGCCGTTCACGTGGGGAGGGAGACGTGCGGCGGAGGACGGCGCGAATGCGGGCGAGCAGCTCGTCGTAGTGGAACGGGCGCGCGACGTAGTCGTCACAACCGCGGTCGAACGCGCGCACGCGGTCGACGGCGTCGGCCTGGCTGCCGCCGAGGACGATCACCGGGACCTCGCGGTCCCAGGAGCGCCCGGGCTCGCCTTCGCGGAGCCGGCGGCAGAGGTCGGTCGAGGTCAGGACGAGCGACGGCTTCACGCGCTCGACGAGATCGAGCGCCTCGCGCTCGGCCTGCGCCGGGAGCACGTCGAAGCCGTCGTCGGCGAGATGCCGCTCCAGGAACTCCCGCGTCGAGGGCTCGTTGTCCGCGAGGAGAACGGCTGCGTTCACGTCATCGACGCTACCGCCGGGGGTCCGCGCCGCCTAGATGTCCTTTGCCGCGAAAGTGGGACGAACGATCGACAGCGTTCTCTACAGACGGCCGGAGCGGACGACGCCCCAAAGCAGCCACAGGCCGAGGACGACCGAGGAGAGGAAGCCGAAGAAGGAGAGCCAGTTGACGCCCGCGATCTGGTAGCCCGACTTGGCGAAGATCCCGATCAGGCTCGAGCCGATCAGGCCGCCGACGACGACGAGGGCGATCACGAGGCGGTTGAAGGCGACGTCGACGCGGTGCATGAACTCGTCGAGCCCCTTGTGCACGAAGCCGACCTCGATCTGGCCGTCGCGGATCTGCTCGAGGAAGTCGTGTATCTGGTACGGCATGTCCTGCGCGATGCGGGCGAGCTCCACCGACTCCGTCTGGGCGCGCGAGAGGATCCGGCCCGGCGAGAACCGCTCGATCATCAGGTTCCGCGCGTACGGCTTCGCGACCTCGAAGACGTTGAAGTCGGGATAGAGCTCGACGCCGACCGAGGCCAGCGTCCCGATCGCCTTGTCGAGCAGCACGAAGCGCGTCGGCAGGCGCAGGTTCATCTGGTAGATCAGGTCGAATGCCTCGCGGACGACCTGGAGCGGGTCGATCTCCGAGAGGCTGGCCCCGTAGTAGCGGTAGTAGACGTCGCGGAGCGCGTTCGTGAACTCGCCCTCGCGCTCGCGCGGGTAGCGGACGCCGAGCTCGGAGAGGCGGCGCGGCAGCACCTCGACGCGCTCGTTCGCGGCGTCGATGAAGAGCCGCGTCAGCTTCGACATGTCGTCCTCGGTCAGCTTCCCGACCTGGCCGAAGTCGACGAGCCCGACGACGTTGCCGCCGTCGAGCACGAACACGTTCGCCGGATGCGGGTCGCCGTGGAAGAAGCCGTGCCGGAAGATCATCGTCAGCCACGTGTCGGCGAGCAGGTAGGCGAGCCGGCGGCGATCCTCGCTCGGCATCGTCGCGAGCTCGACGTCGGCGAGCTGCGTCCCTTCGAGCCACTCGAGCACGAGCACCCGCTCGCGCGTATAGCTCCAGTAGACGCGCGGGATCTTGACCTCGTCGTGGCCGGCGAAGTTGCGCCGGAAGACCTCGGCGCTGCGCGCCTCGGCCCGGTAGTCGAGCTCGGCGCGAATCGCGGTCGCGAACTCGTCGACGAGCTGCTCGGCGTCGATGAAGTCCAGCGCGCGGACTCGCTCCTTCGCGAGCCGCGCCGCCTGGTACATGAGCGCGAGGTCGGCCTCGATCTGCCGCGGCGCGTTCGGTCGCTGCACCTTGACCGCGACGCGGTCGCCGTTCGGGAGCACGGCGTGGTGGACCTGGCCGATCGAGGCGGCTGCGGTCGGGACGCGGTCGAACTCGAGGAACGCCTGTTCGACGGAGAGGCCGAGCTCGCGCTCGATCACCCGCTCGACCTCCTCGAACGGGAAGGGCGTCACCTCGTCCTGGAGCTTCTGGAGCTCGACGACGATGTCCGGCGGGACGATGTCCGGCCGCGTCGAGAGCAGCTGGCCGAACTTGACGAAGGTCGGGCCGAGCTCGTCGAACATCTCGCGCAGGTGCCGCCCACGGTCGGGCGCCTCGACGCTGCCGTCGCTGCTCGACCAGGGGACGAGATCGGTCAGCCTGTGCCGCGCGAAGAAGTAGCCGAAGCCGTGGCGGACCGCGACCTGCGCGATCTCGGACAGGCGGCCGATCTTGCGCGTGGCCGGCGGCGTGGTCACGCGGTCAGTGTGACACGGGCCCGTTGCGCCTCGTCCCGTCCGGGAGCTCGGGCGGCAGCCCGGCCGCACAGGCCTCCGCCGCCTGGCGCCAAAGCTGGACGAGCCGCCGGCGGACGAGCTCGCCCGCCTCGGCGTAGCCGCCACGGTTGCGGGGAAGCTCCGAGAGGTCGAGCGGCTCGCCGAGCACGAGCGCGCAGTTGCGGCGGTTCGCCGGCGACCAGCGGAACGTGTCGAGCCCGAGCGGCACGACCGGCGCGCGCTCCTGCATCGCGATCATCAAGCCGCCGGGCTGGACCTCGCCCGGATAGCCCAGCCGCTGCCGCGTTCCCTCGACGTGGACGCAGACGATCTCGCCGTCGCTCACGGCCTGCCGCGCGCGGCGCAGCGCGTCGCGGTCGCTCTCGCCGCGGCGGATCGAGATGACGCCCATCCAGTCGAGCGCCTCGCCCAGAACCGGGATCTCGAACAGCTCCGACTTCGCGAGGAACGCGACCGGCCGCGGCGAGAACGAGCCGATCAGCGGGTGGTCGATGCCGGAGAAGTGGTTCGCGACGATCACGCAGCCGCCGGGCGGCAGGCGGTCGATGCCGTACGCGGCCGTCGGCGCGAGCCCCAACGTGATCGGCACGACGGTGCGGCGCGCGAAGCGCCACAGCCGTTCCTTGTCGTTGCCCCAGAACCGGGGGACGCCGAGCCGCGTCAGCAGCACGTCACTCGGGCGCGCGACCGTTCTCGAGCAGCCGCAGCCGGTGCTCGAGCTGTGCGATCCGCAGCTCGGCTTCCTCCAGCTCCGCCCGAGTCACGAGGCCGAGCTCGCGAAAGAGCCCGGCGAGGCGCACCGTCGCCCGGTCGCCCATCGCGAAGTCGCCGCGCCAGAGCGCCGCGAGCTCGTCCGAGAAGGCGCCCTTGCTACCGGGCTCGGCCATGCGGTCGCGCGCGGCGCCGCTGGCGGCGGCGCTCCCGCTTGGCGTCGGCCGACGAGGACGGCGTCGAGGCGAGGTCGCCGAGCGACGGCGAGGGCTCGGCCGCGGCCGCCTGCTCCGCCTGCTCGAGGACGGCCGTGCCCGGATCGGCGCGGCGGGTCGCGCCGCCCCACGGCAGACGCGGGCCGCGCGTCGGCTCTTCGCCGTCCGCCCCGGTCTCGTCGTCTCCGCCCTTCCGCCTGGCGAACTCCGGCTCGCGCTCCTTCAGGATCGTCAGCAGCGGCGCCGCGATGAAGATCGACGAGTAGGCGCCGGAGATGATCCCGACCATCAGCGCGAAGGCGAAGTCCTTCAGCGTCGCGCCGCCGAAGACCAGCAGCGAGACGATCGGCAGCAGCGTGATCAACGTCGTCGCCAACGAGCGGCGGATCGTCTCCCAGAGCGAGACGTTCGCGATCGTCGCGAAGGGCGACCGGCGCATCAGCGGCACGTTCTCGCGGATGCGGTCGAAGATGATGATCGTGTCGTAGATCGAGTAGCCGAGAACCGTTAAGACCGCGGCAACGGTGGCGTTCGTCACCTCTCTCCCGGTCAGCGAGTAGACGCCGACCGTGATCACGATGTCGTGCAGGAGCGCGACGATCACCGGCGCCGCGAACTTGAGGTCGAACCTGACCGCGATGTAGAGCACGATCAGGAGCAGCGAGACGATGATCGCGATGATCGCCCCCCGCGCGATCTGGCGGCCGAAGCTCGAGGAGACGTTCGTGATCTGTTTCGAGATGTTCTGGCCGTAGGCGGTCTCGAGGTCGTTCGTGAGCTTGTTCTGCTCCGCCTGCGTCAGCGACTTCATCCGCATCTGGAAGTTGTCGTAGCGGTCGCCGCCGAAGTTCTTGCCGCGGCCCTGGATGACGGCGTCGTTCTGGCCGATGTCCTTCGCCTGCTGGCGGACGCCGGAGAGCGAGACCGGCTTCGGCGTCTTGAACGTGACCTGCGTGCCGCCCTTGAAGTCGATCCCGAAGTTCAGGCCCTTGAGGCCGAGCGAGACGATCGAGACCGCCACGATCACGCCCGAGATCGCGAACCAGAGGTAGCGGCGGCGCATGAAGTCGATCTGCAGCCACTTCGCCGACTGCTGGCCGCCCGCGCCCATGAAGCTCGGGTTGTCGAACCAGGAGAAGCCGGAGAGGAGGCCGAGCATCGCGCGCGTCGCGGCGACGGCCGTGATCAGCGAGATCACGGTTCCGATGATCAGCATCAGCGCGAAGCCCTTGACACCCGCGGTCGCGACCGCGAACAGGACGAGCGCCGTGATCAGCGTGACGACGTTCGCGTCGATGATCGTGTGGAAGCCCTTGGCGTAGCCGGCCGAGATCGCCGCGCGGACGGACTTCCCCGCGCGCACCTCTTCCTTGATGCGTTCGAAGATGACGACGTTCGCGTCGGCGGCCACGCCTATCGTCAGGATCAGTCCCGCGAAGCCCGGCAGCGTCAGCGTGACGTTGAAGATCAGGATCGCCGCGTAGAGGAAGGCCGCGTAGATCGCGAGGCCGATCACGGCGATGACGCCGAGGAAGCGGTAGACGACGAGCAGGAAGAGGGCGACGATCAGCAGGCCGATCAGGGCCGCCGTCTTCGCCTGGTTCAGCGAGTCCTTGCCGAGCGTGGCCGAGACGTCGGTGCGCTCGATCTGGACGAAGTTGACCGGCAGAGCACCCGTCTGGAGGACGAGGGCGAGGTCCTTCGCCTCGCCGAGAGAGCGGATGCCGCTGATCTCGGCGTTGCCGCTGATCCCGCCCGCGAGGTCGGACTTCGTGTAGTCGATCTGCGGGAACGAGCGGATCTCGCGGTCGAGGACGATCGCGAAGTGCTGCGGGATCTTGCGGTTCTGGCCGCGGTTGTACTCCTCGGAGGTGACGTGCCGGAACTTGCCCGAGCCCGAGCCGGTGAACTGCATCAATACGACCGGCTCGTTCGTCGTCGGATCGAAGTCCTGGCGCGTTCCGGACAGCTTCAGGTCGGAGCCCGTCATCTGCGGAACGCCCTTGACGCCCGGGATGCCTTCCTTGTTCTTGTCGTGGTAGACGAGGTAGTAGTAGGTCTGGCCGGCCGGGGCGGGGCCGATGTTGTTCCCGTTCTGCGGCGCGTTGCCCGGGCACGTGACCTCGCTCGAGTCGCAGGTGATGATCGTGTGGTTCTCGGGGACCGCCAGGATCGTCCACGGCCGCTTCAGGCCGGCCGAGCGCGCGAGCTGGCGGGCCTGGGCCTCGGTGTTCGCCGGCCCGACGGGCTTCGTCTTCGACTTGCCGAACGCGTAGTACTCGGACGGCTGCCCCTGCTTCGCCTGCGTCTGCAGCTTGCTGAGCAGGCCGTAGAGGTCGGTCGTCTCGACCGGGTTCCCGGTCGCGGTCACGGACGGCCCCGCCAGCGAGGTCTCGAGGTCGTAGAGCTCGAGCTGGGCGGTCGTGCCGATGATCTGCGCGGCTCGAGCCGGGTCGTGGACGCCGGCGAGCTCGATCACGATCTGGTTGCTGCCCTGCTTGCGGATCTCGGGCTCGGAGACGCCGAGCTTGTCGACGCGGCTGCGCATGATGGATACGGAGCGGTCGAGCGCGCCGGAGTCGAGCTTCTGCCCCTTCTCGGGCTGGGCCTTGAGGACGACCTCGAGGCCGCCCTGCAGGTCGAGGCCGAGGTTGACCTTCTTGTGCACCGGCGATCCGGGCACGGCGAGCAGGGCCACGCCCGCCAGAGCTGCGAGCAGGAGCCCGACCAGGATCAGATACGAACGCCGGTTCGTCATCCGCGCAGGCCGCGAACTTTAGCTTCCGCCGGGTTCGGCCTGGTTGACCCGTTCGGGTGGTTCGTGGGTCGGTTCCAGGTCGTGCGGCTCTTCGACCTCCTCCTCGACGTCGCCGGCCTCGAGCGCCTCCGGCTCGTCCGCGTGGACGACGGCGGCGACCGCGCGCCGGTCGAGCCGCACCTGCACGTCGGGCGCGATCTCGACCGTGATCACGTCGTCGTCGAGCTGCCGGACGTAGGCGTGCAGCCCGCCGGCCGTGATCACCTCGTCGCCGAGGTGGATCTCGTTCTGCATCTCCAGCTGCTGGAGCTGACGGCGCCGCTGCGGGCGGATGACGAACAGCCAGAGCAGCAGGAAGAGGACGATGATCGGGATCAGGTAGGTCATACGGTCTCGGTCTCCGCGGGCGCCAGCCGGTCGAGCGCGGCGCGCTTGTAGCCGGCGAATTCGCCCCTTTCGATCGCTGCCCTCGCTCCTGCCGTCAAGTCCACCAGGAATCGTAGATTGTGCAGGCTCAGCAGGCGCAGGCCGAGCAGCTCCTGCTGGTTGACGAGGTGGCGGATGTACGCGCGCGAGAAGCGGGTGCAGGCCGGACACGGGCAGTCCTCCTGGAGCGGCGCC
>JBPYFE010000128.1:0-8682 GCA_051986525.1 Gaiellaceae bacterium
TCGCGCAGGTAGTGCGAGTGGTCGGTGATCGCGAGGTACGAGTACCCGCGCGCCTTCGCCGTCTCGGCCATCTCCTCGATCGTGTTCTTGCCGTCCGAGGACCAGGTCGAGTGCGCGTGCAGGTCGCCGCGCAGGTCCGAGAGCTCGACGAGCTCGGGAAGCTCGCGCCGCCGAGCGGCCTCGATCTCGCCCAGGTTCTCGCGCAGCTCGGGCGGGATGTACTGGTAGCCGAGGAACTCGTACAGCTCCTCCTCGCTGCCCGTCTTGAAGATTTCCCCGGTCTCGACGTTCTTGACGCCGTTCTCGGAGATGGAGAGCCCGCGGCGAACCGCGTCTTCGCGTAGGGCGACGTTGTGGTGCTTCGAGCCCGTGAAGTGCTGGAGCAGGTTTCCGTACAGGCCCTGGGGCACGACGCGGAGGTCGAAGCGCAACCCGTCGTTCGCGATCACGGTCGCCTTCGACTCGCCCTTCGCGACGACCTTGGCGACCCACTTCAGCTTCGTGAAATAGTCGGTCAGCTCGGCCGGCTCGTTCGCCGTGGCGATGATGTCGAGGTCGCGGAACGTCTCCTTGCGCCGGCGGACGCTGCCGGCCTCCGAGACCTCGATCGCGGCCGGATGCTCGCGCAGCACGGCCACGACCGCCTGCACCGCGGGTAGGCCCTGGCCGAGCAGCGGCCGCACCTCGAGCTTCGCCTTCGGCGGGCCCGAGAGCTCCTTGACGATCCGCTCTTCGAGCTTGGCGCCGACGCCGGGAAGCAGCCGCAGCCGCTCGGCCTGCGCCGCGGCCTTCAGGTCGGCGAGCGTCGTGACGCCGAGGTCCTGCCAGATCTTGCGCGCCGTCTTCGGGCCGAGGCCGGGGAGCCGGGTGAACTCCACGACCTCCGGCGGAACGAGGGCCTTGTGCTTCGTCAGCGCGCGGATCTCGCCCTCGTTGACGATCTCGACGATCTTGCCTTCGATCGTCTTGCCGATCCCGGGCAGGTCCTTCGCCTTGCCTTCGAGCGCGAGCTCGGCGATCGGGTTCGACTGCTCGCGGACGAGCGCGGCGGCGCGGCGGTAGGCGAGCAACCGGTAGGCCGCCTCGCCCTCGAGCTCGAGGATGTCGGCGAGCAGATCGAGCTGCTCCGCCACGTCCGCGTTCCGGGGCAGCGTCGTCGCCACGCCACGATCATAGGCCGCGGGGTTGGCCCGGCTTCACCGTCGCTTAAAACCGCCGCAAAGCCAACTCAACAGGCGCGCGTTAGAAAACCGTCGGATGATTGGGCCCGCGGGCAAAGCGCTGGCCGTGGCGGTCGCGGTGGCGGCCGGCGCCTTCGCGCTCCAGGCGCTCGCCCTGCCGCGCCCGACGAGCGACCAGCTGCTCGCGACGCAGTCGATGAGGTGGCTGACGAAGCAGCACGCGCTCGAGACGACGGGGCTCGGCCGCCGTCGGCAGGTCTCGGCGCTCTGCTTCGACATCCGGCTCGCGTCGCGCCGCCTGCAGCCGTCGCTCCCCGGCTCGCTGCTGATCACGCCGCGCGCCCGGCTCGTCGAGACCCGCACGATCTCGTTCTACGTCGGCCGCCGCCCTCGCGCGGTCGAGAGCTCGGCCGCCGCGCTCGCCGCGCTTCGCGCCGGCTGCCCGCGGGCGCTCGAGCGGCGGATCGGGCGGCTGCTGACGATCGGGGCCCGCGTCGTCCGCAAGCGGGTCGTGGTCGGCCGAAGAGTCCTCCTCCTGCTCGCGCTCGGCCCGCCGAAGCGCCGCCTCGACCTCCTGGTCCGGCCGGCGACCCTGGCGCCGATCGCCGCGCGTATCGGCGCCGGCCCCTGGCGCCGGCTCGAGCCCGTCGAGCGAGACGACCTGCTCCGTCGGCGCGTCTGGTTCGAGCGCGGGGAGACGATCCGGATCGAGGCGCCCGCGTGACGGCCTGGCTTCGCGGCCGGCGCGTCGTCCTCGCCGCCGCGGTGGTCTCCCGCGTGCTCGTCCTCACGACGGCGGCGATCGTCCACCTCGTCGGCCGGCCGAAGGCGGCGATCCAGCCGCAGCACATCGGCTCGACGCACAAGCTGCTGACGATCCTCGGCTTCTGGGACGGGCGCTGGTACAAGACCGTCGCCGAGCACGGGTACATCCTGCTGCCCGCCCGGCAGAGCGACCCGGCCTTCTTTCCGCTCTTCCCGATCGTGCTGCGCGCGGCGCACGCGCTCGGTCCGTCGTACCTCACCGCGGCGCTCGTGCTCGCGAACCTCTTCTTCGTCGCCGGCCTGCTCGTCTTCCATGAGCTCAGCCGCGAGGTCGTGGGCGACGAGCTCGCGCGTAACAGCGCCGTGCTCGCGGCGTTCTTTCCCGCCAGCTACGCGTTCTCGATGACCTACCCCGAGAGCCTCGTACTGCTCGCCCTCTCGCTGGCGCTCCTCTTCGCCTTCCGAGGGAGGTGGACGCTGTGCGCGTTCGCGGGCGCGGCCGCCGCGCTGACGAGACCCGAGGCGCTCGTCTTCGTCCTCCCGCTCGTGGCGATCGCCTTCGCGCGATCCGACCGGCGTGCGCACGGGCCGGCGCTCGGCGCCGTTCTGGCTCCCGCCGCCTCCCTCGCCGCCTTTCCGCTCTACCTGGGCTGGGCGCTCCACGACGTCTTCGCGTGGAGCAACGCGGAGGCGGCATGGGGCCGGTCGTTCCACGCCGACGCGCCCGTACGCGCGGTGCAGGAGCTGTTCCGGCCCGGGCGCGACCCGTGGCTGTGGCGCGACGTCGCCTTCGTGCTCTTGTACCTGGGCCTGCTGGTGGTCGCGCGGCGCCACGGCGTCGGTCGCGCCTGGATCGCGGCGGGAGCGCTGATCGTGGTCCTGCCGCTGTTGAGCGGGACGTTCATGTCCGAGGCGCGCTTCGGGCTGCTCGCCTTCCCGGTCTACTGGGGGCTGGCCTTCGTCGCCCGGCGGCCGGCCGTGCTCGCCGCGCTTCTCGTAGGCTCCGCGGCGCTGCTCGTGGCCGGAACGATGACCATCCCGCTTGCAAACCCGTAGCGACCGCACCGCGGCTCGCGCCACGGTCTGCCTCCCGACCTACAACGAGCGCGAGAACATCGAGCCGATGCTGCGCGCGCTCGGCGCGTACGACGTGCGCGTGCTCGTGATCGACGACGACTCGCCGGACGGCACCGGCGAGATCGCCGACCGACTCGCGCCGGAGCTCGGCTACGTCGACGTCCTGCACCGGCCGCGAAAGGAAGGGCTCGGCCCGGCCTATCTCGCCGGCTTCCGCGAGGCACTGGCCGCCGGCGCGGAGCGGATCCTCGAGATGGACTGCGACTTCTCCCACGACCCAACCGACGTCCCGCGGCTGATCGCCGCGACCGAGGACGGCGCCGACGTCGCGCTCGGCTCACGCTACGTCGACGGCGGGAAGATCCGCAACTGGGGCCTCGCCCGGCGCGCCGTCTCGGCCGGCGGCTCGCTCTACGCGCGCATCCTGCTCGGCACCAACGTCCGCGACCTGACCGGCGGCTTCAAGTGCTACCGCCGCGAGGTGCTCGAGACGATCGACCTCGACGCGATCCGCTCGCGTGGGTACGCGTTCCAGATCGAGACGACGTATCGCGCCCAGCGGGCCGGCTTCCGCGTCGTCGAGGTGCCGATCACGTTCGTCGACCGCGAGGCCGGCGGCTCGAAGATGAGCCGGTCGATCGTGCTCGAGGCGATCTGGAAGGTGCCCGCGCTGCGTCTTGGCAAGCTGTAGGCGTGCGCGAGGTCACGGACACGAGCTTCCAGGCCGACGTCCTCGAGGCCGAGAGGCCGGTGCTGGTCGACTTCTGGGCGCCGTGGTGCGGCCCGTGCCGGGCGGTCGAGTCCGTGCTTGCCGAGCTCGAGAGCGACCACGGCGGGCGGCTCGAGTTCGCGAAGCTCAACATCGACGAGAACATCGAGACCGCCGCGCGCTACAGCGTCCTCTCGATCCCGACGGTGATCCTGTTCGAGGGCGGCCGCCCGCAGGAGACGGTGGTCGGCGCTAGGCCGCGCCCGCACTTCGAGCGGGAACTGGCTCGCTGGCTCGGCTAGCCCGCGGCACCGCCGCGAACTCCTCGTCCGGCGCGCGGGCCGGCCCGACGCGCGGGTCGAGCAGGACGTAGAGCACGTCGACGACGAGGTTGAAGACGACGATCGCGAGCGTCGTGAAGAGGATCACGCCGAGGATGACCGGCAGGTCGTAGGTCTGGACGGCGCGAAGCATCGTCTGGCCGAGACCGCCGAGCGCGAACACGGTCTCGACGAAGATCGTGCCGCCCATCGCCAGCGCGACGTCCATCCCAGTCATGGTCACGATCGGCAGGATCGCGTTGCGCAGGACGTGTGACCGGATCACGCGCAGCTCGCTGCCGCCCTTCGCCCGCGCGGTGCGGACGTAGTCCTCGTTCAGCGTCTCGAGCACCGTCGCGCGAACCATCCGCACGTAGAGCGCGCCGTAGAGGACGGCGAAGCAGATCCACGGCAGCACGAGGTGGTAGGCCCACTGGACCGGTCCGCCGCAGCCGGCGGCGGGCGGCGGATTGAAGACGTCGCAATAGCCGCCCATCGGGAACCAGTTCAGCTTGAAGCCGAACCAGTACGAGAGCATCAGGCCGAGCCAGACCGGATGGACGGAGATGCCGGCGAGGACGAGGATCATCGCGCCTCGGTCGAAGCCGGATCGGGGTCGTAAGGCGGAGAGCAGCCCCACCGGGAACGCCACGAGCAGCCAGAGGACGGCGCCGCCGATCACGAGCGAGGCGGTGATCGGAGCGGCGTTGAGGATGACTGCCGACACCTGCCGGTGGCCGCGGAAGCTCTCGCCGAGCGACCCGTGCATGAGCTTCCAGACGTACTGCGCGTACTCCTGGTACACGGGGCCGTGAACCCCGATCGCGGTCCGGATGTCGCTCGCGCTCAGCTCGTTGCGCGTGACGAAGCGCGCACGCTCGGTCGGGATGACGAAGAAGACGATGTAGGTGATGGCGACCACGGCCAGGAGCATCACGACGCTCCAGATCAGCCGTTTCACGATGTAGACGGCCACCAGCGACGTGTACGTTGGCGACTCCAGCCCGGTTCTTCAAGTCCGGGCGGCAATCGTCACGCGCCGCGCGGAATCGGCGCAGACGCGACGCTGACACGTGCGCCTTTCCTCGGTAGCGTCGACAGGCGAGGGCGGCGGGCGCGGCCCCTCCCTTGATGGGTGGGGGTTGGGCCGATGGCGCGCGGCCGAGCGCCGCGGGGAAGGGCTACGCGAAGTGGTCCCAGCCGCCGAGCGTCATCGGCGCGCCGTCGAGCACGAGCTCGACTCCTTCGCCGGGCACGCAGCGGCCGATCACCACGAAGTCGCCCGGATCGGGCGTTGCCGCGAGCAGCTCGAAGTCCTCGCCGAACGAGAGATCGTCGATCGTCGCTCCCTCCGCGAGGGGCACGCGCTCGAGCTCGATCACGCACCGGCAGCCTGAACGCGCGGCGATGTGGCCCGCGTCGCGGGCGAGGCCGTCCGAGACGTCGAGCATCGCGTGGGCGCAGCGGGCGAGCGCGACGCCTTCCTCGACCCTGATCGGCGGGCGCCGCAGACGACCCTCGCGGAACGCCGCGCCGGCCGCACCCAGTGGCCCGGTGACGGCGAGCGCATCCCCGTGCTTCGCGCCGCCCCGGCCGGGAACGCGCTCCGCATCCCCGAGTGCCGTGACGGTCACGAAGACTCCGTCGGCTCGAGTCGTGTCCCCGCCGCGCACCGGGACGCCGGCTTCGGCCAGGCCTTCGTAGAGGTCGACGAGCTCGCCCAGCTCGACCGAAGCCGGCACGCCCAGGCTGACGAGCAGTGCGCGCGGCCGTGCGCCCGAGGCGGCGAGGTCGCTGATGTTCACGGCCGCGGCGCGGAAGCCGAGCTCGCGCCACGAGAGCAGGTCGAAGCGGAAGTGAACGCCCTCGACGAGCGAGTCCTGCGTGACGACGAGACCGTCGCCGACCTGCGCCGCGTCGTCCTCGATCTGCTCGACGAGGCCCCGCCGCTCGAGCTCCGCGATCAGCCCGAGCTCCCCGACTTCAGACAGGCGCACGCTCGAGCGCCTCGCGCACGCGCGCCGCGTCGGCGGCCGCACGAACGACCGCGACCCCGGCGGCGCCAGCTTCGAGACACGACCGCGCGTTCGAGGCGTCGATGCCGCCGATGGCGACCACCGGCGCGCCCACTGCGTCGCAGATCGCGCGGAGGCCGTCCAGCCCGACTGCGGCCACGTCCGCTTTCGTCGGCGTCGTCCAAACGGGGCCTGCGCCGATGTACGTAGGGTCCTCGCGATCGACCGCTAGGGCTTCGCCGAGCGTCTGCGCCGAGAGCCCGAGCAACAGCCCCGCCTCCTTCGCGCGGCGGAGCCCCGGATCGTCGCGGCCGAGATGGACACCGTCGGCCCCGAGCGCAATCGCCGCCTCGACGTCGTCGTTGACGACGAACGTGACGCCCTGTTCCCGGCACAGCGCCGCGAACGGTTGTCCGCGCGCGACCAGCTCGTCCGTCGGCAAGCCCTTGAGCCGCAGCTGCAGAACGGTTGCGCCGCCGCCCCTGACAGCGGCGCGCGCGACCGCCAGGTCGTCGACGAGCGCGTGCAGGATCACGCGGATTCGACCTTCGCCAGTGCGTCGACCGTCGTCGGGTCAAGCTCGTAGAGCGCGTCGTAGAGCGCGACGTGGAAGGAGCCCGGCCCCCTTGCATTGCGGGCTGCGTCCTCGCCGGCGACGCCGATGGCGACGAGTGCCTCGGCTGCGGCGGCCAGCGGCGCCTCCGGGCGAACCGCGACGAAGCAGCCGGTGATCGCCGTCGACATGCAGCCGGAGCCCGTGATCGTCGCCAGCAGCGGATCGCCGTTCGCGATCGACAGAACCGCCGCGCCGTCGGAAACGGAGTCGACGGCCCCGGTCACCGCCGCGACGGCGCCGAGCGCACGCGCTGCGTCGCGCGCGAGCTCCCCCGGAGAGCTGCCCACGCCGACGGACTCGACGCCGCGGATCTCGGCGTCGCGCCCCGCGAGAGTCGCGATCTCGGCGGCGTTGCCGCGCACAACCGCCACGTCGACCTCCGCCAGGAGCCGCTTCGCCGTCTCGGTGCGATACGTCGTCGCACCGGCGCCGACCGGGTCGAGCACGACCGGAACCCCGGCCGCGTTCGCCGAACGGCCCGCGAGCAGCATCGCCTCGACCCACGCCGCCGAGAGGGTGCCGATGTTGAGCACGAGCGCCGAGGCCGCGGCCGCCATCTCCTCGACCTCCTCGCGCGCGTGCGCCATCACGGGCAGGGCGCCGAGGGCGAGCGTCGCGTTCGCCGTCTCGTTCATGACGACGTAGTTCGTGATCTGGTGGACGAGCGGCTTGCGCTCCCGGATCGCCGCCAGGTCAGCGCCGGTCGTAAGCGTGATCTCCGTCGTGCTCACGAATCTCCTCCAGGTCGAAGACGTCGACCGGCCCGTCGCCGGCCCCGATGTCGGTCAAACCCCGGGCGACGGCGGCCGAGGCGGTTCTGGCCGCGTCCTCTGCGGCCTCGGCCAGGGCCTGACCCCGGGCAAGTCCGGCGCAGACGGTGGCCGAATGGGTGCAGCCTGCTCCGTGCGTGGCCGATACGTCGTGGCGCTCGACGGGTATCTCGACGTGCCCGAGCCCGTCGAAGAGGTGATCGACCGGGTCGCCGTGACCGCCGGTGACGATCACCGCCGCGGCTCCGCGCGCGTGGATGCGCTCGGCCAGCTCGCGCTTCGGGCCGACAGCGCCCGCAAGCACCTCGGCCTCGGCGAGGTTCGGCGTCACCACGGTGGCGAGCGGCAACAGCCGCGCGATCAGCGTCTCGACCGCGTCCTCCTCCAGGAGCCTGGCGCCGGAGCTCGCGACCATGACCGGGTCGACGACCAGTGGAACCGGGTGCTGCTCGAGGAAGCCCGCGACCGTCTCGATCAGCGTCCGCGAGAACAACATTCCGGTCTTCGCCGCGTCGACGCCGATGTCGTCGAAGACCGCATCGAGCTCCGCCCGGACGAACGACGGCGGCAGCTCGTGGACCGCCGTCACGCCGACGGTGTTCTGCGCGGTCAGGGCCACGATCGCGCTCATCCCGTGGCACCCGGCTGCCGCGAACGCCTTCAGGTCGGCCTGGATCCCGGCACCGCCGCCGGAATCGGACGAGGCGATCGTCAAGCAACGTGGTGTCAACGCACTCCCTTCGCCGGCATTACCCGGATCAGGTTCGCGGGTGTGATCTCAGCCCTCGCGGGCACCCCGGTCTCGCCAGGCTAGCGAACCGCGTGCGCGACGGGCACGTCGTAGTGCGTGCACGTCCACTCGCGCTCGACGAGGAAGGCGTCGTCCTCCGGGAAGAACACCGCCCGCTCGATCTCGTCGCCCGCGAAGGCCCGGATCGCCTCGCGCGAATCCCACAGCGACGTGACCACGATCTCCGCCCGCTCGCCCTCGGGCCGCGTGAAGACGTAGACGCCGCGGTTCCCTTCGGTTCCGGCGAGTCCCGCTACGCCCGTCCTTAGCACGTAGTCGGCGTAGCGGTCGATCTCCTCGGGCCGAGTCCAGCCTCTCCACGTTCGCGCCACCATGACGTCACCTCCCGGCCGGTTCAATACCTCCAATGGCAGTTGAAACGCAGGCGTGGACGGATCTACTCCAGGCCGAGGAGGCGGCGTACGTCGGCTCCGAGCCT
>JBPYFE010000129.1:0-12974 GCA_051986525.1 Gaiellaceae bacterium
CCCTCGCGCGGGATCGAGACGCTGAACAACTGGGTCATGGCCGCAGCGGACATCGAGGGCGTCGGCGAGCAGCTCGTCCGCCGGCTCTGGGACCTGGGGCTCGTCCGCTCCCTGCCCGATCTCTACCGGCTGACGAAGGAGCAGCTGCTCGAGCTCGACGGCTTCCAGGACAAGAGCGCGACGAACGTGATCAGCTCGATCGCGCAGTCGAAGGAGATCCCGTTCCACCGCGTGCTCTTCGGGCTCAACATCCCTGACGTCGGCTGGGTGACGGCGCAGACGCTCGCGCGGCACTTCGGCTCGATCGACCGGCTCGCGACCGCGAGCCAGGAGGACATCCAGGAGGTCGACGGGATGGGGCCGCTTCGAGCAGAGTCGATCGCAGACTGGTTCGCCGAGGACGACAACCTGCGGCTGGTGGAGGAGCTCCGCGCGCTCGGCCTCAACTTCCAGAGCGGCGACGAGCTGAGCCCCGTCGAGGGGCCGCTGAGCGGGAACACGTACGTGATCACGGGGACCCTGGAGTCGCTCACGCGCGACGAGGCCGCGGCCGAGCTCGAGGCGCGCGGCGCCAAGGTGGCCGGCTCCGTCTCGAAGAAGACGACCGCAGTCGTCGTCGGCGAGGATCCGGGCGGGACGAAGTTCAACAAGGCGCAGGAGCTCGGGACCCCAATCCTCGACGAGGCGGCGTTCCGCCGGCTGCTCGAGGAAAGCCCTGCTCCTGTGGCGGTTTCGCTGCCGCCCTCGACGCGTTTCGGCCGCTAGGAGCTCGCGGCCAGCACGGTCACGAACCGATCCTGCGCGCGCCGCGCCCACCAGTACGAGATCGGGTGCCCGTTCTGCAGGACCGAGAAGACGTAGCGCTTGCGGACGTAGCCGGAAAGCGCAGAGGCAAGCGACGTCGTGCCCGTCTTCGCGGCCACGGCGCCGCGGGCGGGCGGGTAGCGCAGCCGGTCGCGCATCGTGCCGCTCAGGCCCGAGACCGCCAGCGCCGCGAAGAACGGCTGCCGGATCGTCTCGTCGAGCCAGGCCGCGCGCAGGATCCCGACGACGGCGCGCGTCGTCAGGCGGTCGTACGGAGACAAACCGGACCCATCGAGAAGCCGGACGCCGGCAAGGGGGACGTCGTTCGCCGCCAGGTCCTGCCGGACCTCGGCCGCGCCCGTTGCGCTCGTGCCGGCGAAGCCGTTGTAGGCGCCGAGCTGCTTCAGCAGCAGCTCGGCGGTGAAGTTGTCGCTCTCGTGATCCATGTAGCGGACGATCTCGGCGAGCGGGGGCGAGTCGACCTGCGCCAGCGTCGACGAATCCGACGGCGCCTTCGAGACTCCGACGCCGCCCGTGACGGCGACGCCGTTCCGGCGAAGCGCGTCGCGGAAGAGCGACGCCGCGGCGAAGGCCGGAGCGGGCCAGTGGCGGCCGCGGAACCAGGTTCGGTCGACCGTCAGGGCCGAGAGCGGAGGCGACTCGTTGATGTAGAAACCGGGTTTCCAGCCGGGTCCGGTGCGCCGGCTGTCGAAATACGACTCGTCCCCGTACACCGCTCCCGCGACCTTGCGGATGCCGGACGCCCGCACCTGGCGCGCGAGCGAGGCCAGCCCGGCCGTGGTCAGCGTCGGGTCGCCGTGGCCCTGGAGGAACAGCGGCCCGCTCCACGTCGTGCCCGTGAGGGCGCCCTGGCCGAGCACGTCCGTTTCGATCTGGTAGTCCGGCCCGAGCTCCTCGAGCGCGGCGTACGTGATCGGGAGCTTCTCGTTCGAGGCGGGCGCCAGCGAGAGACCGCTGTTGCGCGAGAAGACCAGGTTCCCGGTCTCGAGATCGAGCACGAACGCGGACGACCGGGAAGGCGAGACGTGCGGCACGGCGAGCGCCCGCGCGAGGCGTTGCGCGAGCGGCCGCGAGCTCGAGGACGCGGTCGCCGCAGCGGCGGCGCTCGCGAGGGCGAACGCAGCGAGGAGGGCCGCGAAGGCCGGGCGGAGCCGATCGCGCATCCGATTTATTTTTCGAATGATCACCGCTCCGGTCAAGCGAGATGGGCCACACGGCACGCAGAGATGGGCCGAGCGGCCCATGTGTACGGCGGCCGGCGGCGCGATAATCGGTTCGCGATGGCCTCTCCCGGCGCGATCGATTACGCAACCCTTTGCAACCAGCTCGACGCCCTGATCGCGGCGCCGCCAGCCGGCGACCGCGGCGACCAGGCGCGGGTCGAGAAGACGCTCACGACGGGCTACGCGAGCGCGATGAAGCTCGAGGCCGAGCGGCTTCGGCTCGAGCGAAAGATCGGCGAGGTCGCGGCTCAGGTGAGCGTCAAGAACCGCGGCGCGAAGACGGAAGAGCTGGCCGAGCTGTCGCTGCGGCTGAGCGAAGCTTCGAGCGAGCTCGAGCATCTACGTGAGCTGCTGGCCGCGGCGCGGCGTCGCGTCACCGCAGCGGCGTAGCAGCGTCCGCGCAGGGCCTTTCCCCGACCCGTTTGGGGCCGCTCTGCTCGCCGCGGGCGGAAATCGGCCAAATTCGGCTCGATCCGGTGCGCTTTTCGCGGGTACGCTCACCGCGGGTGGCGGGTGGACCTTCGTCCCCACCCGGGGTGGGGGTCTGCGCGGTCTCGCACGAGTGTCGCCGCCGGCCGCGGCGGCCCGCTAGACGATTCCGCTTCGGACGGCGTAGACGGCCGCCTGGATGCGGTTCTCGATCTGGAGCTTCATGAGGATGTTCGAGATGTGGTTCTTGACCGTCTTCGGGCTGATGTGGAGGTCGGCCGCGATCTGCGAGTTGTCCTTGCCGTTCGCGATCAGCTTCAGCACCTCGATCTCGCGGTCGGAGAGCTCGGCTCGAATCGTCTCGGCCGCATCCGGCGACGCGCCCGAGGCTCGGACGCGCTCGAGGACCTTGCCCGCGATCGTGGGTGAGATCAGCGACTCGCCGACGGCGGCCGACCTGATCCCGCGCATGACCTCCTCGATCGACGCGTCCTTGAGCAGATAGCCGCAGGCGCCGGCGAAGATCGCATCCATCACGTCCGCGTCCTGATCTGAGATCGTCAGCACGACGACGCGTGTGAGCGGCGCGTGCGCGACGATCCGCTTGGTCGCCTCGACGCCGTTCATGCCGGGCATGTTCAGGTCCATGACGACCACGTCCGGTTGCAGCTCGCGGACGATTCGAAGCGCATCCTCGCCCGCGCCCGCCTCGCCGACGACGTCGACGCCCTCGTCCTCGAGCAGGTTCCTGAGACCGGTCCTGAACAGGTCGTGATCGTCGACGAGCAGCACCCGCGGGTGCTCCGCTGTCGGGGAAACCTTCGACGTATCGAGGAATTCGGTCACGCACCCACCCCCTCCCCTGGCGAAGGCGAAGAATTCTAGTGCAGGGAGATTGTGACCGTGCGCACGCCCCAGGCCGCCGCGGCCGCCGCCGTCGGGACCCAGACGTCGATGCGGGCGCCCTGGATGGCGCCGCCCGTGTCCGCGGCGACGCCTTCGCCGTAGCCGGGGATCGTCATTCGCGTTCCCAACGGAATCACGCTCGGGTCGACGGCGACGATGCCGTAGCCGACCGGAGCGCCCGTCGCCGTGTGGCCTCCGAGCGTGTACGCCGTCGCCGTGACCGTAATCGTGCTGCCGCCGACCGGAGCGGTCGGCGTGGTCGGGACCGGCGTCGAAGGAGTGGACGTCGAGGCCGGAGCCGCCGCCTGTTGGACGGCGATCTGGCGCGCGCGTGCCTCGATCGCCTGCGCCTGTGACTCCAACGATCCGATCTGGGAGCTGTTCAGCTGGCGCTGAGCGGCGACCTGCTGGATGTACGCCGCTCGCTGCGCCCGAGCGGCCGTCAGCGCGCCGAGCGAGCTCGAGACGCTCGCCTGGAGGCGGCCGAGCCGGGCCGCGTGGGCGGCGAGGGCCTGCGAGAGACGGACGTAGTTCGCTCGGCTCTTGCGCGCCTGCACGACGACCGCGCGGTCGCTCGCCGCGGCGGCGTTCTCCGTCTCGAGGCCCGAGAGGGCATCGTCGAGCGTCTTCGCGCCGAGCACGATCGAGAGCGGATCGGACTCACCGCCCTGCTCGTAGACGGCGCGCAGCCGCGCCGCGAGGCTTCCCTCGGCCGCCGTGAAGGTCTTCCGAGCGATCGCGAGCTCCGCCTTCGTCTGCGTCCGCTGGCGGCTCACCTCGGCCGCCTGTGCCCGCAGCGAGCCGAGCTGCGCACGTGTCCGTGCGAGACGGCTGTCGAGCGAGTACAGGGTCACGACGGCCGCGCGCGAGCGCGAGGCGAGAACGCTGTTCTCCTGCGCGAGCTGCTGCGCCTGCTGCCGTAGCGAGCTCGAGGAGCCGCTGCCGGCCGCAGGGAGCGCGACAGCCACGACGAGGCACGCGAGGAAAACGAGCGCGCGGGCCCGTCGGATGGTGGAGTCCCCCCGCACGGAGCGGGAACCTAGCAAACGACCGTGTGACGAACGGAACACAAACGTTTAAAAATTCGTAATCCGCTGCTTCTCTCCGGTTGCGGGTGTCCGAAGCGGTTGCTAGGGTGCCGAACTTGTGACGAACCGGCCCCACTTGGGGCGCCGATCGAGCCCAGCGACCGGAGGTGTTCGCCGCTCGATCAGTCGTACGGCGCCGGCGGTCATCCTCTCTTGCTTCGCGGCAGCGCTAGCCGCGACGCCTGCTGTCGGCGACCCCACGATTGCCTCGAAGGAAGCCCAGGCGCAGAGCGTGATGGGGCAGGTCAACCAGCTCGACGCGAGCATGGAGCGCGCGGTCGCCGCGTACGACGACGCGACCGTGAAGCTGAACAAGGTTCGGGCCGACCTGAAGCAGAACCACGCGCAGCTGAAGATCGCCAAGCAGAGCCTGCACCGCGCGCAGACGGCGCTCGCGGCTCGGGTGGTCTCGCTCTACACCTCGAACGGTCAGGACGGGTCGATCGAGGTTCTGCTCGGAGCGTCCAACCTCGACGATCTCGTGAACCGTTTCGACACGGTGAACAGGATCTCGTCGCAGGACAGCCAGGTGCTCCAACAGGTGAACACGTTCGACAACGACGTCAAGACCCGCGAGACGCGCCTGAGGCACGCGAAGGCGGAGGCGGCCTCGCTCGTCGCCGAGCGCGCCGCGGCCCGCGCGTCGGTCGAGAACCAGCTGTCCGCCCGGCGGGCGCTGCTCTCCTCGATCCAGGGACAGATCGTGCAGCTGAAGGCGCAAGAGGCCGCGCGGCAGGCCGCTCTCCGGCGCCAGCTCGCCGCCCAGGTCGCAGCGCAGCAACAGTCCGCTCCGCAAGCGCTCACGAGCGCCGTTGCGCCCGTTGCGCCCAACAGTCCTCCCTCGACCTCGGCGCCCTCGACAGCGCCCTCGCCCGCTCCGCCGCCGTCGCACGGCGGCGTCGTCGCGATCGCGATGCGCTACCTCGGGACGCCGTACGTCTGGGGCGGCGCGTCCCCGTCGGGATTCGACTGCTCCGGCCTCGTGATGTACGTCTTCGCCCAGATCGGCGTCTCGCTGCCGCACAGCTCCTACGCTCAGTACGGGATGGGCAGCCCCGTCTCGCGCGCCGACCTCCAGCCTGGTGACCTGGTCTTCTTCAACGGCCTCGGCCACGTCGGCATCTACGTCGGCGGCGGCAGCTTCATCCACGCGCCGCACACCGGCGACGTCGTCAAGATCTCCAGCCTGTCCGGTTGGTACGCGTCCACGTACGTCGGGGCGCGGCGCATCTAGCCCGCCTAGCGATACAGCTCTTCGATCTCGTCCGCGAAGTGCTCCGCGATCACGCGGCGCTTCAGCTTCAGCGTCGGCGTCACCTCGTCCTCGTCGGCCGAGAAGTCGCGCGGCAGGATCACGAAGCGCTTGATCTGCTCGAAGCGCGAGAGCTCGGCGTTGACGCGGTCGACCTCGTGCTGGATCAAGGCCTGCGGGTCGTCACCGTTCGCGACCGCTTCGTCCAGCGTGATCAAGGCCGTCACGTAGGGCCGCCGATCGCCGATCACGACCGCCTGCGAGACGTACGGTGACGTCTTCAGCGCGTTCTCGATGTTCTGCGGCGCGACGTTCTTGCCGCCGGCGGTGACGATGATGTCCTTCTTGCGCTCGGTGATCGTCACGAAGCCGTCGGGGTCGATCTCGCCAACGTCTCCGGAGGAAAGCCAGCCGTCCTCTGCGAGGACCTCGCGTGTCGCGGCCTCGTCCTTGTAGTAGCCGGCGAAGACGGTCTCGCTGCGGATCAAGAGCTCGCCGTCGGGCGCCGCCTTCACCTCGAACCCTGGCATCGCGGGCCCGACGGTCCCGAAGCGGTAGCGCTTGGGGCGGTTGACGGCTGCCGCGGTCGTGCACTCGGTCAGCCCCCAGCCCTCGAGGATCAGCAGGTCGACCGCATGGAAGAACTCGCCGATCTCCTTTGCGAGCGGCGCGCCGCCGGAGATCCCGATCCGCAGCCGGCCGCCGAACCGCTCCTTGATCTTCGAGTACACGAGCCGGTCGGCGACGCGGTGCCGGAGCGCGAGCCCGCGCGGGATGGGCCGCCCTGCCTGCTCGAGCTCGCTGCGCCGGCGTCCGACGGCGACGGCCCAGTCGGCGAGACGGCGGCGCGCGGGGGAAAGGTCCGAAAACGCAGCGACAACGGCTGCGTGCGCCTTCTCGTAGACGCGTGGGACGCTCGGTAAAAGCGTCGGCCGCACCTGCGGCAGTGCCTCGACGACGGCGTACGGGTCCGGGCAGAACGCGATCGTGAAGCCGGCGTACGCGCCCCAGAGGGACATGAGCCGCCCGAAGTTGTGGGCGAGCGGGAGGTAGAGGAGCATCGTGTCCTCGCCGAGCGAGAGATCCTCGATCCGCTCGATGCACGAGGTCATCTCGTAGTAGTTGCGGTGTCGGATCATGCAGCCCTTGGGTGGCCCGGTCGTCCCGGAGGTGTAGATGTAGGTGTAGAGGTCCTCCTCGCCGATCGTGTCCGCGAGCGCGGCGAGCTCCCCCGGATGCTCGAGGGCGTACGCGGCGCCGTCCGCCCGCAGCTGCGCGAGGTCGTCGATCGTCAGGACGTGCTCGAGGCCGAGCGGTGCGACCTTCTCGCGCTGCGTCTCGTCCTCGACCAGCGCTCCGCGCGCTTCCGCATGCTCGAGGACGTATTGCGCCTCCCGCGCCGAGCTGTTCGGGTAGACCGGCGCCGTGATCCCGCCGACGAGCGCGAGCGCGACGTCGAAAAGCGTCCATTCGAGCCGGGTCCGGCTGACGATCCCGAAGGCATCGCCCTTGCCGATTCCGCGTGCGAGCAAGCCGTTGGCGAGCTCGTCGACGGCTTGCGCGGCCTCCGTCCACGACACCTCCCGCCACGCGCCGGGCGCGTCCTCGACGAGGTAGGCCGGACGCGTCCGCCCGGCGGCGACGGCGTCGCGCCAGAGCCGCGGGATCGTCCGCTCCGCCATGCCGAAGACTTTACGGCAGGGATCGACGGCGTTTCGGCGAAACTCCTGCGTCCGCCTACAATTACGAAGCGGTCCCTATGAGAACAATCTGGAACGGATCAATCAGCTTCGGCCTGGTCAACATCCCGGTCGGGATGGCCCTGGCCACGAAGGCGGCTGCGCGCCAGTCCGACGTGTCCTTCCGGATGCTCCATCGCGAATGCGGGACGCCGATCAAGAACAAGCGCTGGTGCCCGCAGCACGATCGCGAGGTCTCGAACGACGAGATCGTCAAGGGCTGGGAGGTCGCCAAGGGCCAGTTCGTGGTCGTCGAGGACGCCGACCTCGAGGCGCTCTCGACCGCCGACGACTCCCGCACGATCGCGATCACGCGCTTCGTCGAGCTCGACCAGGTCGATCCGATCTTCTTCGACCGCACGTATTTCCTCGCCCCGGCCGACGCCGCCGCGCAGCGCCGCCCGTACGTGCTGCTGCTCGAGGCGATGAAGGAGACGAACACCGCCGCCGTCGGCAAGTTCGTCCGCCAGGGCGCCGAGCACTTCTGCCTGATTCGCCCCAAGGGCGACGCGCTCGCGCTCGAAACGCTGTTCCTCGCCGAGGACGTGCGCTCGCAGGCCGAGATCGAGGAGGCCGTCGGCGAGATCGAGGTCAAGGACGCGGAGCTCGAGCTCGCGCGGCAGGTGATCGGCAGCCTCGCGGGCGACTTCGACGCCGAGGACCTCGTCAGCGAGTACAGGCAGGACCTGAAGAAGATGCTCGAGGCCAAGCTCGCCGGCGAGGAGATCACCGTTGCGGAGCCGGAGGAGGAGACCGCGCCTGTCGTCGACCTGATGGAGGCGCTGCGCGCGAGCGTCGCCGAGGCTCAGGGCGCGAAGAAATCGGCTCCGAAGAAGACGAAAGCCGCCTCGTCGGGCGGCTCCCGTCGCAAAGTCGCAGCGCGCAAGTAGCGCGCGCGAAACTAGTGGTGCTGTGGCATCGCGCCCAGCGCCTGAAGCTGTGCCTGGAACAGGGTCTTGTCGATCTTCCCGTGGTAGATCGGGATCGACTCCTGCATACAGACCTTGATCACCTCCTGGCGATCGATCCCGAGCTCCTTCGACAGCTCCTCAGGCGTCAGGTGGTTCGCCATGTGACCTCCCTGCGGCCAACAAAAAACCCGCCTCGTGCTGCCGCACGGACGGGCTCAGTCAACCGCTGCACTTGTCTTGTCGGCGGGAATCACTCCCGCCCTCCCACATCAACCATCGCCTCGAAGAATAGAGTGCCTCGGTGACGGACGCAAAGGTCATCCCGGGCTTCGAGGAGCGTTTCGCGGAGGTGCGGGGGACGAGTCTCCGCTACTTCGTCGGCGGGCCGGAGCGGGGCGAGCCGCTGCTCCTGATCCACGGGCTCGGCGGCTGCGCCGCGAACTGGGTCGACCTCGCGCCGCTGCTCGCGGAGCGGCGGCCGGTCCTCGTGCCGGAGCTGCCCGGCCACGGCGGCTCGACGCCCCTCGCGGCGGTTCCCAACCTGAGCGCCTTCGCCGACCGGCTCGGGACCGTGGCCGAGGGCGAAGGGATGCTCCCGGCCGCCGTCGTCGGCCATTCGCTCGGCGGTCTCGTCGCGCTGCGGCTCGCGCTGCGGCGGCCCGAGGACGTCCGCGCGGTCGTCCTCGCCGCCGGCGCCGGGATCTCCTCGGCGTCCCGCCGCGCGAAGTACGGGCTTCGGATTCTCGGGATCATCGGGCCACGCCGGCTCGTCGCGCCGTGGGCGGATCGGGTCGCCGACAGCGCCTTCCTCCGCTACGCGGTCTTCGGCCGCTGGGGCGCCTCGGATCCGCTGGTCATGTCCGCGGCCGCCGTCGACGGCTTCCTCGAGGGCACGCGGCTGACGACCGACTCGCCGGGCGCGGCCCGCGCGCTCGTGCTCGACGACGTCCGGCCGGAGCTCGGCGAGATTCGCTGCCCGACGCTCGTGCTCTGGGGGGCGCGAGACAATCAGCTGCCCGTCGTGGATGCGTTCGATTTCGCGCGCCGGCTCCGCGGCGAGCTCCGCGTGATCGCCGACTGTGGGCACCTGCTGATCGGCGAGCGGCCGGAGCTCTGCGCGGCGGCGATCGAAGAGTTCGTGGGCTAACCGAAGGCGTCGCTTGCGATGCCGCCAAAAGGTCGTGGCGGCTTAGCCGCTGCGACCGCCTTCAACCGGCTCGTGCGCCGCAGACGAAGGAAAAACGCGTCGGCTAACCTTCGACGTTGGCTCGGGGTGTGGCGCAGCCTGGTAGCGCGCTCCGTTCGGGTCGGAGAGGTCCCCAGTTCAAATCTGGGCACCCCGATGGAAAGCACGGGGGAAACGCTGTTTCCCCCGTGAGCCCTAGCTCCCGCCGCGGCGGAAGAGCGAGCGCCACCAGGAGCGCTTCGGCTCCTGCGCGCGGAGCGCTTCCTCGTGGCGCGCCTGCTGCTTGACCCAGGCCCGGTGGCGCTGGCCGCGCGTCGCGTACCTCGGCTTCCAGTAGACCGGCCGGCGGGGCATCAGCTCAAGTACAGCTTGTGCACGACCTTCGTGCACGCGTTCTCGACGTAGGCGAGGCCGGCCTGCTCGGCGATCGCGCGGGCTTCGTCCGAAGCGACCCCGAGCTGGAGCCACAGCGCCTTGGCGCCGGCGGCCACGGCCTCCCGGGCGACATCGGGCGTGAACTCGGGGCGGCGGAAGACGTCGACGAGGTCGATCGGCCGGCCGACGTCGGTGAGCGCCGCCACGGCCGGAACGCCGAGGACCTCGACGCAGTTCGGGTTCACGGGAATCACGTCGTAGCCGACTTCGAGCAGGTAGCGCGTGACGTCGTTGCTCGGCCGCCAGGGCTTCGACGAGGCGCCGACGACGGCGATCGTTCTCGCGTCGGCGAGGACCTGCTGCGGCGTCTTCAGTCGACCTCCCGCAGCCAGGGCCGCGTCGCGGCCACGGCGATCATCGCCGCCGACGCAAAGGAGCCGGCTGCGATCAGGACGCTCGCGGAGGCGACGTTGGCCAGCACGGCCCACAGCGCCAGCCCGATCGGCATCAGGCCGAAGCTGCCGAAGAAGTCGAGGCTGACCACCCGCGCGAGCAGGTGCTCCGGCACGAGCTCCTGCAGCATCGTCTCCCAGACGGCGACTCCGAAGCCGAGGCAGATTCCGCGCAACGCGGCGCACGTCGCGGCCACTGGATACCAGGGCACGAGCACCATCGCCGCGATCGCGAGGCTGTTGACGACGAACAGCCAGTACGTGAGCACACCGCGTCGTCGGCGCGGCTGGATGTGGCCGAAGAGGAGCGTGCCGGCGACCGTTCCGATCCCGACCATCGTCGAGAGCAGCCCGTACGCGGCGACCCCACGGCCGAAGTGGTCGTGGACGAGCTTCGGCAGCAGCACCTGCTGCGGCGCCAGCTGCAGCATCAGCACGACTGCGAACAGCGTGATCGTCACCCAGAGCCACGGGATCTCCGACGCGTAGGCGACGCCCTCCTTGATCTCGCTCCAGGTGCTCTCGCCCTCGGAGGCGGCGATCGGGCGCGGGCGCGCGAGCAGCATCAGCCCGGCCGAGACGAGGAACGTCATCGCGTCGATCGCGAACACCCAGGCGGAGCCGACGCCGTGGTAGAGGAAGGCCGCGAACGACGGGCCGATCACGAAGCTGCTCCAGCGCGCGAGCCCCATCAGGCTGTTGGCCGACGGCAGGTGGGCGGCGTCGACGACGAGCGGGACGATCCCGCCCACGGCCGGGTAGAAGAAGCCGTCGCCGAGGCCCATGAACGCGGCCAGCACGATCAGGCTGGTGAAGGTCAGATGCCCGCTGAAGTCGAGCGCGGCCAGCGCCCCGACCGCGACGAAGCGCCAGAGGTCGGAGACGATCATCATCTTCCGCCGCTCGTACCGGTCGGCGAGCGCCCCGCCGATCAGGAGCGTGGCCAGCAGGCCCGCACCCTGCGCGGCGAGGACGAGCCCGAGCTTGCCGGAGCCGGCGAGCGTGAACGTCTTCCAGCCGAGCGCGGTCAGGAAGGCGGTATCGCCGATCAGCGAGATCGTCTGACCGGTCCAGAGCAACCGGAAATCCCGGTGCCTGAGAGCCTGGAACGCGCGGGTACGGCCCGCCGGCTGCGATATCGCTTCCACGACCCAAAGCTATCGTTCGCGCCGGTGCATCCCGGCCTGGATTGGCTCCGCGGCTCCGCCGAAGGCCGGGCGTGGCTCGATCGACTCCCTCGGCTGCTCGAAGAGTGCAGCGAGCAGTGGTCGCTCGAGCTCGAGCAGCCGTTTCCCTACGCGTTCGCCTCGCTGGCCGTCCCGGCGGGAGAGGCCGTCCTCAAGATCCAGTTCCCCGGCCGCGAGAGCGAGCACGAGGCGGACGCGCTGGCGCTCTGGGGCGGCGACGGCGCCGTCCGTCTGCTCGCCCGCGACCGCGAGCGGCACGCACTCCTGCTCGAGCGCTGCCGGCCCGGAACGCCGCTCGCCGAGTTACCGGCCGAGGAGGCGCTCGATGTCGCCGCCGCTCTGCTGCCGCGGCTCTGGCGCCCGGCCGGAGAGCCCTTCCGTTCGCTCGCCGACGAAGCCGCAGCGTGGGCCGAGGAGCTCGAACGCCGCTGGGCGAGCGGCGGCCGCCCCCTCGAGCCGGCGCTACTCGAGGCTGCGCTCGAAGCGCTGCGGGAGCTCCCGGCGACCCAGGGCGAGCAGGTCCTGCTGCATCAGGACCTCCACGCCGGCAACGTGCTCAGCGCCGATCGCGAGCCATGGCTCGCGATCGACCCGAAGCCGCTCGTCGGCGAGCGGGAGTTCGGGCTGGCGCCACTCGTCCGCGGCACGGAGCTCGGCCACGACCGTGTAAGCGTCGTCCACCGGCTCGACCGGCTGTCGTCAGAGCTCGGGCTCGACCGTGAGCGCGCGCGGGGCTGGGCGATCGCGCAGACACTCGCGTGGGGGTGGGACGGCGCGAAGTCGCTGGCGAGCCACGTCGAGGTCGTCGAGTGGCTGGTACAAGCTGGGTAGATGCCTCTGCGCGCGGCCCTCTTCGACGTCGACTTTACGCTCGCCAAGCCGGGGCCCGATCTGGGACCCGAGGGCTACCGGCGCCTCGGCCGGAGGTTCGGGCTCGAGCTCGATCCCTCGCGCTACGACGAGGCGCGGCGGCACGCGGTCTCGACGCTCGAGCGGCACCCCGAGCTCGACCACGACGAGCAGGTCTGGGTGCTGTTCACCGAGCAGATCATCCGCGGCATGGGCGGCAACTCCGACCGGACGCACGAGTTCGCGGTCGAGATGACGCGGGCGTGGGAGCACGCGCACAACTTCGACATCTACGAGGACGTGCTGCCGACGCTCGCCGCCCTCCGGGAGCGGCACCTCAAGATCGGCCTCGTCTCGAACACCGGTCGCGACCTACACGTGTTCGTCCGCCACCACGGGCTCGAGGTCGACGCGGCGGTCAGCTCGGGGTCGCACGGGAAGACGAAGCCGCACCCGGCGATCTTCGAGGCCGTCCTCGAGCAGCTCGGCGTGCGGCCGGGCGAAGCGGTGATGATCGGCGACTCGATCGACGACGACGTCGAAGGCGCCCGA
>JBPYFE010000130.1:0-9847 GCA_051986525.1 Gaiellaceae bacterium
AGAGCTCAGACTTCATCATCGCGCTGCGGTTGGCGGTGTTGAAGTCGCTCCACATCCCCGAAGCGCCGGTGAGCGAGACGCTCACGCCGCGCGCCGCGGCTCCATCGAGCTTCGGCCCGAGCTTGTCCGCGGCAGCGACCATCGCCGTCGGATCACTCTTCGCCCCGGCCGTGACGATTGCGGTGTGACCGTCGGCCGAGATGCCGGCTCCAGCCTGCGGCGCCCGGACGGAAGCGACGCGTGAGTCGCCCCCCAAGACCCGCTCGACACGCTGAATCGTCCTGTTGAACGGGGGATCGGCTGTTGTTTGCCGGGCCGAGTGCACGACGACCGTCAACGCGGAGCTCGACAGGCCGCCGAAGTTGCGCTGGATCAGCGCTCGTGCCTGTACCGACTGCGATCCGTTCGCCTGCCAGCCTGCGCCGGAGAGCGCGGTCTCGACCCTCGGCGCGAAGGCGGCGAGCGCGACCGCCACGATCAGCCACGCGATCGAGACGGCCCGGATGTGGCCGGCCGTCCAGCCGCCGAGCCGGCCCAGGGGCCCGACCTCGAAAGGCGGCTTGGAGACCCCCGTCTTCGTGGGAGCGGCGCTTGCCAGCGTGCTCATCGTCGGCAGCCCTTCTCGAGGCCTGTCGCGCGCTCGAGCAGCAGCGAGGCCGGGCACCAGCCCGCGCCGACGAAGAGCCACTGGTTGAGCCCGACGAAGACGGTCAGCAGCAGGAACCAGGGCGAGACGAGGACGGCCAGGACGACGCTCAACAGGGTCATCGAGCCCGCGAGCGCGAAGAGGACACGCTCGAGGGGCCAGCGCCGGGCCGTCACGCGCTCACCCCCTCGACGAGCTCGTGCAGTGCCCGCAGCTGCTGCTGGGCGGCGCCGCAGACCTGCTCGCAGAGGGCGAACACGCCCTCGTCGACGATCCGGTAGTAGACGCGGTTGCCGTCCTTGCGTCGGCCGAGCATGCCGGCGTCCGCGAGGACGGCGAGGTGCTTGGAGACGTTCTGCTGCGAGGTCTCGAGCGCCTCGGTGAGCTCGCCGACGGTCGCCTCGCCCTCGCGGAGGCGGTCGAGCAGGCGGATGCGCATCGGCTCGGCCAGCAGCCGAAAGCGGCGGGCCACGAGCTCGGCGAGATCTGTCGGAATCGGATGAGGAAGCGGCATCGGTTCTCCTACGACGAACAACGACTTAGTTGTATAGATGTATAGCACACGAAGCGACCCGCCGGTCGGGCTCCCCCTGCCCGCAACGTCCACGATCTCGACGCTCACACCGGATGTGGGAGCGACCGTGAACCTCGACCGGTTCTGCGCAGCTTTGAGCTGAGCCGGCGAACCCGGAACCAGGCGAGTAGGGGCTGAGCTCTCGACGAGCGATGTCGAGGGCTCAGCCCAAAGCTCGTGACGCTACTTCCCGACCTTGACGATCGGCGCGTTCAGGACGATATGGGCATCCCGCACCCTGAGCTCGCCCTTCTTGGCCAGCTCGTTGATCTGGTCGTCCTTGACCAGCAGCACCGGGTTCGCTCCGGCCTTCCAGCTGACGAAGAACTCCTCCCAGAGCGGGTTGTAGTTGCTCTCGCCCGGCTCCGAGCCGAACACCGACAACTGCCCGGCGGCCGCACGCCCGCTGACGAAGTACTGCTCGGGCAGCCCCTTCGCCCGCCGCAGCTCGGCGGAGTAGTTGATGTGCATCGCGCGTGCCTGGGCCTTGCTGGAGACGTCGGTGACGAGGTAGGCGTCCTTGTGGCCGTCGTAGAAAGCGCGGTAGGTCAGCTGCCGCGTCTTGGTCGAAGGCCCCAGCGGAAGCCGGCCGGCCGCGTAGGCGGTGGCCACGAGTGCTCCGGCGCCGAAGATGGCAGCAGCGCCGAGCGCGACGTTTCTTATAGACACGATCCCTCCTCTTCTCGAGACGCGCCCGCCCGAGACCTCTACGCGCCGGCCGCGGTGTCGGTTTCGCAGCCGAGACCGGCGTCGACCCGAGGCGCCAGTAAGTGGCCGACCTGGAGGACGAGCGCCCGGGCGGCGAGCTGAACGCCGTCGCGCTGCCAACGCAACCAGCCCCTCAGTTGCGCCACGCCTCGCTCCCTTCGTCGCCTAGTCGCTCACCTGGCTGTGATCCACTCTGCTGATGGGTGAAGAGGCGGGGAAGATAGGCGTGGGGGCTCGGTGAGAACGCTGATCGTCGAGGTGGCCGTGCTCGGAGTTGCCGTCGCACTCACGAGCCCTGGCTCGGTGATTGCGGTCATCGCGCTGCTGAGCCTGTCCTCCGGGGCACGGCGTGGGCTCGCGTTCATCGTCGGGTGGCTCGTCGCGATCGGGCTCATCTTCGCGCTGGTGATCCTCGTGCTGCAGGGCCAGGACTTCCACGCCCGAAACACCTCGCCGTCTCGGGCGGCTTCGGCGGTCGAGATCGTCCTCGGCTGCATGCTGCTGGTCGTCGTGGCCTGGATGCATCACCGGCCGCAGCACGAGCCGAAGAACCAGTCGCAGCCGAAGTGGCTCGCACGGGTCGACAGCTCGCACTGGCTCCTGGAGGTCGCGGTCGGCCTCGTCATGCTCAGCTACGCGCTGACGCTGACGGCAGCAGCCGAGACTCTCAAGTCGAACGTCGGCTCACTCGACGCCGCGCTGGCAGGACTCGTCTTCGCCGCGGCCTCGATCGTCACGATCGCCGCGCCGCTGGTGGTCGTCGTGATCGCGCCCGACCGTGCCGCGACGGTGCTCGAGACCTGGAGGAACTGGGTCCTCGCGCACGCTCGATCGATCCTGTTGATCGCCCTCCTGGTGATCGGAGCTGCGCTGATCGCCAAAGGCGCCTACGACCTCGTCGCCTAAGCCGCCCGGTCACGACTCAAAGCCGACGGCCGACTCATCGACTCGCCGCCGACGAGGCTGCCACTTCGGCCCGAAAGCGGCTTGAGAGGGGAAAGCGTGACGTGGGCGAAAGCGTGCGCGTGACGCTTGAGGTTCGTGAGTGGCGTGGTGCGGGGGTGTGGGCAGATGGAGTTCCACGCGGTCCCGCCGTCTATGCGATGTACGCCAGGGAGCCTCCGCGCACGTGGGTCGCCTACGTGGGCATGGCAGGCGACCTTCATAACCGCCTGTTCCAGCATTTCGTCCGGCGAGATAGCAGTGTTGTCGCTGCTGCTGCCGTCCGTCTCGACCTCGACTACATCCGTCACGTCGAGTGGTGGGAGCACGAGCGCTTCACCGATGACGCGACACGCCACGCCGCCGAACTCGTTGCCTTCGACGTCTTCGAGCCGGTGCTGCGCAGTAGGGGCAATCCGACCCGCGCCGCGACGAGCCTCTACGACGACCCGGTGTTCCGCGCGACGTTCGAGCACGTCTTCAAGGCTGGACCCGCTGGGCGCTTCGTTCACGCCCGTCTCCCGGATCTCGCTCGACAGGCTCACGAGCTCGAGAGTCGACTGCGGGCGGTCGAGGATGCGCTGGGCGACGCCGGCACGTCGTAAGGGCGAGCCGAACGCCGTCGCGCTGCGACGTGGTTGATGGTCGCAGTCGCCCTCGGAGGGTTGAACCGCCCCGAACGATGGCGTAGAACTGTCCCTTCGCATCACCCGCGGGGGGACCTACGGCAAAGGAGCCGCCAATGCCACCTCCGTCCATCAAACGCCGGGTCCTTGTCCAAGCCGGCCACAACCGGCCGCTCCAACCGGGCCACGAAACTCAAACGGGCGCGGCGGGCGAAGCCGAGCTTGTTCACCGGATCCAGAAGCGCCTCGTGCAGAACCTTCAGCAGGACGGCCGCTTCGAGCCCATCTCGATGCCCGGCAAGATCCCGAAAGGGACGAAGGCCGACGCGGCCGTGTTTCTCCATGGCGACGGCGCGGGATCGACCGCGACCGGCTTCTCGTTCGGCTTCCCCGACGCAGCCGTCAACAAGAAGCTCGCCAACTTCATCGCATCCGAGTTCTCGAAGATTCCAGGCCATCCGCACCGACGGCCGGACAACGGGACTGATGATGCCCACTTTTACTACGGCTTCGGCCTGGTCGACTCCCAGGGACCGGAGACACTCATCGAGCACGGCTTCCTCAGTAACCCGACCGAGAAACAGTGGATGCAACGCCATGTTCCGCAGCTCGCCCGCGCGGAGTACGTCGCGATCTGCCGATTCTTTGGCCTGACGCCCGGTGAGCCCGGAGGCACCCCTTCGGGCGAGACGCTGACGGCGAACTCGACGATCGTGGCGGCACCTCGGGCGACTGCGGCGCAGATGCGCCAGCACCTGATCAACCGGCACCGCGCGCATCCCGGCCAGAGCCGGCTCACGGACAAGACGCTCGCTGACATCATCAATCTCTACGTCAAGACCTGTAAGTCCGTCGGGGTCGACCCGCTCGTTGCGGTTAGCCAGATGGAGTTGGAGACCGGGTACCTGACCTCGAAGGCATCGCAGCCGCCACGGCGCAACCCGGCAGGAATCGGCATCACCAGCGCATCCGCTCAGGGCATCTCGTTTTCGACCTGGAACAAGGCAGTCAGGGCCCACGTGGGGCGGCTGGCCGCGTATGCGATTCCGAAGGGAGAAGGAACCCAGGCTCAGAAGGCCTTGATCGCAGAGGCGCTAGCAGTGCGCCACCTCCCCGACTCGAAGCGTGGGGTTGCGGTTCAGCTCAAAGGGCTGTCGCACAACTGGGCAGAGGATCCAAACTACGCCAGCAAGATCGCGAAGATCGGGAAGGAGATCCACGCTTAGGGCGCGTCCAGCGCATTCCCAGGCAGACGTTTAGGGGCCGGGTGGCGATCCGAACGCCCGGGCGCTGAAAGCCCCCGGCCCCGAGCCTCACGCACGCCGCGTTCCCTTCGCCGCTGAGAGGCTCTTTCGGCCATGGCCGTAGCGTCTCGCTGACTTCGTTGCCTTCGTCGCGGGCGCGCGATTACGAGCGGCGTCAGGCTCGACGGTTTCGTGACCAACGCCAGCATGGCTCACAAAGGGAATGAGCATCCACGGTGACGGCCGCTACGTCGGACTGACGGCGGGCTCTGGCTCGGCTCGCGTCTGGCGGGGCCGCGCCGCCTTGGTGCGCGTTGAGAGCAGGAACGCGCCGGCGATGACGGCTGCGAAGGCGAGAATCCGCACCGCTGCCAACCAGCCGCCTGGGAACGGCTCGTTGAAGACCAGCATTCCAGCTGCGATCGGGAGTGCGTTCGTGAGCAACGTCGCGAGGCCGGCGACCGTCAAGGCACCGCCGCGCTGGAAGCCGCCCTGGAGCGTCGCCGTCCCAACCGCATAGAACACGATCAAGCACACGAGGAACGCGATGTCCGCGGCGCCGCCGCTGACTGCCATCTTCGTCGACACGTCGCCGCCGGCGAAGAGGATTCCGGCAGCGAGTCCCCACGCAGGGCCGCCACTAGTCAAGCGGGAAAGCCCGATCAAGACAACGGCGGCGATCGCAGAGGCGATCAGCCAGACGCTGATCCAGACGTGACCGGGGGGCGACCCCTCGTCGTGGCCGCCAAGGAGGCTGACGCCGAGCAGCGCCAGTCCGACCACCGACAGCAGCGCTCCCGTTCGCTCGTGGCCGCTGAGCGGCACGCGAGTGACGCGCGAGACCATGATCGCGAGGATTCCGATGCCGCCGGCGGCGGTTGCCTGCACGAGCGACAACGGCGCCAGGGAGAGCGCGGCGACATATAGCAACCAGCCCGCGCCTTCGCTCATGAAGCCGAGAAGCCAGCGCCGATTACCGAGCAGCGAGCGCAGCGAGGCGATGGGGCGACGGAGCGAAAGCGGCGGCGCTTGTGAGGCGACGCTGTGCTCGAGCAGATAGCCAACGTTCAGCAGGCACGCCGACACGAGCGTGATCAGCAGCGCAAACGCAATCTGCATCGCTCCAGCCCTCCCGGGACGGGAGCCTACGCGAACGTGCAGCGACGGTTAACCGTCGGAAGCCTACGCGTTCTCCCCCTGACTCGATCGACGGTCGACACTGCTCCGAAGGGAAGGGTGGCCCCAAAGTTCCTTCTTAAGAGGGGGGACGACGCAGAGGAGCCGGGTGGCCGAGCCGAACGCCGTCGCGCTGCAACCCAACCCGGCCCGAGCCTCACGCTACGCCTCGCTCTCGGCGCCGCCTCGAGGCCTTTCGGCCATGGCCCGTAGCGTCGCCACCGCCTCCTGGTAGCCGGTGCCGGTGAGCGCGACGAGCGCCGAGGCGGCGAGCCCTGCCTCCTCGATCGTCGCCGCGGGGTCTACTTCGAGGTAGCGCTGCAGCCAGCGGGCGGCGATCCGCGGATGCCGGCCGGGATCCTTCCGCGCGACTAGCAGCGTGAGGAATCGCGAACCTTGCCCGTCGGTGGCTCGCTAGTCGAGAAGCCGGCCCGAGAGCCTGAACGTTCCCGTCAGGACGGCTCCGGGAGCTGGAGGCTCCGCCAGCAGGATCGGATGGATCACGACGTCGTAGAGGCCACCGAGCGTCTGGGCGGAGGCCCACACGAACTGCTTTCCAGTGAGTGAGTTCGTTCGTGTCCCGCTTTCGATCACCCGGCCGGAGAACAACGTTTCCGTCGAACCGCCTCCAGCGAATGCACCAGGAGGTGCAGAGGTCGGTGGAGGCGACTCCGCCGTCTCGTCCGGTGAGTCGTCAACGACAAGCGAATGGGCGAAGGCCGCGATCTGTGCTGTGGCGACGACCGGAAGTTCGAGGTCGGTGTGACGCGATCCATCAGGGGAGTCGAAGAGGATCTCGCACACTCCGTCCGTGGGATCGTCCTCGCGAGGATCCGTCCAGGCACGGAACGTGTCGTCGGCCCCGGTATCCGGTGGCCAGATCGCCTCAGTCAACCCGACCCGAACCCTGGACGACCCCGAGAAGTGCACGCTCACGCGGAACACCTCGTTCCGGTCGTTCATCTTGAGCCACAGCTCCTCGCCGCTTCCCGGTGCCCAGCACAGGAACTTCCCACTCGGCGCGCTGACCTCGGTCGCCAGCGGGATGACCTTCTTCCCGAGTTTCTTCAGGTGTCTCATTTTCTCGACGGGGAAGCCGAGTGTGCTGTAGTCGGTCGGCATCCGGGCGAGCCTAAAGCGTCCGGAACCAGGCGGTCAGCCCTAGGACACCTTTACCGTGAGGCTGAGGATCACGAGCAAGCCGAGCAAGACGATCGCTAGAAGCAGGAAGAACTAGTGGCTGTTTGGGCCATGCCCTTGCATTGCGTCGGATAGTTGCGACGGCCACATCGCGGCTACCATCCGAGCATGCCCGCCGCGCCGCAAGGCGCGTCGCGCAAGACGCTCGAAGAAGCGCGACGCAGGATCGAAGGGTCGAATCAGCATTGCCGAACCTCGAGCGCGCGCATTGCCCGGGCAGACAGACGCGTGCTCGACTCGCTTGTCCGCCTGGGCCAGTTGGCGTCTCGGACGTTTCGGGCCTAACGAACGGCGGTTGTGCAGCGCGATCGGCCCGCGCTCACGCTACGCCTCGCTCCCGTCGCCGCCGCATTGCCCTCTCAGCCATCGCCCGCAACGTCTGCACCGCTTCCTGGTAGCCGGCACCGGTGAGGGCGATCAGCGCAGAGGCGGCGAGCCCTGCCTCCTCGATCGTGGCCGCGGGGTCTTCGTCCAGGTAGCGCTGCAGCCAGCGGGCGGCGACCCGCGGATGCCGGGCTGGATCCTTCCGCGCAACCAGCAGCGTCAGGTCGAGCGCATCCCCAAGGCTGAACTGCGGTAACTCGCGCGCAGCGGCCAGGGCCGCGACGAGATTCCTGCGCTGGATCGCCTTTTGGAAGATCCCGTATGACCGGCCCTGCGAGGTCGACGCTGCTCCTCTCCGGGGGCCGAGAGGGTGGAGCGAGTCTAGAGCGGAAGGGCGAACCGGCGGAAGCTCAGGGCACTGGCGGCGGAGTCGAACTAAGTCGGCGGAGGAGACTGCGGCGCAGGCTTCCAGCGAGCGCAGCAGTCGTACCAGGGGTCATGGGTGATACGCCGTTGGTGGGTGCCGTCGGCATCCATCACGACGATCTCAGCGTTGCCGAAACGCTCGCTCTGGAAGGCGATCTGCTTGCCGTCCGGCGACCAGTCGGGATTCTCCTCGCGAGTCGAGGAGCGGAAGGTGATCCTCGTGCGGCCGCTTCCGTCGGCGTTCATCACGTAGATGCTCGACTTGTGCTTCTCGGTGATCGCCTCGTAGGCGATCTTGGTTCCGTCGGGTGAGAAGACCGCACAGGCACACCACCAGCTGCCGTCAGGAGCGGTGAACGTCTTCACCCGCGCGAGCTTGCGCTTCTGGGTTCCGTCGGCGTCCATCGTCCAGAGTTCCATCCGCGAGCCTTTGCCGTAGTAGCGCTCGAAGATGATCTTCGAGCCGTCAGGTGACCAGGCCGGCCATTCGTTGAACTGCCGCGAGTGGGTCAGCCGGCGTTTGCCCGTCCCATCGGCGTTCATCACCCAGATCTGGCGGTCATAGCCGGTGATGTTCCGATCAAAGGCAATCAGCTTGCCATCGGGCGAGAAGCTCGGGTTAGTTGATTCGACCCCGTAGGCGCTCGTCAGTTGCTTGCCCACGCCGGCCTCGAGGTCGCGAACGACGATCTGAGCCATCGCTCCACGGGAGTAGGCGATCTGCTTGCCGTCGGGTGACCAGGAAAAGGTGGTGTAGGGCGAGACCCGGCCCTTCGGCGTGAGCAACTGGCGACCGGTGCCGTCGGCGTTGATCATGTAGAGCGCGTAGGTGTGAAGGCTCGGGATCTTGCCGATGTACGCGAGTTCGGGTATCGGCGTTGGGATAGCCGCTGCGGACGAGAAGAGGCCCGTGGTGCTGGCTGCGATTGCGGCCACGACCGCGGCCAGGATCCGGCCAGAGCGGTACACGGCTCGAGTCTGCGCCTCTTCCACACCGGATTCAAGACGCGCGAGGCTCCCAAACCGGACGTGTTGCAGAACCGTTACGAAGCCGCCGCGGCCGTCGAGCCAGCCGAGCTAGGTGAACTCGGTGCGCCAGAACGCCGGTCGCGGCGAGTTTGAGTTCCGCGGAAAGCTGCGCCGGGGTAGTTCGGGCCCTGCGTCCGTAAGCCCCCGTGCCCCCCTCCTGCTGTTGCAGGAGCGACAGAGAACTCGTACGACCTTCGGCAGATGCTCGCCGCCTCGAGCGATCGGGACGATGTGGTCGACGGTAAGATCCCGTCTCGAGCCGCAGACCGAGCACCTGGGATTGCGCCGCCCGCGCGTGCTTCGAGAGCTTGCGCCACGCGGCGGAGTACTGGGGTTTGTATCCGTCACTCACAGCCAGCCGTCTGCTCTCCACGCGGGGGAACGCACAGACCGAACAGGGCGCGTTGGGGCTGCGTTAGGCACGCCTGCGACCATGGCGATGCAACCGATCCCGGGAGGAGCAATGGCAGTTGGGGAGCCGGAGAGCGGCCCCGGATTCCTTGTGGGACTCGCGTTGATGGCTGTTGTGGGACTGCTTGGGGCGGGTGTCGGAGGGTTGCTCGGCGACCTGACGTACACGCCGTCGGACGCACCGCTCGACTTCGGCCGTCGCTTCAGCATCGAGGTGGCCGCATGGCTCGGCCTCTTCGTCGGGCTGCTGGTCGGCGGAATCGTTTGGCTCGCCTGGAGGAGTCGCCATCAGGGTCGCCAGCAGTGATCGGCGCAGCAGCGGCAACCTCAAGCTCGCGCAGATGCTCGCCGGCCATGCCGACATTGGCACCACAGCCGACATTGGCACCACAGCCAACATCTACGCCCACCTGGACACAAGCGACCTCGAGACCGCCCTGCGGGCGATAAGCGAGGCCGAGTGATGACCCGACGGAATCGTTCCAATCGGAAACCCGCGTTTTGCGGGGATGATGGAGGCGGCGGGAATCGAACCCGCGTC
>JBPYFE010000131.1:0-17291 GCA_051986525.1 Gaiellaceae bacterium
CCCGGACGACACGGGACGACGCCGCCCGGAAGTGCGCGGCGCCGAGCTGGAGGTCGCCGATCCGGTCGAGCCCGCCGATGACCTGGCCGCCGGTATCGGGGCCCGCGATCACGCGGCGGCCGGCGAATGCCGCCAGCTGCTGGTCGCTGTTGAGCAGACTCGTCTTCGCGAGCTTCGAGAGCTGCTGCGCGTTCAGCGCGGCGGCCACGGCGACGGCCCCGATCACCCGGCGACCGTGGACGATCCGGACGACGCGGGTCGGCACGCCTGCCGGCGCCGCGGCGCCGATCTGCCTCCCGCCGACGGAGAAGGAGACACCGGGATGCAGGCGCGCGAACGCCGCCAGCTTCGCGCGGTCACCCGCTCGGATCGCCCGCTGGATCTCGGGAGAAGCGGCGATCTGATGCGCCTTCGTCGAGGCTTCCCCGGCCGCGCCTCGGTAGCCGGACACCGCCCCGGTCAGCGAGGCGCCCAGCTGCGTGTCTGCGCGCTCGCGCGCGTTCTGCGCGGCGAAGTTGCCGAAGGCCCAGACGCCGATCGCGAGCGGGAGTGCAAGCACCACGAAGTACGGCGTCAGCCGCAGCCGCGCGCTGCTTGCGAATCTCGGCCTAGTGACCCTTCGGGCCGTGGCCGTGAGCGTGGTCGTCGCCAGCTCCGGTTCCCTCCTCGCCGTTCTTCGCGTGACCGTTGCCGTGTCCCGGTACCTGGCCCGGCGGGACGGTCGAGCTCGAGTTCCCGCGGCCGTGGCCGTTTCCGTGGCCGTGCTCGACGTCGGCGGAGATCACCGGCGCGACGGCGGTGGGCGGCGTGACCTGGGCGGGCGGCGGAGGGGGCGGCCGGCTCGTCACCGGCGCGGGCGGAGGCGGCGGCGCAGGCGCGGGTGCAGGCGCGGGCGGCGGTGCCGGAGGCGGAGCGGGAGCCGGGGCAGGCGCGGGCGCGGGCGCGGGCGCGGGCGCGGGGCTCGGGGCCGGTGCGTGCGAGACCGAGGCGGCGGGCCCGCTCGGCGTCGCCGCACGGGTCGTCACGTGGCGGACGACCAGGGCCGTAGCGGGTTGCGCTGCCGTCGTCGTCGCAACGACCCGGTGGGGCCGCTTCGCCGGGCGCGAGGCCGCGAGGACGCGCGTCGGCGTCACGCGCGCGGCGACCGAGCCGACGGTGCGGCCGACGACGGCCGGCAACGCGGCGACGGACGTCTCCGCCGCGCTCGGCCGCAGCACGAGCGGCGGCACGATCAGCGACAGGGACAGCCCGAGAGCTGCGACGAGTCTGGCGGCGGGGGTTCGGAGCGTGGCGACCATGTCAGGAGCTGCCCCGGGCCACACGGGGCAACGGTCTTGCTGGAAAACCAATGGTACCCACCTCTTCGGCGAATCGGGCACAACTGTTTAGCGAAACTTTGTAACCGGCAAAAGCATTTTGCTAGTGTCCGGGCATGCGTTACGTCTTGACAGCGGTCGTCGCGGCGCTCGTGCTCGCCGCTCCGGCGCAGGCCAAGCTCGCGCCGGCCGACCGCGCAGCGATCAACCGCACCCTCGACGCGTTCGTCGCGACCGCCGTCCGCCGTCACGACGTCGCCGAATCGTACGGCCTCGTCACGCCGCAGGAACGCGGCGGGATGACCCGAGCCCAGTGGGCGAAAGGCGACATCCCGGTCTACCCGTACCCCGCCCGCGGGACGAGCTGGCACGGCTGGGTGCTCGACTACGCGCTCCCGAAGGAGGTCGCCTTCGAGCTCGTCCTCCAGCCGGTCAAGAGCCGGAAGCTCGACCCGATCAGCTTCTCGGCCTCGGTGAAGAAGATCCACGGACGCTGGCTCGTCGACTCGTTCTATCCGGCGGCGACGTTCCTCAGCTCGCAGCACCGCGTGATCGGGCCGCGCGACTTCGCGGCGCCGACGCTGATCAGCGAGGCAGGCAAGAGCCGACTCGGCGCGATCTGGATCCTCGTGCCGGCAAGCGTGGGCTTCCTCGCGGTCGCCGCCCTGATCGGCTTCCTCGGCCTCAACGTCGTCCGCAACCGGATGGGCCGGCCGAGCGAGGAGAAGCAGGCCCGCGACGCCGAGTTCTGGGAGCTGCTCCGCGCCCGGAACGCCGGCGGCTAGAGCCAGCGCTTCAGCCGGAAGAACGCGATCATCCCGCCGAGCAGGACGAGCATCCCGCCGGTGATCGCCCAGAAGTCGGTCGCGCTCCCGTAGCCCGGGAAGTGGACGTTCATCCCGAAGAAGCCGGTGATCAGCGTCAGCGGCAACAGGACGACGGAGAAGACCGTGAGGATCCTCAGGATGTCGTTCTGGCGATGGTTGATCGCCGACTCGTTGGTGTCCTCGAGCGCCTCGACGACCTCCTTGTAGTTGTCGAGGTTGTCCCAGATGCGCTCGGACGCGTCGACGATGTCGTCGAAGTAGACCTCGAGATCTTCCGGCAGGAAGCGCTCGATCTGCCGCTCGAGCAGGCGCAGCGTCGGGCGCTGCGGCTTGATGATCTTGCGGTAGGAGATGATCTCCTGCTTCGCCTTCGAGATGTCGCGTACGACCTCCTCGAAGCGGCCGTCGTCGATGTCGTCCTCGATCGACTCGAGCTTGAAGCCGATCTTGTCGAGGATCGGGAAGCAGTAGTCGAACAGGTCGTCGAGGACGTGATAGAGCAGGTAGCCCGAGCCCTTCGCGAAGAGTTGATCGCGCAGCTGGACGTCCTCGTAGACACGGTGGAAGAGGCGCGTGACGGGAAGCAGCTCGACGTTGGGGAGCGTGACGAGGTAGTCCTGGCCGACGAACGCGTCGAGCTCGGCGGCGTTGAGGCGCTGGACGTTCTTGTCGTAGACCGGGAAGTGGAGGACGACGAAGAGGTAGCCCTCGTCCCGGTACTCGTCGATCTTCGGCCGCTGGCGCCGGGACATGACGTCCTCGAGGTCGAGCGGATGCCAGCCGAAACGCCGCTGGAGCAGCTCGGCCTCCTCGAGCGTGGGCGCGTCGAGGTGGACCCAGGTCAGGCCGTTGGCGGAGAGCTCTGCGACGCGCGGCTCAGGCCGCGCGAGGACTTCCCCGTCGCCCGAGCGGGGCCGCGTTCGCTTGATGCGCGGCAGGCTTGGCATCCGTACTGAGGGGGTCGTCCAATCGCATGGCTATTCGTGATTCTACCCCGAAGCCCTCGCCGGTAGTCCCGTCGGCGAGACCGTGACGGGCGTCTTCCGAACGCGCCTCGGCAGGCGGTGCTCGAGCGCCAGCGCCCACCCGGCGCCGATCAGGTTCGCCGCCGCCGCGATCGGCCAGAGCGCGTACGGGCTGTGCTGGAGGATGAAGCCGCCGACGGCGGGGCCGACGATCCAACCGACCTGCCACGACTGGCTGGAGAGCGCCATGTAGCGGCCGACCAGCCGCGCCGGCGCGAGGTCCGCCGCAAGTGGGACGTGGATCGCACCGTGGAGGCATTCGCCGAGCGCGAAGAAGAGCGCGATCGCCGCGAGCGCGACCGTCGCGGCCGTCGCCGACAGCCAGTACCCGCTCGCGCCGATCGCGAGCATGACGCCGGCCCAGATCACCCCCATCAGCGCGAGCCCGTGCATCCGCCGCTTGCCCTCGGCCAGCTTCGCGACGGGCAGCTGGAGCACGACGACGGCGATCGCGTCGACGAACCAGAGGAGGCCGATCCCGAGCTCGGAGACGCCGGCGTTGTTCTTCGCGAACGGCGGCAGCAGCTCGACGAAGACGGCCATCGACGCGCCCATGAAGAGCGCGTTCAGCAGCACGTAGCTGATGAAGGCGCGGTCGCGCGCGACCTGCCGGTAGCTGCCGGCCTCCCGTTCCGGATGGAGCTCCGGCGACGGCAGGCGCAGCAGCACCAGCACGTAGCCGAGGAACGTGGCCGCGTCGAGGAGGAAGAGCGCCGTGAAGGTGGAGGGGTGGGCCGTCGACGCGATCGCGCCGCCGACGACGCCGCCGAGCGCGACGCCGAGGTTCATCGTCACGCGCTGGATCGCGAAGGCCGAGTGGCGCCGCTCGCGCGGCGTCAGCGCATTGACGAGCGCCGACTGGCTCGGCCAGAACGCGCCGCTGCCGGCGCCGAGCGCGAAGCTGAGCGCGAACGCGTGCCAGGCCTCGCGGATGAGCGGAAAGCACGCGATCGCCGCGGTCATGACGGAGAGCGCGCCGATCAGGACCGTCCGCGGCCCGATCCGGTCGGCGAGGCTGCCCGCGACGAACCCGGTCACGAGCGCGGCCGCCGAGTTCGCCGCCGCGATCAGGCCCGCGAGCCCGAGCGGCACGCCGCGCACGTTGTGCAGGTAGATGATCAGGAACGGCAGCACCAGCCCGTTCCCGAACGAGTTCACGAGCCCGCCGCCCTGGAGCACCCACACGTTCCTGGGCAGGTGCGGGTCGAGCGATCTCAGGTACTGCCGCAGCGGTTGCACCGCGGCAAGGTACTGATGACAAACGGAGACGGCGGGCGAGAACCCGCCGTCACCGCTCGCCGCCTTCGGCTACGCGCAGGTTGCGTTCATCGTCGTCTTGTCGAAGTTGACCGTGACGACACCGCTGGCGTTGGTGCTCACGTGAGCCGTCTCGTGGACGACGACGTGCGAGCCGTCGCTTCCTGTGAGGTTGAAGGTGTTGGTGCTGTGCTGGACGTCGTTCTTGTTGTTGGACGACTCTCCGAACCAGGCCGCGAAGTGGCCGCTCGCCGAGACGCCGCTCGGATCGGCGGGCGTGATCGTCGCGGTTCCCTCGTCCGTCCCCGTGACCCAGAATTCGTCACTCGTGGTGAAGAAGGTCACGTGGAAGACCTCGTTGGCCGCGATCGCGGTGAGCGTGCCCGGCTCGCCGGTGCACGGGTTGATCACCGGCTGCGAGAAGAGCACGACGTTGTTGGCGTGCTGAGTGATCGTCACCGTTCCGTTGCCACCCGCGGCCGCGAGCGCCGCGGAGCAAAAGACGAGCGCCGCGACGACCGCCGCGCCCACTGCAATACGTCTGGACATCGGTAAACCCCTGCCCGCCCTGGCTTGCCGCATCGAACCTGGCGACCTCTACCGGCGGGACTGTCTCATGCCGGCCGGCGCATCTCAACCGGGAAGGGTCCCGCGCGCTAGGCGATGCGCGGCGCTTCCATCAGGAGCTCGTCGTGTGTCGCACCTTGGACGGCGTGCTGCCACAGTCGGCGCCACTGGTCCATCGCCTCGGTATCCGAGTAGAACGCGTCGTTTTCGCGCTCGTACGTGGCGAGATCGGTGTAGTCGATCTCCCAGATGACCTCGTTGGCCGTGCCGAAGGCCGGTGCCCAGAGGCTCGGCGTCGCCAACCCGAGCTTCTGCCGCTGCGCGATGAGCTCCTCCGCGACCTCCATGTAGTCGCGGAATTGGCCGTAGAGAACCTGCTGCCGAATGCGTTGCCGGTACATCGCTGCCTCCTTGTCGGCGAGTCGACGCCGATCATCTAACGCCGGCGCGGCCGGCGCGGCAGCTCCCACCTTCCGCAGTAGATGCGCCTGGCAGGAATCGAACCTGCGACCTCGCGCTCCGGAGGCGCGCGCTCTATCCCCTGAGCTACAGGCGCGGAGAGCGATCTAGTGTATCGGCGTGGAGCTCGAGGCCCGGACCCAGACGACGGCGCTGGCGGAGACGTTCGTGATCGCGCGCGACTCGTCGGACGAGAGCGAGTCGGTGATCTGCGAGCTGCGGCTCGGCGACGAGGTCGGCTACGGCGAAGGCGCTCCGATCGAGCGCTACGACGAGGACGGCGCCGGCGCGGTCGCCTACCTCGAAGAGGCGGCGAAGGCCCTCGGCGAGGATCCGTTCGCGCTCGACGAGATCGAGGCGCGCCTTCCCGCGCGGGAGCACACGCAGGCCGCCCGCGCTGCTCTCGACGGTGCGCTCCACGACCTCTGCGGCAAGCTGGTCGGGCTGCCGGTCTGGCGCCTGCTCGGGCTGCGGCGCGAAGGCCCGCCGACCTGCTGGACCGTCTGGCTCGGCGATCCCGACGAGATGGCGCGGCGGGCGGAGAAGGCCGACCGCTTCCAGCGGCTGAAGCTGAAACTCGGCGGCGGCGACGGCCTCGACGTCGAGCGCGTCCGCGCCGTGCGCGGCGTCGCGGACGTGCCCCTTCAGGTCGACGTGAACGAGTGGTGGAGCGTCGACGAGGCGCTCGAGGCGCTGCCGCAGCTCGCGGAGCTGGGGGTCGAGTACTGCGAGCAGCCGCTTCCCGCGGGCGACCCCGGGGGAGCGAAGGTGAAGGCCGCCTCGCCGATCCCGATCTACGTCGACGAGGACTGCCACACACTCGCCGACGTCGCGGCCTGCGCGGAGCGTGCGCACGGGATCAACATCAAGCTCTCGAAGTCCGGCGGCCTGCGCGAGGGGATCCGAATGGCGTACGCGGCCCGGGCGTTCGGCCTCGGCGTCATGCTCGGCTGCATGACCGAGACCGGGCTCGGCATCTCCGCCGGCGCGCAAATGGCGAGCCTCTGCGACTTCGTCGACCTCGACGGCAACCTGCTGCTGCGCGAGGACCCGTGGCCCGGCGTCGAGTTCGTCGACGGCCGGCAGCTTCCACCCGACCAGCCAGGACTCGGTGTCTCGGCCCGCCAAGCGATATCTGATCCTCGCTGAGGGCCGGTCCGCCGACCCGCACTACGGGAAGACGGCGCGCGGCGTGCTCCGGTACTCGGAGACGCCGACGGTCGCGATCCTCGACTCCACCCGCGCCGGTGAGACGTACGAGGGGATTCCCGTCGTCGCCGAAGTCAAGGACGCGCTCTGCTTCAACCCGACGACGGCGCTCGTGGGCGTGGCCACCCAGGGCGGGCGCTTCCCGCCGGCCTGGCGCGAGCTCCTTCGCGCCTCGATCACCAACGGCCTCGACGTCGAGAACGGCCTGCACGAGTTCCTGACCGAGGACCCGGAGCTGACCGACCTCGCGCGGCGCCACAACGTCGAGCTCCGCGACCTCCGCAAGCCGCCGGACGACCTGAACGTTCCGACCGGCGCCAACCTCGAGGCCGACGCGCGCATCGTGCTGACGGTCGGCTCCGACTGCGCGATCGGGAAGATGACCGTCTCGCTCGAGCTCGATCGCGAGGCCCAACGACGCGGCCTCCGCTCCGTCTTCGTCCCGACGGGCCAGACGGGGATCGCGATCGCCGGCTGGGGGATCTCGGTCGACGCCGTCGTCTCGGATTTCCTCGCCGGCGCGGCCGAGCGCCTCGTCGTCGAGGGAGCCTCGCGCGGCGACCTGCTCTGGGTCGAAGGCCAGGGAGCGCTCGAGCATCCCGCGTACTCGGGGGTCACGTTCGGGCTGCTCCACGGGAGCGTTCCGCACGCGCTCGTGCTCTGTCACAAGGTGGGGGAGACGGAGATCGAGGGCTACCCCGGTCATCCGATCTCGCCGCTGTCCGAGCTCGTCGAGCTGCACGAGCGCGCCTCGCTGCCGGCGCGCCGCGCGACCGTCGCCGCCATCGCCCTCAACACGCGCGACGTGAGCGAGGACGAGGCTCGTGCGGCGATCGCCGCGGCGTCCGAGGAGACCGGGCTGCCGGCCGACGACCCGGTCCGTTTCGGAGCCGGCCGCCTGCTCGACGGGCTACTCTCTACGCTCGAGCTAAGGACTAGGCCCGTCGGAGCCGAAAGATAGGCCGTCAGACCTATGCACGCCGCTGCGGCGCGTGGAAACCTACGCGGCCGAGGAACACCGGAGGGGGTTACGTGAAGAGAGCCTGGATCGTCATCTGCTGCGCCGCCGCCACGCTCGCGCTGGCGTCGGGCGCGGCCGCGAAAGTCAGCTTCGGGATCACCGAGGACACCGGCGCGCTGGGCGATCCGAACACGTTCTACTCCACGCTCGACGACCTCGGCGTCAACGACAACCGGATCGGGATCGAGTGGGACCCCGCCTCCCCGACGACGATCCCGGACCAGCCGACGCTCGACTACTGGATTCCTTCGGCCGCGATCCACGGGATCCGCATCGTGCTCGCCGTCTCGCCCGCGCATCCGCGCGATGTCACGAGCTCGCCGGCGGCGATCGGCAAGTTCGCCGCCTTCGTCCAGGAGCTCGCGCGGACGTACCCCTATGTCAAGGACTTCGTGATCGGCAACGAGCCGAACCTGAACCGCTTCTGGCAGCCGCAGTTCAATCCGAACGGCACGAGCGCCTCCGGCGCCGCGTACGAGCCGTTGCTCGCGTCGTCCTACGACGCGCTCAAGGCCGTCGACCCGACGATCAACGTGATCGGGATCGGCCTCTCGCCGCACGGCAACGACAACCCGCTCGCGCCGAGCAACGTCTCCACCTCGCCCGTCCGCTTCATCCACGACGTCGGCGTCGCCTACCGGGCGAGCAAGCGGACGAAGCCGATCATGGACGAGCTCGCCTTCCATCCGTACCCGCTCCAGAACAGCGACCCGCCCCTGAAGGGATACCCGTGGCCGAACGCCGGGATCCCGAACCTCGACCGGATCAAGCAGGCGGCCTGGGACGCGTTCAACGGCACTGCGCAGCCGACCTTCAACGAGCGCGGCAAGCCGGCGCTCGCGCATCCGCTCAAGCTCGACCTCGACGAGACCGGCTGGCAGGTCGCGATCCCGAGCTCGCTCGCAAGCAAGTACTTCGGGACGGAGAACGTGATCCCGGTCGACGAGACGACCCAGGCCCAGTACTACCAGGACATCATCCGCTTCGTCAGCTGCGACTACGACGTCCGCTCGCTGAGCTTCTTCCACCTCGTCGACGAGGCGAACCTCGACCGCTGGCAGAGCGGCCTGATGAGGATCGACGACTCGAAGCGTCCCTCGTACAACGCCGTCAAGACGGCGATCGCGCAGACCGGCGGCACGTGCGCGCTGACGCCTCCCGGCTGGATGCACACGACGACGGTCACCGGCGGGAAGGTGCTCTTCGGCGCGCTGACGCGAAAGACGACGAAGAACAAGCGCTGGCGACTCGTCGCGACCGCCCAGGAGGACGCGACCTACGTCGCCGGAATCTTCCGGCTCGGCTCGCCGAAGCTGAAGGCGGCGGCGCGCAAGGCGATCACGAAGTCGCTCGCCAACCCTCGCGCGAAGCCGTTGCTCGCCGCGGCGGGAACGGTGAAGGCGTACTCGTCGAAGCTCGTCTCGCTGCAGAAGCGCGGCGTCAGGCGAAGCGGCTGGTACGTCTACGGCATCCGCCTCGGAGCGGCGATGAACCCGCAGCGGTCGCTGACGGCGATCAGCAGGCCGTTCCGCGTCGGCGGCCCGACGGTCAGGCGGCAGTAGGCCGTCCGTGAGAGATCCGCGGTTCGACCGGCTGGCCGAGCTCATCGTCGAGCACTCGCTGGAGCTGAAGCCGGGACAGGTGCTGCGGATCCAGGGAGGGACGGTCGCGGCGCCGCTGATCCTGGCGCTGAACCGCGCCGCGCTCGCCCGAGGGGCGCACGCGTATCCGGCCGTCGAACTCGAGGGCCTGCGCGAGCTGGCCGTCGCCGAGGGGACGTTCGAGCAGATCGACTTCGTCTCGCCGATCGAGCTGCGCGAGCAGGACGCGATCGACGCCGCGGTCACGATCTGGGCGCACGCGAACACGCGCTCGTTCACGCGCCTCGACCCCGAGCGCCACCAGCGGAGCATCGCCGCCGAGCGCCAGCTGGCCCTACGCCGCCGCGACCGGATCACGAGCGGCGAGCTGCGCTGGTGCGGGACGGCGTCGCCGGCGAACGGCGACGCGCAGGACGCCGGCATGTCCCTGAACGATTACGAGGAGTTCGTCTTTCGCGCCTGCCACGTGCTCGACGACGACCCGATCGCCCACTGGCGCCGGACGTCCGAGGAGCTGAAGCGTCGCGCTGCCGAGCTGGATCGCGTCCGCGAGCTGCGGATCGTCGGCGAGGACACCGACCTCACGCTCGGCGTCGAGGGCCGGACGTGGCGCGCCGCCTACGGGCTCCAGAACATGCCCGACGGCGAGGTCTACACGAGCCCGATCGAGACGGCGGTCGAGGGGACGATCCGCTTCGGCTTCCCGGCGGTCTTCGAGGGCCGGGAGATCGACGACCTGCGCCTCCGCTTCGAAGGCGGCCGCGTCGCCGGCGCCGAGGCGGCCGGCGGGCTCGGCTACCTCGAGGCGCTGCTCGACATGGACGACGGCGCCCGCGGAATCGGCGAGGTCGCCTTCGGCCTCAACTACGAGATCGACCGCTTCACGCGCAACATCCTCTTCGACGAGAAGATCGGCGGCACGATGCACATCGCGCTCGGCATGGGCTTCGCCGAGCTCGGCGGGCTCAACCGATCAACGCTGCATCTCGACCTCATCTGCGACCTCCGCGACGAAGGCGAGGTCTACGCCGACGGCGAGCTGATCTGGCGCGCGGGCCACTTCGTCGCCGAGCCGACGAAGGACGCGGACGAGGCGCTGGCGACGCATGGCCGCTAGCCGCTACGAGAAGTTCGCGCAGGTCCTCGTCGAGTACTCGGCCGGCGTCAAGCCGGGCGACCTCGTCACGCTCGAGACCTCGATGTTGGCGGCGCCGCTCGCCCAGGAGCTCTATCGCGCGGTGCTCGCCGCGGGCGCGCATCCGCTTCCGCGCGTCGGCATCGAGGGGATGACGGAGGACCTGCTGAAGCTCGGCAACGACGAGCAGCTCGACTGGGTCAACCCGGCCCGCACCGACGACATCGAGACGGTCGACGTGCGGATCGTCGTCGAGGCGTACGCGAACACGAAGCGGCTGATGGGCGTCGACCCGAAGCGCCTCGCTCGCTGGGAGCGCGCCTCCGAGAAGCTGCGGAACCGCTACCTCGAGCGCGCGGCGAACGGCGAGCTCCGGTGGGTGCTGACGCAGTTCCCGACCGAGGCGGCGGCCCAGGACGCGTCGATGTCGCTCCGCGAGTACGAGGACTTCGTCTACGGCGCCGGCTTCCTCGACGACCCCGACCCGGCCGAGCGCTGGCGCGAGTTCGGCGAGCGGATCGACCGGCTCGGCGACTTCCTGAGCGCCAAGCGGCAGCTCCGCATCGTCGCGGACGGGACCGACCTGACCTTCGACGTCGGGGGCCGGACCTGGATCCGGGCCAAGGGCTGCGAGAACTTTCCCGACGGCGAGGTCTTCACGGCGCCGATCGAGACGAGCGTCGAGGGCGAGATCCGGTTCACGTATCCGGCCGTCTTCCGCGCCCGGGAGGTCGAGGACGTGCGGCTCAAGTTCGAGGGCGGCGAGGTCGTCGACTACAGCGCCGCCCGCGGCCAGGACTTCCTCGACCAGATGATCGGGCTCGACGACGGCGCCCGCCGCGTCGGCGAGTTCGCGTTCGGCCTCAACGACGCGGTGACGATGTTCACGAAGAACATCCTCTTCGACGAGAAGATCGGCGGAACCGTCCACCTCGCGCTCGGCACCGCGTATCCGGAGTCGGGCGGCACGAACCGCTCGGCGCTCCACTGGGACATGATCTGCGACCTCCGCACCGGCAGCGAGGTCTACGCGGACGACGAGCTCGTCTACAAAGACGGTCAGTTCCTGAACGGCCTCGGCTGACTCGCGTCGCGGTCATCGCGGACACGCACTCGCGGCCGCTCCCCGAGGCCTGCCGAGCCGAGCTCGAGCGCGCGGAGCTGATCCTCCACGCGGGCGACGTCTCGATCGTCGCAGTGCTCGACGAGCTGCGCTCCTTCGCGCCGGTCGTCGCCGTCCACGGGAACAACGACGAGCCGGCCCTCGTCGCCGCGCTGCCGGCGGAGAGCGTCGCCGAGGTCGAGCTCGCAAGAATCGGGCTCGTCCACGACGCGGGCCGGCGCTCGAACCGGGAGGCGCGGCTGCTCGCCCGCTTCCCCGACTGCGACGCCGTCGTCTACGGCCATTCGCACCTGCCGCAGCTCGAGCAGGTCGACGGCATCTGGATCCTGAACCCCGGCAGCCCGACCCAGCGCCGCCGGGCGCCGGAGCGCACGATGATCGTGCTCGACGTCGCAGGGAAGAAGCTGCGCCCGCGGCTCGTCACGTTGACGTAACGAGCGCGGGTTTGGCGTCCCCCGCGCATCTGTGAGGGCGATGGTGGCGAAACGTGAGGCGGGGACGACGAAGGCCAAAGAGGAGCGGGCAGCGCTGAAGGCGGAAGCGGCGCGCCGCCGGCGCGAGATCCTCGACGCGCTGCTCAAGGTCCTGCGCGGGACTTGACACGAACAGGTGTTCGCTCTAGCATGGCGAACGTATGTTCGTGAAACTCCTCGGAGCAACTCTCGCAGCGTTGATCGTCTGGGCGGTCGCGGCGCACGCGTCGCAGAGCGCAGGCAAGCCGCAGCGGTACACGGTCAAGCCGTACGACACGCTCTGGTCGATCGCGACGTCGCACTACGGCGGCGACCCGCGCGACGCGATCTACCGGCTGGAGCAGCGGAACGGCCTGGTCTCTACGACCGTCCGGCCGGGGCAGAAGCTCGTCCTGCCCTAGCTAGCTCGGCTGCAGCCCGAAGACGTGGACGCGCTCGCCCTTGAAGAGGCGGGCGGCGCCGTCCCATGGGAAGAAGATGACGACGCCGAACTCGAGCCGCCGGCCGCTCGCGGGCACGTCGAGCCAGTCGCGCTCGTGGGTCGCGGTGACGATCGCCTCCTCGCAGACGCCCTGCGGGCCGATCACGATCTCGGTCAGCGCGAAGTGGATGTCGGGGAACGCGGTCAGCAGCGAGCCGTAGAAGCGCGTGGCACCCTCGTGCCCGTCCCAGCGCTTCTCCCACTCCGGGATCTCGTAGACGCAGTCGGGCGTCAGCGTCGCGATCAAGCCGGGGAGGTCGCGGTTCTCCTCGGCGATCGAATGGCGCTTCCAGAGCTCGCGAATCGCGTCGTACTCGCCCGCGTCGGCGTTGCGCGCGAGCTGCTCGCGGGCGCGGTCGGAAACGGCTGCGGGCGGAATTTCGCTCACCGAACGAGCCTACACTTGCGCCGGTGGACCTCGACCTCGTCTTCTTCGGCACCGCCGGCTCCGCGCCGACGGCGCAGCGAGCGCCCTCGGCGCTGCTTGTCCGGCGCGGCAGCGAGCGGCTGCTGTTCGACTGCGCCGAGGGAACGCAGCGGCAGATGCTCCGCTCGACGGTCGGACTTGTCGAGCTGCGCGAGATCTTCCTGACGCACTACCACGCCGACCACTATCTCGGGCTCCCGGGGATGATGAAGACGTTCTCGCTGCGCGGGCGCGAGGTCGACCTGACGGTCTACGGGCCGCCGGGGCTGCACGAGCTCTTCGCCGCGCTCCGGCGGGTGTTCGGGAAGCTCACGTACGAGCTGAACCTTGTCGAGCTGCGGCCCGAGGACGTGCTCGACCGCGACGGCTACAAGCTCGTCGCCTTCGCGCCGGAGCACGGCGTCTCCTCGATCGGATATGCGCTCGTCGAAGGCCCGCGTCCGGGCCGGTTCGACGTCGAGGCCTCCGACGCGCTCGGCGTGCCGGCGCCGCAGCGCGGGCTGTTGCAGCGCGGCGAGTCGATCGAGCTCGACGACGGCCGCGTGATCACGCCGGACGCGGTGCTCGGACCGCCGCGAGCCGGGCGGAGGGTCGTGCTCGCGGGCGACACCGCGCCGTCGGCGGTCGTGCTCGAGGCCGCCCGCGAGGCCGACGTGCTCGTCCACGAGGCGACGTTCCTCGACGAGGAACGCGAGCGCGCCCGGGAGACGCTCCACTCGACGGCGCTCGACGCTGCCGAGCTCGCGCGGGACGCCGAGGTGTCGCTGCTCGCGCTGACGCACCTCTCGAATCGCTACTTCGGGCCCGAAGTCGCCCGCGAGGCGCGTACGATCTTCGCCGAGACAGTGGTGCCCAAGGACTTCGACGTGATCGACGTGCCGTTCCCGGAGCGCGGGGCGCCGCAGCTGATCAAGGGCGGCGCGAGGCAGGAGCGCGGCGAGGTGCAGGACCGCGAGGCGGAGCCGGTGCCGTGACGCGCCTCGTCCAAGTCGCGCTCGCCGAGGACATCGCCGAGGCGGAGGAGCTACAGCGGATCCTCGAGCAGGCCGGGATCACGGCCGAGCTCGAGACCGCGGTGGAGCACCATCCGCGGGCGACCGAGAACGCGCCGCAGAAGGTGCTCGTGCCAGAGGCGTCGCTCGAAGCGGCCCAGCACGCGATCGAAGCGCTGACCGACCCTGACGAGCTCGTCTAGGCGCAGGCCGGACTTCGACGCGCGCGCCGCCCGCTACGACGAGCTGCGGCCACAGGACGAGCGCTGGTGGGAGCTCTACGAGCTGCTCGTCCGCGAGGGAGAGCTCGCCGGACGGCGGGTGCTCGACGCCGGCTGCGGTACGGGACGTTTCGTCGCCGCGCTGGCCGACCGGGCGAAGGTCTGGGGACTCGACGCCTCGCCGGAGATGCTCGCGGTCGCGCGGGCGCGCGTCCCGCGCAGCGTGCGGCTGAAGGAGGGCCAGGCCGAGCGGCCGCCGTTCCGCGACGGCTGGTTCGACCGGATCGTCTACTGGCTCGTCGTCCACCTGCTCGACCGGCCGGCCGCGTTCGCGGCGGCGCACCGGCTGCTCGCCGAGGGCGGACGCGCCTGCGTCGCGACCTTCGACCCCGCGCACTTCGACCACTACTGGGCGAACCGCTTCTTCCCGAGCCTCGAGCGGATCGACCGCGAGCGCTTTCCGACCGTCGCCGAGCTGGAGGCCGAGCTTCGCGGCCCCGGCTTCTCCTCCGTGCGGATGCTTCGCCACGTCCAGCACGACACCGTCGGCCGCGATGAGGCGCTGGCGAAGCTCCGCGGCAAGCACATCTCGACGTTCGACCTGATCGCCGAGGACGAGTACGAGGAAGGCCTGCGGCGAGCGGAAGCCGAGCTCCCGCTCGAGGTCGACACGAGCCTGCACTGGCTGCTCGCGTTCGCCGAGCGCTAGATCTGCCAGCTGCCGCCGCGCAGGACGGGCACTTCTTCGCCGTCACGCGTGACGCCGGTGACGTCGACGTCGTCGCCGCCGATCATGAAGTCGATGTGGATGCCGCTCTTGTTGATCTTGGGCGCGTCCTCCGGCCCGACGGCGAGCTCGTAGGCGCTGCCCAGAGCGACGTGCGAGGCGGCGTTCTCGTCCAGGAGCGTGTTGTAGAAGACGGTTCCGAGCGGCCCGATCCGACCCTCGCGGTCGACGAGCGCGAGCTCGCCGAGGCGTGAGGCGTCGTCGTCGAACTCCGCCCGCTCGCGGAGGACCTCGACGCCGGAGTCCGCGTCGATCTGCACCGCGCGCCCGCCTTCGAAGCGCACGGTCAGCCCGTCGATGATCGTGCCCGCGAGGTCGAGCGGCTTGGTCGCCTGCACGAACCCGTCGGCCCGAGCCGGGTCGGGCGTCGTGTAGACCTCCTCCGTCGGCACGTTCGGCATGTGCTCGACGCCGTCGATCGTCGTCGTCGAGCCGCCTTCCCATTTCGAGCTCGCGAACAGGCCGACGGTCAGGTCCGTCCCCGGCCCGTGGAGCCGGATCGCGTCGAAGTGTCGCTCCGTCAGCCGCTCGGCGACGGAGTGCAGCGTGCGATCCCGCTCGCGCCAGGCGGCGACCGGGTCGTCCTCGTCGAGCCGGCAGACGTGCGCCAGCTCGTCGGTCAGCTTCTGCAGCGCGGCCTCCGGGTCGAGGTCGGGATGGACGACGGCCGCCCAGAGCTGCGTCGGGTACGGAAGGATCGACCAGTTCACGAGCCGCTTGTTGATCACCTCGAGCCGCTCGCGGATGTCCGGCAGCTGGTCGCGCCCGGCGCGCTTCGGATCGACGCCGTCGAGGACGCCGGGAGAGACGCGCGGCACGAAGATGACCCGCGCCGCGTGCTCGTCGCCGAGCTGGAGCATCCGCCGGCCGTACCATTCGGGCACGAATTCGAGCGTGTCCTCGGGCGCGTGTTGCAGCCGCGCCTTCTTCACGTACGGGTCGAAGTAGCTCGGGTCGACGAAGCGCGCGCCGCGCTCGTACGCCTTCTCGGCCACTGCGCGAACGATCGGCTCCATCCCGTACTCGGCCTCGACCGAGACGATCTGGCCGGGCTGAATGTTCGCGCTGAAGCCGACGGCCAGGTCGGCGAGGCGCTCGAGCTCCCGGGCGTTCACGCCGCCAGCTTAGTCACGACCTCGACTCCGTCCGAACGACCCGTTAGGGTGCCGCTCGACCCGAAACCCCTTTAACCCGGTCCCGTGAGGCCGGAAAGGAGTTGCGAATGACGCTGCCTGCCCTTTCGAGCCTGTCTGCGCGCGCGTGAGCGTGACGAACGCCGAGCGCGAGAAGGTTCTGCTCGACCGCGAGGACGTCGAGCGGACGCTTTCGCGGATCGCGCACGAGATCATCGAGGCGAACCCGGAGCTCGACCGGGTGGCGCTGATCGGGATCCACACCCGCGGCGTCCCGCTCGCCCAGCGGCTCAGGCGGAGGATCGCGGACTTCACGAACCGCGAGGTCGCGCTCGGGCAGCTCGACATCACCTTCTATCGCGACGACGTCCATGTCCGCGGGAGCGAGGCGCCCCAGCACCCGCAGCCACTCGTGCGCGACTCGAAGCTCGACTTCGCGCTCGACGGGATGACGTGCATCCTCGTCGACGACGTCCTCTACACCGGCCGCACGATCCGCGCCGCCGTCGAAGCGCTGTTCGACTACGGCCGGCCGGCGCGGGTGCAGCTCGCCGTCCTCGCCGACCGCGGCCACCGCGAGCTGCCGATCCGCCCCGACTACGTCGGCAAGAACTTTCCGACCCACCGTGACGAGCGCATCCAGGTGCAGCTCGTCGAGGTCGACGAGGTCGACCAAGTCCTGCTCATCGCCCCGGAGGAACGACATGGCTGAAATCCGCGTCATGCGGGAGGACCTGCTCCCGCCGAAGGAGCCGCCGCGGCGGCATCTGATCTCGATCGGCGACCTCGAGCGCGAGGACGTCGAGCGGCTGCTCGCGACCGCGCGCAGCTTCGAGCGCTCGCTCGAGCGCGAGGTGAAGAAGCTGCCGACGCTGCGCGGCAAGCTCGTCGTCAACGTCTTCTACGAGTCGTCGACGCGGACGTCGTCGAGCTTCGAGCTCGCGGCGAAGCGGCTCTCGGCGGACACGATGTCGATCAAGGCCGCCGGTTCGTCGGTCGACAAGGGCGAGTCCCTGAAGGACACGGCGCTGACGCTCGGCGCCTACGACCCGGACGTGATCGTGATCCGGCATCCGCAGATCGGCGCGCCGCAGCTGGTCGCGCGCTACACGCCGGCGCACATCGTCAACGCCGGCGACGGCAAGCACCAGCACCCGACGCAGGCGCTGCTCGACCTCTACACGATCCAGCAGGAGCTCGGGCGGATCGACGGTCTCCACGTCGCGATCGTCGGCGA
>JBPYFE010000132.1:0-17946 GCA_051986525.1 Gaiellaceae bacterium
TCAAGGTCGCCGGCACCAGGGACGGCATCACCGCACTCCAGATGGACATCAAGATCACCGGCGTGACGCAGGAGATCATGCGGAACGCGCTCGAGCAGGCGAAGCGGGCGCGGAACCAGATCCTCGACACGATGCTCGAGGTGATCGCGGAGCCGCGGACGGAGCTCTCGGAGACGGCGCCGCGGATCACGACGATCAAGATCAACCCCGAGTTCATCGGCATGGTGATCGGCAAGGGCGGCGAGACGATCCGCTCGCTCGAGGCCGACTACTCCGTGCAGATCGACATCGAGGAGGACGGCACGATCCTCATCTACGCGACCGAGGGCGACAAGGCCGACGCCGCGATCGCTGCGATCACGCAGCTGACGAAGTCGCCGGAGGTGGGGGACACCTACACCGGCAAGGTCGTCAAGACGACGCAGTTCGGAGCCTTCGTCGAGCTGACGAAGGGCACCGACGGGCTGCTGCACGTCTCGAACGTCGGCCCGGGCCGGGTCGGCCACATCGAGGACGTGATCACCCGCGGCGACGTGCTCGACGTGCTCGTGCAGGAGGTCGACAAGGATCGCGGCCGGATCGGCCTCAAGCTCGTCGCCAAGCACGAGAACGGCAGCCTCGTCCAGCCGGAGGAGCTGATCGAGCGGGCGAAGAACGCACCGCCGCGGCCGCCCGAGGAGGACCGGCCGCGAGGCGGACGCGACCGTGGCCGCGGAGGCCGCGGGCGCGACCGCGAAAGGCGCTAGCTAAGGCAGAGCGCGGCGCATGACGCACGACGTCATCGTCGCGCTCTCCGTCCTCGGCGTGGTGGGGCAGGTCCTGTCGGGCCTGCTCCTCCTCGTCGGGGTGCTCGCGCTCGTCCGCGTCCGCGCGCCGCTGCGCCTCGCGCGGCGCTGGCTCGAGGGCTACGAGCTCTGGTGCGCCTTCGTCGTCGCCGCGATCGCGACCGGGGGCAGCCTCTTCTTCAGCGAGATCGCGCACTTCGTTCCCTGCGAGCTCTGCTGGTACCAGCGGATCTGCATGTATCCGCTCTCGCTGCTCCTGCTCTTCGCGGCCGCGCACGACGATTACCGCGTCGTCCGCTACCTGCTGCCGTTCCCGGTCATCGGCGCCGGCGTCTCGATCTACCACCTGCTCGTCGAGAACGGCGTCGTCTCGCAGGCGAGCTCGTGCCTGATCTCCGCGCCCGGCGGCTGCGAGGTCAAGTGGATCGACGAGTTCGGCTACATGACGATTCCGACGCTGGCGCTGACGGGCTTCGCGCTGATCTTCGGGTTTCTGCTGATGGCCGCCTTCGACCCTGTGGCTACCTTGAAGGGCGATGAGCGGCAAGCGAGCCCGTAGAGAGCGGCGCGAGGCGGCTGCGCCGCCGCCGATCCAGCGCAAGGGAGAGCGCCGGCGCGCATCGACGCGCGTGCTCGTGATCGCGGCGATCGTCGGGCTCGCGCTCGCGGCCGCCGCAGTCGGCGGCGCGCTCGCGTTCGGCGGCAAGAGCCACTCGTCGAAGGCGACGACGCCGACAGTCGGCTCCGCGACGGCCGCGACCGCCCTCCCGTTTGCCGCGGACGCGGCGCGCGAGTTCGCGGGCATCCCGCAACACGGGCTCTCGCTCGGCTCGCCGAAAGCGCCGGTGACGCTGGTCGAGTACATCGACCTCCAGTGCCCGTTCTGCCGCGAGTTCGAGGCGACCGTGATGCCGACGATCGTCAGGCGCTACGTCAGGACCGGGAAGGTCCGGATCGAGGCGCGGCCGATCGCGATCATCGGGCCGGACTCCCTGCCCGCGCGAAATGCGGCGATCGCGGCCGCGGTCCAGAACCGCGCCTTCCCCTTCATGCAGGTGGTCTACTTCAACCAGGGCACCGAGAACACGGGCTGGCTGAACAAGGACTTCGTCACCAAGGCCGCGGCGAGCGTGCCGGGCCTCGTCGTGAAGCCCGTCGTCGACGGGATGACCTCGTCGACCGCGGCGGCGCAGGGCCGGCAGTTCGACGGCGAGGCGAACGCCGCGAAGATCCCCGGGACGCCGGCGATCTTCGTCGGCCGTCGCGGGGGGCGACCGCACCTGGTGCCGTCGAACCAAGCTCTGAGCGCGATCGCCGCCGCCCTGTCGCGCCAGTAGGCTCCCGCCTGTGCAGAAGTACGTCCTGAGCGAGCTCGACTCGGGCGAGCGGGTGATCTCCGAGCGGCTCGACCACGTTCGCTCGGTCGCGATCGGCTTCTGGATCGGCACCGGCTCTCGGGACGAGAAGGCCGACCGCGCGGGCGTCTCGCACTTCATCGAGCACCTGCTCTTCAAGGGGACGGCGTCGTACACCGCGCAGCAGATCGCCGAGATCTTCGACACGCTCGGCGGCGAGCTCAACGCCGCGACCTCGCGCGAGCACACGGTCGTCTACGCGCGCGTCCCCGACGAGCAGCTGCAGACGGCGCTCGACGTGATGGGGGAGATGGTCTTCGCGCCTCGGTTCGACGAGCTCGACGCGGAGCGCGAGGTCGTGCTCGAGGAGATCGCGATGTACGAGGACCAGCCGCAGGAGCTCGTCCACGACCTGATCCAGGAGGCGACCTTCGGCTCGCATCCGCTCGGACGGCCCGTGATCGGGACCGCGGAGGTGATCTCGTCGGTCGGCCGGCGCGCGCTGACGAGCTACCACCGCTCGATGTACTTCCCCGGCAACGTCGTCGTCGCGGCGGCCGGGAACGTCAAGCACGACACGCTGCTCCGCTACCTGAACCGCGCGCAGATGAAGGCGCTCGAGGCGCCGCAGCCGAAGGGCCCGCGCGTCCGGCGTCCGCTCGTGAAGGCGCCGCCGCCCGGCCTGCGCTTCCAGCGCAAGGACACCGAGCAGTACCACGTCTGCCTGGCCGCGCCGGGGATCTCCCGCTCCGACCGGTGGCGCTTCGCGGCCTCGCTGCTCGACGGGATTCTCGGCGGCTCGGCTTCCTCGCGGCTCTTCCAGGAGATCCGCGAGAAGCGCGGGATGGCGTACTCGGTCTACAGCTTCGCGTCGCAGTACACCGACACCGGCCAGATCGGGATCTACATCGGGACGCGGGAGGAGAACCTGCGCGAGTGCCTCGAGATCACGCGCGAGCAGATCGCCGAGATCGCCGACGGCAAGCTGCGGCCGGACGAGCTCGAGCGCGCGAAGGCGAACCTCAAGGGCCGGATCATGCTCTCGATGGAGTCGACCTCGAACCGGATGAGCCGGCTCGGCAAGTCGCTGATCACGGACACCGAGCTGCTCTCGATCGAGCGGATCATCGCGGAGATCGAGGCGGTCGAGGGCGAAGAGCTCGCCGAGCTCGCGGGCGTCCTGCTTGCGCCGGAGAAGCTGTCGGCGGCCGGGATCGGCCCGAGCGAGCGGCGGTTCATGTCCGCGGTGCAGCGGGTGAATCCCGAGCTCGCGCGCGCGGCGTGAACGTCGCGCTGTACGGGCGCGGCGGCAAGGTCGGCTCCGTGCTCGCTCCCGCGCTGGAGCGGGAGGGTCACGAGCTCGTGGAGCTCGGCGACGCGGAGGCAATGGTCGACTTCACGGCTCCTGATGCGGTGGTCGAGAACGTGCGGACGGCGCTTCGCGCGGGCGTTCCGTGCGTCGTCGGCACGAGCGGCTGGCAGCCGACGGAGGTCGAGCGGGCCGCGCTCGAGGCGAACCTGCCGGTCTTCTACGCGCCGAACTTCGCCATCGGTGCCGTCCTGATGATGCGGTTCGCCGCCGAGGCGGCCGAGCACCTCTCGAGCGCGGAGATCGTCGAGCTCCACCACGAGGGAAAGCGCGACGCGCCGTCGGGGACGGCGCTCGCCACCGCCGAGCAGCTCCCGGGGGAGACGCCGATCCATTCCGTGCGACTGCCGGGTCTCGTGGCCCACCAGGAGGTGCTGCTCGGCGGCGACGGCCAGCTGCTGACGATCCGCCACGACACGCTCTCGCGCGAGGCGTTCGTCCCGGGCGTCCTGCTCGCCCTCGGGCGGCTCCGCTCGCTGCCGCCCGGAGTCACGATCGGGCTCGAGCGGCTGCTCTGACGGAACGGTAGAAATAGCCGCGTGCGGATCGAGCGCGTCCACGAGCGGGATCTCGACGAGCTGCTGCCGCTGATGCGAGGCTACTGCGACTTCTACGAGGTCTCTCCCGCGGACGACGCGCTGCTGACGCTCTCGCGCGCGCTGCTCGCCGACCCGCGGCGTGAGGGCGTCCAACTGCTCGCCCGCGATGAGGACGGGCGTGCGGTCGGCTTCGCGACCGTCTTCTGGAGCTGGGCAACGACGAGCGCGGAGCGGATCGGGGTCATGAACGACCTGTTCGTCGCGCCCGAGGCGCGCGGCTCCGGCGCCGCCGAGGCGCTGATCGAGGCCTGCCGCGCCGAGTGCGCCGAGCACGGCGCCGGCAAGCTGACCTGGCAGACCGCGCTCGACAACGAGCGGGCGCAAAAGGTCTACGACCGCGTCGGCGCGAACAAGGAGCAGTGGCTCGACTACTGGCTTCCGGTGCGGGAGTAACATCGCGAGCATGCTCGGCGAAGTCCTGACGGCCACGGTCACGCCGTACGACGCGGACGGGCGCGTCGACACCGAGCGCTACCGCGAGCTCTGCGCCTACCTCGTCGACCACGGCTCCGACGGCGTCGTCGTCAACGGCACGACCGGCGAGGCGCCGAACCTGACCGACGACGAGCGCCTCGAGCTCGTCCGCGCGGCCAAGGAGGCCGTCGGCGACCGGGCGACGGTTGTCGCCGGCACCGGCACGTACTCGACGGCGCACTCGATCCACCTGACCCAGCAGGCGCACGAGGCCGGCGCCGACGCGATGCTCGTCGTGACGCCGTACTACAACAAGCCGCCGGCGCGCGGGGTCGTCGAGCACTTCAAGGCGGTCGCGGCCGCGACCGACCGGCCGGTGGTCGTCTACAACATCCCCGGCCGCGTCGTGATCAACATCGAGCCGGAGACGATGGCGGAGCTGGCGGAGATCGAGAACGTGAGCGCGGTCAAGCAGGCGAACGACGACCTCGAGCAGGCACGGAAGATCGTCGAGCTCGGCCTTGACCTCTACGCCGGCGACGACGCGCTCGTGCTGCCGTTCGTCGAGCTCGGCGGCCTGGGCGGCGTCTGCGTGCACACGCACGTGGTCGGGCCGCAGGTGAAGGAGATGATCGCGCGCTTCCGCGCCGGCGACGTCGAGGGCGCGCGGCAACTGGACGCGGAGCTCGCGCCGGCATACGAGCTGATCGGCGTCACGGTCGGCCCGATCCAGATGAAGGCCGCGCTGAACCTGCTCGGCCGCGACGTCGGCGGCCTGCGGCTGCCGCTCGTCGAGGCGACTGCGGAAGAGCAGGCGCGGATCCGCGGCTGTCTCGAGCGGCTGGGCGTGCTCGAGCCGGCCGCCGCCTAGGCGCTACCCGCCGGGGCCGGAACGTCGACCCGCTCGGCGGCAACGTCCTGTAGCCGCGGCGCCAGCGCGAGGCCGAGCTCGCCGGCGGTCTCCGTCAGGGCGAGCTCGGCGTGCGAGGGCAGGCGCCTGGCGAGCGCGACGACGACGAAGCCGACGAGCGCGCTGTTCTCGCGCCGGAGCGGGACGGCGATCACGACGCCGTCGTGCTGGACCTCGAAGCCGGGCGTCGAGAGCAGCGTCACGCCCGACTCGGCTTCCCGGACGAGCCAGCTCGTCAACGCCGGAACCGGTGGTCCGTCGGTGCCGTGCGTGCGCTCGATGGTGCCGCCGAGGCCGTCCTCCTGCCAGTCGACGAGCGCGCTCCAGCGGGCGCCGCAGCCGCGCTCGAGCACCGCCGCGAGGGAGTCGAATGCGTCGTCCCGGTCGCGGCCGTGGGCGGCGGCGTCGAGAATCGCCTCCGCGAGCCGGCCGCCGCGGACGCGCCGCGCGACGTAGAGCAACAGGCCGGCCGCTCCCAGTGCGCCGCCGACGACGACGATCGCGACCTGTCCGAAGGCCGCCGCGACGAGTGCCAGCGTGACGCCGCCGAGCGCCACGAGCTCCGGGCGGTCGCGCAGGTCACGCGCGCCCGGGATTCCCGGCAGGCGGTAGGGAATCGCCGCGTCGCGGAGCTCCGCCAGCTCGTCCGCGGTCAGGACCGTCTTGGGGTCGATGCCGCGCTGGACGGCGACGAACGCCTTCGTCACGGTCGGGTGGAACTGCGTGCCGCTGTTCCGCTCCAGCTCCGCCAGCGCCTCCTCGCGCGTCAGCGCGGCCCGGAACGGGCGCTCCGTCGTCATCGCGTCGAAGCTGTCGGCGACGATCAGGATGTGTGACGCGAGCGGGAGCTGGCGTCCGTCGATCCCGTAGTAGCCGCGGCCGTCGTAGCGTTCGTGGTGGAACTCGACCGCGCGGGCCTGGCCGGCGGCGAACTCGAACCGCTGCATCAGGCGGGCCGACAGGCGCGGGTGGCGGCGCATCGCCGCCCACTCGGCGCCGTCGAGCATCCCCTCCTTGCGCAGCACCGACGCGTCGACCGCGACCTTGCCGAGGTCGTGCAGGCGCGCGGCCCAGCGCAGCCGGTCGATGTCCGAGAACGGGAAGTCGATCGCGCGCGCGAGCGCGTCGACCGAGCGGGCGACGCGGATCGAGTGCTGGTAGGTGGACGAGTCGCGCTCGTCGACGATGTTCGCGAACGTCTCCAGCGCCTGCAGCGTCTCGCGGCGGACGCGCGCAAGTCGCAGGTAGGCGAGGTGGACGACGAGCGCGAGCGGCACGACGGCGGCGAGGTTCCATGGGTGGTGGATCGCGAAGAGCGCGATCGTCGTCCCGAGCGCGGCCTCGCCGGCGGCGGCGACGAGGTCCGGCTGGAACGCCTCGCGCGCCCAGATCACCTGCAGGAACGCGATCCGGAGCGTCAGGTAGACGAGCGCGAGCGCGGTCACCGGCCCGAGGTCGCGGAGCAGCTCGAGCTGTCCCGTCGTGCCGCCGGCCCACAGGAACGCGTAGCCGCCGGCGACGGTCGCGATCGCGAGCGCGGAGGCCTCGAAGGCGACGGCGCCGAACGAGCGTCCGCGCAGCCGCCGCACGCCGAGCGTGCAGAGTCCGGCGACGAGCCCCGCCGGCCAGGGGCCGAGCACGATCGCGGCGGCGAGGTGCAGCGCCGAGTCGATCCGGAACGGCGACGAGTCGGTCGGCTCGCGGGTGCGGATCCGGTCGGCGTCCTCGACGAGCTCGACGACGATCAGCGCCGCGGCGAAGAGCGCGAACGCGGTCCAGTCGACTCCACGGCGGAGCTCCAGGGCCGCGACGACGGACACGGCGAAGCCGAGCGCGATCGTGGCGGCACGCGAGGACGGCACGCGCATCCCGTCTGTATCGGAACTACTGGGCGGCACCTAAACTCACGTCAGATGGCACTGCGCATCATCCCGCTGGGCGGCCTCGGCGAGGTCGGCAAGAACATGATGGTGTACGAGCACGGGGACGACGCGATCGTCGTCGACGCCGGGCTCGCCTTTCCGCGCGACGAGCATCTCGGCGTCGACCTGATCCTGCCGGACTTCAGCTACCTCGCCGACCGCGAGCGCCCGATCCGCGCGGTCATCCTCACGCACGCGCACGAAGATCACGTCGGCTCGCTGCCGTACCTGCTGCGCGAGGTGCGCGTCGACGAGGTGTTGGCGACGCGGCTGACGCTCGGGCTGGTGAAGTCGAAGCTCGACGAGCACGGCCTGCTGCGCGCCGCCGAGCTGCGCGAGATCAGCCCTGAGGACGCGCCGCTCGAGCTCGGCGACTTTCGCGCCGAGTTCGTTCGCGTCGCGCACTCGGTCCCGGACGCGGTCGCGGTCCTGCTCGAGACGGACTCGGGCCGGATCCTCCACACCGGCGACTGGAAGCTCGACCACACGCCGGTCGACGGCCTGCGCACCGACGTCGGCCGCCTGGCCGAGCTCGGCAACCGCGGCGTCGACCTGCTGCTCGGCGACTCGACGAACGCCGAGCGTCCCGGGACGACAGGCTCGGAGCGGCTCGTCGGCGAGGCGTTCCGCCAGATCATCCCGCGCTGCGAGGGCCGTGTGCTCGTCGCGAGCTTCGCGTCGAATGTCCACCGGATGCAGCAGGCCGTCGACGTCGCGGTCGACGTCGGCCGCAAGGTCTGCGTCGTCGGCCGGTCGATGCGCAAGAACCTGAATATCGCGCGCAACCTCGGCTACGTGGACATGCCGGAGGACGCGCTGATCCGTCCGGTCGAGCTCGACGAGTACGAGCCCGGCGAGGTGCTGATCCTCTGCACCGGCTCGCAGGGCGAGCCGCTCTCGGCGCTCGTGCGGATCGCCTACCACGATCACCCCGCCGTCCACGTCGAGCGCGGCGACACCGTGATCATCTCCGCGCGTCCGGTGCCGGGGAACGAGCTCCGCGTCCACGACGCGATCAACCAGCTCGCGAAGTCCGGCGCAGAGGTGCTGCACCAGGAGAACGCGCCGGTGCACGTCTCCGGCCACGGCCACGCGGAGGAGCTGCGGACGATGATCTCGCTCGTCCGGCCGAAGGCGATGATGCCGGTGCACGGCGAGTTCCGGATGCTCGCGGCGCACGCGCGCCTGGCGGAGGAGGGGGGAGTCGACCCGAGCCAGATCGTGATCGTCGAGAACGGCGCCGTCGTCGAGCTCGACTCCGGCGGAGTACGCGTCGCGGGCGAGATCGACTCCGGCGTCACCTTCGTCGACGGTCTCGGCGTCGGGGACGTCGAGGACGTGGCGCTCCGCGACCGGCGCCACCTGTCCGAGGACGGCGTCCTGATCGTCGTCGCGACCGTCGGCGACGGCAACGGCCGCGTCAGCGGGCCGCCCGAGCTGATCGCGCGCGGCTTCGGCGAGTCGGAGGCGCTGCTCGACGAGATGCGCGAGGAGGCGGAGCGCGTCCTGCGCGACCTGATGGCGGAGGACGCCGTCGAGATCAAGCTCGTCCAGGAGCACCTGCACGACGGCCTCGGCCAGCTCGTCTACGACCGGACCGGTCGACGGCCCATGATCCTGCCCGTAGTAGTGGAGGTCTGAGGCTTCGCTCGCGATGCCGTCTAAGAGGCCGCGCCGACCTGTGCGGCGCGGCCGCTGCACTCGGCCAACGGTGAACTACGCTGTGGGTGAGATGGGTGGTATCGCATGAGTCTGCGCCTCTACGAGCCCGGCTGGGCGGACGTGCTGGAGGATTTCGCCGCCGAGGAAGCGACCGCGCGGCGGCTCGTCGGCCAACTCGGCGCCTGCGAGGCGGCGGCGCTCGCCTTCTGCCGCCTGCTCGAGCGCTGGGCGCGCGGCGAGCCGGAGCCCGCGACGCCCGGGCGGCGCCAGGCGGCGCTGCGGCACGCGGCCGACCGCGCCGAGACCGCGCTCTCGGGGCTCGAGGGGCCGCTCGGGCGCTACCTGCTCGAACTGGAGGCCGACCACGCGGAGGGACGTTCCTGGTACGGCGCGCCGGGCGCGGCCGAGCTGCTCGAGTGGGAGCCGATCCTCACCCGCGCGGGCGTCCACGCGAGCCACATCCGCGTCGCGCAGTCCTACCTCGAGCTCGCCGTCTTCGTGCGGGCGCTCGAAGGTCTCGCCGACGCGGCGCGCATCCGCGCGACACCGGACCGCTCCTCGCTCTGGGCCGGCCTCTTCGACCTCCGCGAGAACCTGCTCGGCCGGACGCTCGAAGACCTTCGCGCACTGGCCGCGTAGGACGTTTCACGCTCTAGCGCGCCGGAGACGCTGCCTCTAACCCACAAGGAGGCGGTCTTGATCGTAGGCGCAGGGATCCTCTGGATCATCATCGTGATCGTCCTCGTCATCCTCGTCCTCGGCTTCTTCTTCGGCCGCGGCCGCTGGTAAGGAGGCTCGAAAAATGGCGAACCCGGCTCCAATCGGAAGCGACGTCTCGGCCGGCACCTACCGGTGCACGAACTGCGGCGAGACGATCGACGTCAGCTCGGTCCAGTCGCTGCCGCCGTGCCCGAAGTGCGGCGGTCCGAACGACTGGGAAGCGCTGAGCGGCGGCGACAGCGCGCAGGACCCGTACCCGAACAACTGACGGTGTAGGAAAGCCGCGGCACCGCGTCGAATGACGCGCGGTGCCGCGTCGAAAGAGACGGACGATCAAGCCGCGCTCGCCCGCGCGCGTGAAGAAGCGCAAGCGCGCGGCGAAGACGCGCGGGCACCAGCATCCCGAGCTGATCGGCCTCTTCCTCGTCGCAATCGGGATCTTCTTCGCAACCGTCGTCTACCTCGGCTGGAGCGGTGGCTTCGTCGGCGCGCTCGCCTCGGACGCGCTCGACGCGCTGATCGGCGCCGCCCGCGCGATCTTCCCGGTCGCGTGCGTGATCGTCGGCAGCCTGATGGTCGCGCGCAGCCAGCTCGTCGACATGCGCCCGTTCCGGACGGGGCTCGCCGTCTTCGCGACGGGCCTGATGCTGACGCTCGGCAAGGCGCACGGCGGCTACATCGGGAGCGCGCTCGCGAGCGTCTTCGGCGTCGCGCTCGGCGCGACCGGCGTGCTGATCGTCGGGATCACGACGCTTCTGGCCGGGACGCTGCTGCTGACCGGCGCCTCGGCGGGCGCGATCATCCGCCGCTCGGGCCGCGCGGTCCGCGCGACCGCGCGGCGGCCGAGGAGGCAAAGGGCCGGACCCGAGCCCGACCTGGAGCTGGAGACGGTGCCCGACCTGCGCCTGGTCGAGCAGTCGCGCGACCCCGTCGCGCCCCCGGTCGACGCCGTCAACGAGTTCCCGGACGTCGTCGAGACGACCGAGCCGGCGCCGCTGCTCCTCGACGACCCGGCCTCGCGCGAGGCCGACCAGCCGAGCCTGTTCGACGTGGGCGAGGCCGTCGCCAAGGACTACCGGCTGCCGGACCGCGCGATTCTCCGCAACTCGCCGAAGGGCGCCGGCGCGTCGGCCGACCAGAACGCCAAGGTCGCCGAGGCGCTCGTCCAGACGCTCGCGCACTTCGGCGTCGACGCGAACGTCGTCGGCCAGATCTCCGGCCCGCGCGTGACGCGCTACGAGCTGCAGCTCGCGCCCGGGACGAAGGTCTCGAAGGTCGCGGCGCTCAAGGACGACCTCTCGTACGCGCTCGCGACGACGGAGATCCGGATCCTGGCGCCGATCCCCGGCAAGCAGGCCGTCGGCGTCGAGCTCCCGAATGCGAGCCCGAGCTACGTCGCCCTCGGCGACATCTTCGACGACCTGCCGCAGACGGCGAGCCCGCTCTCGGTCTGGCTCGGCAAGGACATCTCCGGCTCGGCCGTCTGGACCGACCTCGCGCGGATGCCGCACATCCTGATCGCCGGCACGACCGGCTCCGGTAAGTCCGGCTGCATCAACACGATCCTGACCTCGATCCTGCTGCGCTCGACGCCGGACGACGTGCGGCTGATCCTGATCGACCCGAAGAAGATCGAGCTCAACTACTACGAGGCGATCCCGCACCTGCTGACGCCGGTGGTCTCGAGCCCGAAGGAGGCCTCGATCGTGCTCGCCAACGTCGTCAGCGAGATGGAGCGCCGCTACGAGCGCCTCTCCGAGGTGCGCGCGCGGAACCTGAACGAGGCGAACCGCGCCTTCCGCTCGCGCGGCGAGCCGACGCTTCCGTACCTGCTCGTCGTCATCGACGAGCTCGCCGACCTGATGATGATCGCGCCCCAGGACGTGGAGGACGCGGTGATCCGGCTGGCGCAGAAGTCGCGCGCGGTCGGCATCCACCTGGTGCTCGCGACCCAGCGGCCGTCGGTCGACGTGATCACGGGGATGATCAAGGCGAACGTGCCCTCGCGGATCGCCTTCGCGGTCTCGAGCCAGACGGACTCCCGCGTGATCCTCGACGCGTCCGGCGCCGAGAGCCTGCTCGGCCAGGGCGACATGCTCTTCAAGCCGCTCGGCACCTCGCGCCTGCAGCGCCTCCAGGGCGCCTTCGTGACCGAGGAGGAGATCGCCCTGATCGTCGAGCAGTGCCGCGCCCAGCGCGAGCAGGAGCTCGACGAGAGCCTGCTCGAAGCTCCCGAGCCGCCGCCCGACGACGCCGACGACGCGGACGGCGAGTTCGACCCGGACGAGGATCCGCTGCTCGACCGCGCGATCGAGATCGTCGTCACCGCCCAGACGGCGTCGACGAGCCTGCTCCAGCGGCGCCTGCGCGTCGGCTATACCCGCGCCGGCCGCCTGATCGACATGCTCGAGCGGCGCGGGATCATCAGCGGCTACGAGGGCTCGAAGCCCCGCCGGGTGCTGATCTCCGAGACCGAGTTGTCTCGCGTCATCGCCAACTAAGGCGACACGCGCACGTCTTACATTCCGAGGGCTCGCTCAGACGGGGTCGAGCGAGTTAGCATCGACTCACCTTTCAACCCGGGTAGGAGGGAATTACGTGAAGAAACGTACTGTTCTCGTGGCTGGGCTCGTGTGCCTCCTGGCACTCAGCACCGCCGCGAGCGTCCTCGCGGGCGGGAGCGCGTCACACAAGCGCTCCGCCGGTCACGCCAAGTTTCTTGCGGCGCTCGTGAGCGACATCGGCAAGTTCACTGACCGTTCGTTCAACCAGTCACAGCTCGAGGGCCTGAAGCGGGCCAAGGCGAAGCTCGGCGTCAACATCCTGCCGCTTCAGTCGAACTCGACCTCGGACTACACGCCGAACTTCAACCAGGCTGTTCGCCAGCACGCGAACGTCACGATCGCGGCGGGCTTCCTGCTGTCGGACACGCTCGAGACCTTCGCGAACCAGTTCCCGAACTCGAAGTTCGCGATCACCGACTACTGCGCGAAGGGTGCCGCGAAGAGCTGCATCACCGGCAGCGTCCTGAATCAGAACCACCCGAACGTGATGGGCCTCGACTACGCGGCGAACCAGTCCGGCTGCCTCGTCGGCTACCTCGCTGCCGAGATGGCGAAGAAGGCTCACAAGACCACGATCGGCGCTGTCGGCGGACTGCACATCCCGCCGGTCGACATCTGGATCGCGGGCTACAAGTACTGCGCCAAGCTGTACAACCCGAAGATCAACGTGCTGGTCGGCTACTCCGGCGACTTCGTCAAGTCGGACCTCTGCAAGACGGTCGCGGAGAACCAGATCGCCCAGGGCTCGTACGTCGAGTTCCAGGTTGCCGGCGGCTGCGGCCTCGGCACCCTGAAGGCGGCCGACGCCCACCACATCTGGGGCATCGGCGTCGACAAGGACCAGTACAACGACGCGAAGCGCGTCCTGACGAGCGGGGTCAAGAAGGTCGACCTCGGCGTCTTCAACCTGATCAAGGTCACGAAGGCGGGCCACTTCAAGGGCAACCATGACCTCCAGTTCACGCTGAAGAACGGCGGCATGGGCATCGGCAAGATCAACCCGGCCGTGCCGAAGAAGTTCATCACCGCGATGAACAAGGTCAAGGCTCGGATCATCGCCGGCAAGCTCCACATCCCGGTCAAGCTCAAGTAGGACGAGCTCCTTCGTAGCTTCGAAAGGGCGGGCCTTCGGGCCCGCCCTTTTCGTTGCGCGAGAAAGACGGCGGCCGTTCCTCATACAATCGTCGCCGTGGAAGCGGCGACCGTTCTCGAGATGCGAAGCATCACGAAGCGGTTTCCCGGAGTCGTCGCCGACGACCGCGTCGACTTCGACCTCCACAAGGGCGAGGTGCACGCGCTGCTCGGCGAGAACGGCGCGGGCAAGTCGACGCTGATGAACATCCTCTGCGGGCTGTACAGCCCGGACGAGGGCGAGATCGCGCTCGACGGCAAGCCGGTCACGTTCCACTCCGCGAAGGACGCGATCGATCGCGGGATCGGGATGGTGCACCAGCACTTCATGCTCATCCCGGTCATGACCGTCGCGGAGAACATCGTGCTCGAGGTCGAGCCGACGAAGGCCGGCGTCCTGCTCGACTACCAGGCGGCCGAGGAGCGCGTCCGCGACCTGTCGACGCGCTTCGGGCTCGCCGTCGACCCGGCCGCGAGGGTCGAGAACATCAGCGTCGGCCAGCAGCAGCGGGTCGAGATCCTGAAGTCGCTCTACCGCGGCGCGCGGATCCTGATCCTCGACGAGCCGACCGCGGTGCTGACGCCGCAGGAGGCGGGGGAGCTGTTCAAGATCGTCGAGAGCCTCCGCGCCGAGGGGACGTCGATCATCTTCATCAGCCACAAGCTGAACGAGGTGCTCGAGATCGCCGACCGGATCACCGTCCTGCGGCGCGGGAAGAGGATCGACACGATTCCGCGCGAGGGCGCGACCGAGCAGGGCCTCGCGGAGATGATGGTGGGCCGCGCGGTCCTCCTCCGGGTCGAGAAGAAGCCGGCCGATGCCGGCGAGACGCTGCTCCAGGTGCGGGACCTCTCGGTCGTGGACGAGCGCGGGCTCCCGGTCGTCCAGGACGTCTCGTTCGACGTCCGCGCCGGCGAGATCGTCGGCGTCGCCGGCGTGGAGGGCAACGGCCAGAGCGAGCTGATCGAGGCGATCACCGGCCTTCGCTCGCACCAGGCCGGCACGATCACCGTCGCCGGCAAGACGGTCGCGCACCCGACGGCGCGGCGGATGCTCGACGCCGGCGTCGGCCACATTCCGGAGGACCGCCAGCGGCGTGGCCTCGTGCTCGAGTTCACGCTCGGCGAGAACATCGCCTTGCACGACTACGGCCGCAGCCCGTTCTCGCGCCTCGGCTGGCTCTTCCCACGGCAGCTCGTCCGCCGAGCCCGCGATCTGATCCGCGAGTTCGACGTCCGCGGCGGCGGCCCCAACACGCGCGCGAGCGCGCTCTCGGGCGGGAACCAGCAGAAGCTCGTCGCCGCGCGGGAGGTGGCGCGCGACCCGAAGGTTCTGATCGCAGCGCAGCCGACGCGAGGACTCGACGTCGGCGCGATCGAGTACTTGCACCGCCGGCTCGTCCAGGAGCGCGACGAGGGCCGGGCGATCCTGCTCGTCTCGCTCGAGCTCGACGAGATCCTCTCGCTCGCCGACCGCATCCTCGTCATGTACGAAGGCCGGGTCGTCGCCGAGCACGTCGGCGGCGCGTCCGAGGAGGAGATCGGCCTCGAGATGCTCGGCGCCCGACGCAAGGAAGCGGCCGTCGGATGAGGCATCGCTTGCGATGCCGATCTGAAGGGCGTCGCGGCTTTGCCGCGGCGTCCGATTCGACCAGGAGCGTGGCGTGAGCGAGTCGCTCGCGCCGCAGCCGGGGCCGAACCAGCCGGCCGAGATCGGGCAGGAGCCGCCGGCGACGCCGGCCGCGCGGCTGGCGCGGTTCCAGCAGGCCGGCGGCGTCCTCGTGCCGCTGCTGACCGCCGTCGTCGCCTTCCTGATCGGCGGCGTCGTGATCGCGGCGACCGGCCACAACCCGCTGCAGGCCTACTGGGACATCATCAAGGGCGCCGGGTTCAACTGGCTCGCCCATCCGTGGCAGACGAACATCGCCAGCACCGCGGCGTACAACTTCAGCCAGACGCTGCTGCAGACGACGACGCTGATCCTCTGCGGGCTCGCCGTCGCGTTTGCGTTCCGCTGTGGGCTCTTCAACATCGGCGGCAACGGCCAGTACATCGTCGGACTGATCTGCGCGAACTGGATCGGCGTCTCGTTCGTGCACATGGCCCGGCCGGCGCACATCCTGCTCGGGATCGCGGTCGCGACCCTCGCCGGCGCGGCCTGGGCGGGGATCGCCGGCTTCCTGAAGGCGACCGTCGGCGCGCACGAGGTGATCACGACGATCATGCTCAACTGGATCGCCTACTGGATCGGCGTCTACGTCTTCCAGCAGGGCGGCCCGCTGCAGGCGCCGAGGAACGTCCCGCTCGACATCCCGATCTCCGCCGACGTGGCCAAGAGCGCGCAGCTGCCGGTGTTCTGGGGCCTGCCGCAGCTCCAGGGTCTGCACATCGGCTTCTTCGTCGCGATCGGCTGCCTCGTCCTCTTCTGGGTGATCCTGAGCCGCACGACGCTCGGCTTCGAGGTGCGCGCCGTCGGCTACAACCCGGCCGCCGCCGCCTACGGCGGGATCCGCGTGCGCACGAACTACCTGCGCGCGATGGCGATCTCCGGCGCCTTCGCCGGCCTCGCGGGCGGGCTCGACATGCTCGGGTACCTGCACCACTACGGCACGATCGACGTCCAGGCGACGCAGATCGGCTTCCTCGGGATCGCGGTCGCGCTGCTCGGCCGCAACACGGCGGTCGGGGTCGGACTGGCGGCGCTGCTCTTCGGCGGCCTCGTCTACGGCACGACGCACGGGCTCCAGTCCGGCGCGATCGACCCGAGCCTCGCCGGCCACCTGACCGAGATCATCCAGGGCCTCGTCGTCCTCTTCGTCGGCGCCGACGTCCTGATCCTCGCGGTCTGGAACTCCCGCCGGAAGCTGCGGCGCGAGCGCCGGACCCCCTCGCCGCAGCCCGAGGCGGAGGCGCCGGCGTGAGCACGTACGTCGGCACGCTGAGCCGCTCGCGGCTGTCCGATCCGAAGACGGTCGGGATCGTCGGCATCGTCCTCGGCGTCCTCGCCTTCGTGCTCGCGATCCCGCCGGTCACCTCGCGCTCGGCGACGTGGCCGATCCTGATCGGGATCATCGCGATCCTCTTCGGCCTCGTCGCGGCGACGCGGGGCGCGCTGCGGGTCGGCGGCGGGGCCGTCGCCGCGGGAGTGATCGGCATGGCGCTGGCGCTGCTCGCGATCCAGTCGAGCGTCTCGAACCTGAACCAGGTCGTCTCGGCGAGCCTGATCGAGCAGATGCTCGTCTTCGCGACGCCGCTCACGTTCACGGCGATCGGCGGCATGTTCTCCGAGCGCTCCGGCGTCGTGAACATCGGCCTCGAGGGCATGATGCTGATGGGCGCCTTCTGGGGGATCTGGGGCGCCGACAAGTTCGGGAACTGGGCCTGGGGCCTCGTCGTCGCGATGCTCGCGGGCGGCCTGCTCGCGCTCGTTCACGCCTTCTTCGCGATCCACCTGCGGGCCGACCAGATCGTCGGCGGGGTGGCGGTCAACTTCCTGGCCCTCGGGATCACGGGCTACTTCTTCGTCCAGCTCTACCACGGCGGGAACATCCCGGTCGGCGTCTCGCAGATCCCGGACCTCCACCTGACGAGCGCCTCGAGCACGTCCTTCTTCGGGAACTCGTTCGGCAGCCTCAACTACATGATCTGGGCCGGGATCCTGCTCGTCCCGATCTCGTACGTCGTCATGTTCAAGACGCCGATCGGGCTGCGGATCCGCGCCTGCGGCGAGCACCCGCGGGCCGCCGACACCGTCGGCATCAACGTCTACGTCGTCCGCTACGCCTCGGTCGTGCTCTCGGGCGTCCTGGCCGCGCTCGGCGGCGCGTACCTGACGGTCGGCTACCTGAACACGTTCAACGAGAACGTCACCGCCGGGCGCGGGTTCATCGCGCTCGCCGCGCTCATCTTCGGGAACTGGCGGCCGTTCGGCGCCTTCGGCGCGACGCTCCTGTTCGGCCTCTCGACGGCGATCGCCTTCCGACTGCACGTGTACTCGGACAACGCCGCTACTCTCTTCCAGGCCCTGCCCTACGTCCTGACGCTGGTCGCCGTCGCGGGCGTCATCGGCAGGACGATCCCACCTGCCGCCGTTGGTCGCCCATACGTCAAGCAGTAGCGCTCGTCCGCGGAACAACCGGGCCCGGTTGTCGCTGCTCTTCGCGCTGCTCTCGCTCGCAGCGATCCCCGTCGCCTGGTACGCGGACAAGCTGAACCACGTGACCGTGCCCCAGGCCGTTGCCGGCGAGGCCGTCGCGGGAACGATCTTCGGGTTGCTCGCGGTCACGTTCGCTCGCAAGGCCCGCTTCCAGGTGGAGCGGACGCTCGGCCGCACGGGGGAGGGAACGGCCCGGTGGGGCAAGTGGCTGGGGCTGCTCGGAATGTGCCTCGGACTGACCGCCGCGCTCGCGCTCGGCTTCTACGGGCTGCTCCTGTCGTACGAATGAATCGCCACTAGAATCCACCGCTCGTGTTCGAGATCGGCAACAGCCTGCGCGAGGCGCGGCTTCGGCAGCA
>JBPYFE010000133.1:0-12029 GCA_051986525.1 Gaiellaceae bacterium
GGAAGAAGGTCGCGTTGAAGCCGACGAAGGTCAGCCAGAAGTGCAGCTTCCCGAGCCGCTCGTTGTACATCCGGCCGGTCATCTTCGGGAACCAGTAGTAGATGCCGGCGAAGATCGTGAACAGCGACCCGCCGAAGAGGACGTAGTGGATGTGCGCGACGACGAAGTACGTGTCCGAGACGTGGATGTCGATCGGCACCGCGGCGAGGTAGATCCCGGAGAGGCCGCCGATCACGAACATCGAGACGAACCCGAGCGCGAACAGCATCGGCGTCGAGAAGTTCAGCTTCCCCTCCCATAAGGTCGCCAGCCAGGAGAAGACCTTGATCCCGGTCGGAACCGCGATCACGACCGAGGTCACCATCATCGGCACCCGCAGCCAGGGAGCCATGCCGGAGACGAACATGTGGTGCGCCCAGACGGAGAAGCCGAGCACGAGGATCGCCATCAGGCTCAAAGCCATCAGGCGGTAGCCGAAGATCGGCTTGCGCGCGAACGTCGAGATCACCTCGGAGGCGATTCCGAAGCCGGGCAGCATCATGATGTAGACGGCCGGGTGCGAGTAGAACCAGAAGATGTGCTGGTACGCGAGCACGTAGCCGCCCTGCGAGTAGTTGAAGAAGTTCGTGTGCATGACGTGGTCGAACATCTCCATGAACTGCGAGCCGGCGATGAACGGCGTCGCGATCACGACCAGCAGTGAGGTCGTGAAGTTCGCCCAGACGAGCAGCGGCATCCGCCAGAAGGTCATCCCCGGCGCACGCATGGTGATGATCGTGACCAGGAAGTTGAGCGCGGTCATGATCGACGAGGCGCCGGCCCACTGGACGCCCATGTTGAAGAAGACGGCGCCGAGCTCCTGGTGCGTCGAGCCGAGCGGCGCGTAGCACGTCCAGCCGCAGCCGAAGCCGGGGACGAAGAAGCTCGAGAGCATCATCAGGCCGGCGATCGGGAGCAGCCAGAACGAGAGCGCGTTCAGGCGCGGGAAGGCCATGTCCGGCGCGCCGATCATCAGCGGGATGACGAAGTTCCCGAGGCCCGCGAACGCCGGGATGATGAACAGGAAGATCATCAGCGCGGCGTGGACCGAGAAGAGCTCGTTGAAGACCTGGTTGCCGACGAACTGCATCCCCGGCCGTGCGAGCTCGGCGCGCATCATCATCGCCATCAGGCCGCCGGCGACGAAGAAGAAGATCGTCGTCACGACGTACTGGACCCCGATCACCTTGTGGTCGGTGTTGACGCGGAAGTAGTCGCGCCAGCTGTAGGCGCCATGGCCCGAGTGGTCCTCGGGGCGAGTCGGCTGCCCGATCGCGTAGCCGGCCCAGTAGTCGAAGCCGCCTAGCCCGACCAGGAAGCCGAACCCGACGGTGGCGAGCGAGACGGTCGTGATCACCTGGCCGTCCCAGATCGGATGCCAGCCCTCGAGCCAGCGGATCAGGACGACGAGGCCGACGCCGATCCCGAAGAAGACCGCGATCGCCCACGGCACGCGCAGCCAGCCGGGAGCGACCAGGCGGCGCCAGCCGCGCGGCGACTGCGACGCGGGCGCGTGCACGTCGTCGTGGCCGAGGGCGACGCTCGTCACTTGCCTTGCCCCTTGACGAGGAACGTCACGAGCGCGGCCAGCTGCGACTTCGGGAGCGAGGCGAAGTTGCTCGGCATGATGTTCGGCTGGTACCCCTTCGCGATGTACGCGTTCGGATCGACGATCGACTGATGGACGAACTGCGCGAGCGGCTGCTTCGCCGCCTTCGCAGCGGCGGTCAGATTATCGAGGTCCGGACCGGTCACTCCCGTTGAGCCGGCCAGCTTGAACGTGTGGCAGCCGGCGCACCCCGCGCTCTGGAAGGTCGCCAGCCCCGGGCCCGCTCCGGCGGGCGCCGCGCTCGCCTTCGCGGCCGCCGCCTGCTGCGACTTCACCCATGTGGCGAACGCAGGCCGCGTCATGACGATCGCCTCGGCGCGCATCAGCGCGTGCCCCTCGCCGCAGAGCTCAGTGCAGATCACCGGGTAGGTCCCGAGCCGCTTCGGCGTGATGATCACCTTCGTCGTCAGGCCGGGGACGACGTCCTGCTTCTGGCTGAACTGCGGCACCCAGAACGAGTGGATCACGTCCTTCGACCGCATGTGGAGCTGCACCGCCTCGTGGATCGGCAGGCGAAGCGTCGACGAGGTCAGGCCCTTGTAGGCCGGGTACGAGAACGACCATGCGAACTGCTGCGCGGTCACGTTCACGATCATGTGCTTCTTCGGCAGCGTGTCGTTCTGCGCGAGCGCGACCGCGCTGACGACCGAGATCGCGGCCACGAGCACCGCGGGCACGGCGGTCCAGACGATCTCGAGCCCGGTGTTGCCGTGAATCGGCGGCCCGTCGGAGTCGTCGTCGGGCCGGGCTCGGAAGCGGACGATCGCGTAGAGGATGACCGCGACGACGAGCGCGAAGATCAGGATGCAGATGACGGTGACGAACCAGAAGACGAAGTCGACCCGGTCGGCTTCCTTCGACGCGGGCGTCGGCAGCCACGGGATGAAGAGCGCAACCGCGAAGGCGACGGCGGCCGCGGCCAGACCCACGACGACGAGGCGCACGACCACTCCCCTGCGCACGGGCGCGAGCCTACTGAATCCACCGGCTCAGCGCCGCTTGCGAACAAGCGTCACAAAGGGTGGTTTCCATCAGGTTCCCTCCGGGTAGAAGCGGTTTCGGAGGGCCACGAGGTACTGGCCCTGAAAGGAGAACCTGAATGGGAATCGGAGTCAGCTTGATCCTCGTCGCCGCGGGCGCAATCCTGGTCTGGGGCGTCAACGGCCACGTCGGCGGCATCAACGAAGACGCCATCGGCTGGATCCTCATGATCGTCGGCATCGTCGGTCTGATCCTGTCGTTGATCTTCTGGTCCTCGTGGGCCGGCCCGGGCTACTGGTCCCGGCGCCGCGGTCCGTACGTCGAGGACGCCCCGCCGCCCGGCTACTAAGGGAGCGTTCGCAGCACGCACGTCGTTCGGGGCGGCCTCGGCCGCCCCGTTCTATTGCGCGCCCGGTTGCGCGACGGGCAGCTCGAAGGCGAACGTCGATCCGTCGCCGTCGTTCGACTCGACCCAGATCCGGCCGTTCATGCGCCGGACGAGCTCGCGGCAGATGTAGAGGCCGAGCCCGGTGCCGCCGACGCCGCGCGTCATCTCCGGGTCGAGGCGGTAGAACTTGTCGAAGATCCGGTTCTGCTCCAGCGCCGGGATCCCGAGACCGTGGTCGCGAACGGCGAAGCGGACCATCCCGTTCCGGCGGCTGAGCTGCACGCCCACGTGGCCGCCGTCGGGTGAGTACTTGACGGCATTGTCGACGAGGTTCGAGAGCACCTGGCGCACCTTGTCGGGATCGCCCGCGACCGGCGGCAGGTCGTCGGGCGCCGCGAGAGCGAGCTCAATGTTCTCCGGCAGGTGCGTCTCGGCCGCCGAGACGACCTCGTCCGCGAGCGCCCGCGCGTCGCAGCTGTCGATCGCGATTCGCAGCGAGCCGGAGTCGAGCCGGCTCGTCCAGAGGATGTCGTCGACCGTCCGGGCAAGCCGGTCGGCCTCCGTCGCGACGACCCCGAGCAGCTGGTCGCGCTGCTCGTGCTCGAGCGCGAGGTCGCGGCGGCGCAGCGTCTGGGCCGAGCCGTAGATCGCGGCGAGCGGCGTGCGCAGCTCGTGCGAGACCGTCGAGACGAAATCGCTCTTCAGCTCCTCCAGGGCCCGCTCCTCGGTCAGGTCGCGAAACGCGTACACCGTTCCCTCCGGAAAGCCGACGCCGGAGATCGAGAGCCAGAGCTCGCGATCCGGCAGCTCGAGCGGCAGCGACTCCGCTCGGCCGCGCGCGCCCGGCGCGGGCGCGATGGGAACGTGCTCGGAGACCGCCGACCAGCCTGGGACGGCATCGGCGACCGGCCGACCGACGACGTCTCCGGCGGCGAGGCCGGTGATCGTCTCGGCGGCGCGGTTCCAGAGCCGCACGATCCCCTCGCGGTCGAGCAGGAAGACGCCGTCGCCGACGTACGCGAGCACCCGCGCCGCGTCGCCTCGGCGCTCCGCTTCGTAGAACAGCCGCGCGTTGTCGACCGAGATCGCGGCACGGCGCGCCAGCTCGCTCGCGTCGGCGAGGTCCTTCTCGCCGAAGCTCCGCTCGCCGTCGGAGACGAAGCTGATCGCGCCGAGCACGCGGCCGCGGGCGATCAGCGGCACGCTCATCAGCGACCGGGGCCGCCGATCGGCGCTCGCCGACTTCGCTTCCGGATCCTCACGCCAGACCTCGTCCAGCATCTCGGCCGTGAGCTCGGGAACGAGGTCGGGCAGTCCCGTGCGCAAGGCCTTCGGTACGCCGAACGTCCCCTCGGGGTCGATCCGGCGCGACGCCACCCGCTCGGCAAGGACGGCCGCCGAGTCCGGGTGCGCGACCGTGAGCCGGCGCAGCCCGCCGGTCTCGTCGAGCATGTCGACGATGCACCAGTCCGCGAGCCGCGGGACGCTCAGCTCCGCGACGCGCTTCAGCGTCGTCTCGTAGTCGAGCGACGAGGCGAGCACCTGCCCCACCTCGGCGAGGAACGTGACCCGGGCGGCCGCTTCCTGCTCGGCGCGGTAGAGACGCGCGTTGTCGACGGCGAGGGCCGCCCGGCGCGCCAGCTCCTCGGCGAGCTCAACGTCGGCTTCGTCGTACACCCGCCCGGACTCGGCCCAGGCGAGCGTGACCGCGCCGACGATGTGGTTGCGGGCGACGAGCGGGACTGCGATCGACGCGTTGGGCGCAAGCTCGCTGACGAGCTCGAAGTGCCGCTCGTCCTTCGTCGTCGCGCGCAGAGACTCCGGCGTGAACTGCGAGAAGACCTGCGTCGTGCCCGCGCGAAGCGCGCGGCCGGCCGGCTGCGGCGAGTCGAGAGACGGCCGGTAGAGCGTGCGCATCTCGTCGAGGATCGCCTCCTTCCTCGGGTCGGCCGCGGCGACCGTGACCTGCCGCAGCGTCTCGCCGTCGTCCTCGACGACGTCCACGATGCACCAGTCCGCGAGCATCGGAATCGCCAGCCGCGCGAGCTCGCGAAGCGTCTCCTCCCAGTCGAGCGACGCGGCGCCGAGCCGCTCGCTCGCCTCGGCAAGGAAGGCCAGCCGGCGCTCGGCCTGGACGCGGTCGGTGATGTCGTGGAACGTGTTGATGGCGAGCCGCCGGCGGCCCGCGGGATCGGGAAACGGCGCGGCCCGGACGAGCGACCAGCGCTCCTCGCCGGTGTCGCGCACGCGGTAGTGGACGACCTGCTCGGTGTCGGCACCGGCCAGCGCCAGCCGCCCGGGCAGGCTGTCCGGCGAGAGCGGCGCGCCTTGGTCGTCGACGACCTCGAACCCGGCCATCCGCTCCTCCGGGCTCGCCGCCAGCAGCGCCTCCGAGGACGGAAACCCGACCATCTCCGCCGCCGCGTCGTTCGCGAACACGAGCCGCCCGTCGTCGTCCTGCACGGTGATCGCCTCGGCGACGCTCTGGAGCACGAGCTCGAGCTGAGTCGGCGACGGCGAACCGTTCCGAGATCGTGCGAGCCAAGTCGAAAGGCGGGTCAGCATCGACTCAAACGTATCGTCGCCGCGCCCGACCTGCGCGGGCGCGGCTCAGCGCGGCCGATTCGTGCGCCGACCCGGCGAAAGTCGTCATGCCCGCGAAGCGGGCGGCCTGGTCTAGACACGCTGGGGAAACCTCCCGGTTTCCCCAGACCCCTTCCACGGGTCCGCTTCGCGGACGATCGCTCCGCTCCGCTCCGCGATGGGCCGTGAAGGATTCGAACCTTCGACCTTGGGATTAAGAGTCCCCTGCTCTACCAACTGAGCTAACGGCCCGAGGCGGGCCTAGGGTACCAACGGTGAAGATCCTGTCCGTCGTCGGCAACCGGCCCCAGTTCGTCAAGTCCGCGCCGCTCTCGGTGGCGCTGCGCGAGCGCGGGATCGACGAGGTCGTGCTGCACACAGGACAGCACTACGACCGCGAGCTCTCGCAGGTGTTCTTCGACGAGCTCGAGCTGCCCGAGCCGAAGTACTCGCTCGACCTCCACACGGCCGAGGTGGCGCCGATGCGGGCGGGGATCCGCGCTGCGATCGGGTCGGAGCAGCCGGACTACGTGCTCGTCTACGGCGACACGAACTCGACGCTCGCGGGCGCGCTCGCCGCGAACGACACCGGAGTCGCGCAGGCGCACGTCGAGGCCGGGCTTCGCAGCGGCGACCTCGAGATGCCTGAGGAGGCGAACCGGATCGAGGTCGACCGGCTGGCCGCGGTCCTGTTCTGCCCCGACGAACAGGCGGCCGAGACGCTCGCGGCCGAAGGCGTCCCCGGCCGGCGCGAGGTCGTCGGCGACGTGATGGCGGACGCGACGATGCGGTTGGCGCCGATCGCGCGGGAGCGCTCGCGGATCCTCGAACGCCTCGCGCTCGAGCCGGGCGGGTATCTCGTCGCGACCGTCCACAGGGAGGCGAACACCGCACAGCCAAGGCTCGGCCGAATCGTCGAAGGCCTGAACGGAGCCGACGGCCGAATCGTCTTCCCGCTCCACCCGCGGACTCGCGACGCGCTGGCCCGCGAACGGCTCGAGCTCGCCGACCACGTCGTCGTGACGCCGCCGCTCGGCTACCTCGACTTCGCGGCGCTCGCCTCGCAGGCGCGCGTGATCCTCACGGATTCGGGCGGTCTCCAGAAGGAGGCGTACTGGTACCGCGTACCCTGCGTGACGATGCGCCCGTCGACCGAGTGGACCGCGACCGTCGATGCGGGCGCCAACGTCCTCGTCGACGACGACCCCGGCCGGATCGTCGCGGCCGCACGCGACGCGCGCCTCCCGGCGGAGCTGCCGCAGCTCTACGGCGACGGCCGTGCCTCGGAGCGGATCACGGAGGCGTTGCTGGGATGACCCAACGCGAAAGGGCCGAGCGCTTCCGTGCCCTGCACGAAGGCGACCCGTTCGTGATCCCGAACCCGTGGGACGCCGGCTCGGCGCGGCTGCTCGAGCAGCTCGGCTTCCAGGCGCTCGCGACGACGAGCTCCGGCTTCGCCTTCACGCTCGGGCGCTCGGACGGAGAGGCGACGCTGGACGACGTCGTCGCTCACGTCGAGTCGCTCGCGGCGGCGACCGAGCTTCCGATCTCGGTCGACCTGGAGAACGCCTACGACGACCCGGCAGAGACGATGCGGCGCGTCGCCGCGGCCGGCGCGGTCGGGGGCTCGATCGAGGACTGGGACGGAGAGCGGCTGTACGAGGTCGGCGAAGCCGTGGCCAGGGTGAAGGCCGCCCTGGAGGGCGCGCGCTCGGTCGGCTTCCCGTTCATGCTCACCGCGCGCGCCGAGAACCACATCCGCGGCCACGCCGACCTCGACGACACGATCGCGCGGCTGCAGGCGTACGAGACTGCCGGTGCCGATGTCCTCTACGCGCCGGGGCTGAGCGAGCTCGGCGAGATCCGGGCCGTCTGCGAGGCGGTCTCGAAGCCGGTCAACGTGCTCGCCCGCCCGAGCCTGACCGCAGCGGAGATCTTCGAAGCGGGAGCGCAGCGGATCAGCGTCGGCGGCGCGCTGACCTGGGTCGCGGCCGACGCTCTGGCGGAGGCGGCTCGCGCGATCCGCTACGACGGCGACTTCTCGGCGCTCGACCGGAGCTCGCCTTTCTAGCCGCACGTTAGGCTCCCGCCGTGACGAAAGTCGGTCTCGCCGGCCTCGGCTACTGGGGGCCGAACCTCGCGCGGAACTTCGACGAGCTCTCCGAGCTCGCCTGGCTCTGCGACCTCTCGCCCGAGAACCGGGAGCGCTTCGGCACACGGTTCCCGGAGGCGCGGATGACGAGCGACTTCGACGAGATGCTCGCGGACGAGTCCGTCGAGGCGGTCGTGGTCGCAACCCCGGTCGTCACGCACTTCGAGCTGGCGAAGCGGGCTCTCGAGGCCGGGAAGCACGTGCTCGTCGAGAAGCCGCCCGCGCTGACGGCGTCGGAGGCCGAGGAGCTGGCCGCGACCGCGGAAGAGGCCGGCCGCGTGCTGATGCCGGGCCACCTGCTCCTTTACCACCCCGGCGTCGCCGCGCTCAAGCGGCTGATCGACTCCGGCGAGCTCGGCGACGTGCTCTACGTCTACGGGAACCGCCAGAACCTCGGCCAGATCCGCAAGGACGAGAACGCGCTCTGGTCTCTCGGCGTGCACGACCTCTCGGTGATCCTCCATCTGCTCGAGGAGGAGCCGAGCGAGGCCTGGGCGCGCGGCGAGTCGTTCCTGACGGAAGGCGTCGAGGACGTCGTCTTCTGCTACCTGCGCTTCCCGTCGGGCAAGGTCGCGCACATGCACCTGTCCTGGCTCGACCCGCACAAGATGCGGCGGATCACCGTCGTCGGCCGCGACAAGATGGCCGTCTTCGACGACATGGAGCTCGACCGCAAGCTGACGATCTACGACAAGGGCCCGGTCGAGCGCTCCGCCACGTACGGCGAGTGGGTGACGCGCACGGGCGACATCTACAGCCCGAAGATCCCGAACGCCGAGCCGCTGCGGCTCGAGTGCGAGCACTTCCTGCAGCTCGTGCGCGGCGAGGGCGATCCGCTCAAGGCGGCGCGCGACGGCCTGGCCGTCGTCCGCGCGCTCGAGCAGCTGCAGGCGTCGCTGGAGCAGACGCCGGCCTAAGGCATCGCTTGCGATGCCGCAATAGAGGCCGCGGCGACATGCGCGGCGCGGCCGATCGACCAGGGTTGCGAGGCGACGTCGACCAGTGACTTCGTAAAGTTGCAGCCGTGAGCTACGAGGTGGCCGACACCGCGGTCGTCTATCCGGGAACGGTGATCGGGGACGGCTGCAAGATCCTCGACTACGCCGTCGTCGGGAAGCAGCCCACCCTCTCGCCGCGCTCGACCGCGAAGCGCGAGGATCTGCCGCCGCTCGAGCTCGGCGCGGGGACGATCGTCTCGACCGGCGCCGTCCTCTTCGCGGGAACGCTGATCGGCGAGCGCGTGATCCTCGGCGACCAGTCGTGCGTTCGCGAGCGCTGCCAGATCGGCGACGACGTCGTGATCGGACGCGGGTCGCTGGTCGAGAACGACACGACGATCGGCTCGCTGACGAAAATCCAGGCGCACGCGTACATCACCGCCTACTCGACTCTCGAGGACGACGTCTTCATCGCACCCTGCGTGGCGACGACGAACGACAACTTCATGGGTCGGACGGAGAAGCGGCACGAGCTGATCAAGGGACCGACCATCCGGCGCGGTGCGCGCGTGGGCGGCGCCGCCGTCCTGCTGCCGGGGATCGAGGTCGGGGAAGAGGCGTTTGTCGGCGCCGGCGCGGTCGTGATCCGCGACGTGCCGCCGAAGACGGTCGTCGTCGGGAATCCCGCCCGGCCGCTCCGCCAGGTCCCGGACGACGAGCTGCTCGAGAGCCAGTAGCGCTACGAGACGGCGATCGGCTTCGAGAAGCTGGTCGCGAAGCCGGCGCCGGCAGGAACGCGGACGCGGTAGGTCCCCGGCGTGACGTTGCGGGCGACGGTGAAGCGGCCGCGCGCCGTCGTCTGCGCCGTCGCCACGAGGCGCCACGCCGTCCCGGCCTGGCGCTGGACCTGAACCCGGACGCCGGCTGCGATCGGGCGCACCGTGCCCCAGAAGCCGGTCTGGTCGAGCGGGACGTGGAGAGCCGCGGAGCGGCAGACGGCGACCGCGACGGGCGAGGTCGTCATCGAGCCGACGGCGAGCCGGAACGAGCTCGACGACTTCAGGCGCACCCTGGGCTGGACGGTCCCGCCCTTTGGCGTCAGCGTCGCAACGGTCTGCCAGCCGGCCTGCCCGTTCTCCTGCAGCTCCACGCTCCCGACGCCGCGCGCCGTTCCCGGCAGCGACGTCGCCGTGCCGTAGGTGACCGGCTGAGCCGGCGCTCCCAGCGCGAGCACGCCGACGCGGAACCAGGTCGAGCGAAGGCCGAGCGCCGAGCGGACGGCGTTCCCGTCGACGGTGTTCTCGCCGTTCGTCCCGGTCGCGACGATCGAGCGCACGCGGCCGGACGGGCTCGGCAGCGTCTGTACGTCGAGCAGCCGGCCCGGCGACTTGAAGACGCGGCCCAGCTTGCTCGCCGAGAACCTGAACGGGCCCCACTGGTGGTAGGGCGAGATCGAGTCGTAGGGATCCGGCACGGAGACGAGGTACGGAATCGGCGGCGCGTTCGGGTAGAGGTCCTGGACGTTCGCCGTCCGGCCCCCCGAGGTCGAGAAGAAGTACGTGCTCGCGACCTTGCCCTTGTAGAGCGCGACCTGGCCGGCCGTGGCGTTCACGGCCGCGGTCGTCGAGGGCGCCTCGTGCGGGATCCCGAGGTAGACCTGGTCGCGCGTGTCCGGGTAGAGGTCGAAGCCGCCGCCGACGTGCAGGTGCGAGAGCGCGTAGGAGCGGGCCGCCACGGCCTGCGCCTTCAGCGCCTCTAGCGCCCAGTCCTTCGGCATCTCCGAGGGGACGACGCCGCGGAGATAGAGGTCGAGGTCGACGACGTTGACGACGCGGAGCTTCGCGCCCGCCTTCAGGAGCCGGAACGAGCCGCGGTAGGCACGGCCGTTCAGCGAGAGCACGGCGGCGCCGGGCCGGAACTCGATCGGGTAGGTGAGCGGCTGCGGCTTCGCGTTCGGGTCGTTCATGTCCGTGGGCTTGAACGACGTGCCCACCTTGTACGTACCGGCGTCGAGGACGACGCTCGTCCCGTCCGCGTCGACCACCTTGAACGGCTGCTTGGACGAGATCGCGGCGCGCGCGACGCCGTCCGCGAGCAGGACGCGGACCCGCTGAACCGGCGCCGGCCCGATCGTGACGCCGGTGTAGTAGTGCTTGATGATCCGGTCGTACGTCCACCCGTGCTGGGCGTAGCCGTAGGCGCCGTACTGGCTCATGCCGAGGCCGTGTCCCCAGCCCCGGCCGCTGATGAAGAAAATCGGATGCGGCTGGATCGCCGGCTGGACAGCCGCCGGGCGGGACGCCGAGCTGCCGGTGAGGACGAGCGCAGCGAAGAGAAATGTGACGAGAGAACGGGCCATGTCGACTCGTCGGACGCGTCGGAACGTAGCCGATTTCTTCCGAGGCCAGCCCGATCCTTTACATCCCCTTAAGCAGCGTTTTCGTCCTCCCGCCGCCGGGCAGACCGTGAGGCGGGGCGGTAAACGACCCTGCGCGCAGATGCCTGTGAACACCGACATCCTCCCGCCGCGCTACCGCTCGCCGAAGCGGATAGCGACCGGCGGCATGGGCGAGATCTACCGTGCGACCGACGCGACGCTCGGGCGCGCGGTCGCGGTCAAGCTGCTCGCTCTGCGCTACTCGCGCGACGACGCGGTCCGCCAGCGCTTCACCCGCGAGGCGCTCGCGGCGGCGCGGCTCTCGGGCGAGCCGCACATCGTCACGATCTTCGACGTCGGCGAGTTCTCCGACCGGCCGTTCATCGTCATGGAGTACCTGAGCGGAGGCTCGCTCGAGCAGCGGATCCGCAAGAGCGGCGCCCAGGAGCCGGGCCAGGCGCTCGAGTGGCTCGAGCAGGCGGCGGTCGCTCTCGACGCCGCGCACCGGCACGGGGTCGTCCACCGCGACGTCAAGCCGGCGAACCTCCTGCTCGACCGCAACGCGAACGTCCACGTCGCCGACTTCGGGATCGCGAGCGCGGCCGGAATGGACTCGCTGACGATGACGGGCACGGTGCTCGGCACGGCCGGCTACCTCGCGCCCGAGCAGGCGCAGGGCGACCGAGCCACTCCGGCCAGCGACCGCTACGCGCTCGCAGTCGTCGCCTTCGAGCTGCTGAGCGGGCGCCGGCCGTTCGAGAACGAGTCGATGACGGCCGAGGCGGCCGCGCACGTGAACGCGCCCGTGCCCTCGATCGCGACGATCTGCGAGAGCCTGCCGCCCGAGCTCGATCCCGTCTTCCGCCGCGCGATGGCGAAGAACCCCGACGACCGCTATCCGACGGCCGTCGACTTCGTCGCCGCGATCCGGGCCGGACTCGCCGAAGCGGCCGGAACGACGA
>JBPYFE010000134.1:0-12775 GCA_051986525.1 Gaiellaceae bacterium
CCGACGCGGGTTCCCTCCGGCTCGCCCGGGGTCTCGGTCACCGATTCGCCCACGCGGTCACTCCTCAGTCTTCCGAAGGATCGATTCGAGACGGTCGAAGCGCTGTCCCAGCTCGTCGAAGCGGGCCTCGAGCCGTTCTTCGAGCGCGACCTCCTCGGCGCCTTCCGCGATCGCCCGCTCGCTCGCAGCTCGCGCGACGAACGACGAGGTGATCGCGGCCGTGATGATGGCGAGGAAGGCAATCCCCTCGAGCATCACCAGCACGCCGACGAGTCGGCCCGAAGGGTGCCTCGGCGTGACGTCGCCGTAGCCGACGGTCGTCACAGTCTGGAGCGCCCACCACATGCCGACCCAGATGTTCGGGTACTCGGAGTGGTCGAGCACCCTGATCAGGACGCCGCCGCCGACCACGACCAGTGTGGTCGCCGTCACGATGACGCTCGCCGCCGCGCGGATGGACGGCGGCTCGCTGAGGAACCTCGTCATCCGCCGCTCGACCGGATTCGGGGGAACCTGCCGAACCTTCTGGCCGATCCGGCTGAGCTGTTGTCGCCGCCCGCTCGTCACAGCGAGGTTTCGACGCCGGCAGTCATGCGCTTACGCCGTCTGCGTCACCGGTGGAATCACCGCGCCGATCAGCCAAAAGATCGGGAGAAAGATTCCGAGGATGAACATGACCCAGTGCCCTTTTCTCAGCGTCATCAGCCCCAGCGTGAACAGCAGGACCACGTACAGGACGGCTCCAAGCCCGATTCCCCACCACATACTCGACCTCCACTTTCGCGGTTGCTTGCAGCCCACCCTCGCAGCGCCGACCGAAATTGAGATCGTCCAAACAGGGTGAGGCGCCCGTGGCCAGGCATCGCCACGCTTGGCGCGACAAGGGATCTGGCGCTGCAACTCGTTGCAGCGTATTGCCTGCGGCAGGGAGGAGTGCCGTATGGCGACGGCGGAGCGGCGGCTGCACGACCGCACCGCGCTCGTGCTCGGAGGCGCTTCGAGCCGACAGGGCGAGGGCCGGCACTACGTCGACGCCTACGCGGTCGCCGCCGCCCAGGCAGAGGACGTCGGCGAGCTGGAGCGGAACGTCGACGAGCTGATCAGGCACTGGACCGGGATCTCGTCGCCCGACCACGTCGAGCTTCACGCCAAGTCGATCTGGAACGGCTCGGAGCGGAAACGGGGGCCGTTCCACGACGTCGAGCACAAGGAGGCGATGAAGCGGCTGTTGTTCGATCTCGTCAACACGATGGCGGAGTCGCGCGTCACGATCGTGGTCTCCGTCTCCCCCGTCCCGCATCCGGTGAAGGCGACCAAGCCGGACGCGATCACGGAGTGGCTTCACATCTACGGGGCGCTCAGCCGGCTCGACCGAAACCTCGCCGAGATCATGGGGAGCCATCTCGGCCACCCCGATTTCTATCTCGACCCCGAGGCGAGCGCCGTGATGCGGCGGCACGCAGGCCCCGAAAGCCGGGCGATCGCCGAGAGCGGCTCGGTCGACGTCAAATGGCCGGGAGGGTTCGAGCGGTTCTTCGATCCGGCGATCGACCCGGAGTACGTCACCGCGCCGAGCCATGCGAACCGCCTCATGCAGGCGGCGGACCTCGCCGCCTACCTCTTCGGCAAGTACATCGTGCTGCACAGCAGGCTGCTGGAGCAGCTGACCCGGCTGGACGCGGAGGACGAGACCCTTTTCTCCTGGATGAGCGACTGCAACTTCTGCTTCCAGTGCTGCGAGACGCTCGACGTCGAAGCCGTGCTGCCGGTCCAGCGGGCCGTCCTCGACCGGGCTCCGGACTGGGCGAAATTGCCTCTGCGGAAATGCAACAAGGCCTTCGACGACGGCTTCGACCTCGTCAACTGCAGCCTGCGCGAGTCCGCCCGCGCCGACCACGACGGCAGAGCCACGCTCAACGGAATCGGCTGGTGGACGATCGTCGACGACCACCTCGCGCTCGGCGTCTTCTCCCCGGAGTGGCCGTAGCGCCGTGCCGGAGAAGTGGCGCACCTCAGGGGGCCGCCGGAGCGTATGCTCGGCGGCCAAGAGGGGCATACGGATACCGCCATCCAAGCCGCGAAAAGAGGTTCAACGATGACTTCGACTCTCGTGTCCCGTCTCGCAACGGTCTTCGCCCTCGCCGCGGTCACGCTCGTTGGCGCCGGCGTAGCCGCCGCCGCGCCGCCGAGCGCCCCGGCCGTCCCGAACCTGGGCCCGAACGTGAGGATTTTCGACCCGAGCATGTCGACGAGCCAGATCCAGTCGGCAGTCGACTCGATCTACGCGCAGCAGCAGTCGAACCAGTTCGGAACCCAGCGCTACGCGTTGCTCTTCGAGCCTGGGACGTACGGCTCGGCCGCGACCCCGCTCAAGATCCCGGTCGGCTACTACACCGACGTCGCCGGGCTGGGCGCCTCGCCGAACGACGTCACCATCAACGGCGCCGTCGATTCGTTCGACCAGTGCGACGCGACGCACTTCTGCACGGCGCTGAACAACTTCTGGCGCTCAGTCTCGAATCTGACGATCAACGTGCACGGCAGCGGCTGCGAAGGCGTCGCCGAGTTCTGGGCCGCCTCGCAGGCAGCGCCGGTCCGGCGCGTGCACGTCAACGGGCTGACGACGCTGTTCGACTTCTGCGACGGACCTTCGTACGCGAGCGGCGGCTTCATCTCGGACTCGCTCTTCAGCGGGAGCACCGTGATCAACGGCTCCCAGCAGCAGTACCTCGTCCGGAACAGCAACCTCGACGGCTGGACGAACGGCGTCTGGAACCAGGTCTTCGCGGGAGTCACCGGTGCGCCGCCGCAGTCGTTCCCGAATCCGCCGTACACGACGCTCGCCGCGAACCCGGTCTCACGCGAGAAGCCGTTCCTCTACGTCGACGGCAGCGGCCGCTACGACGTCTACGTCCCCGCCGCGCAGCCCGACTCCTCGGGCACGACCTGGTCGACTGGACAGACGCCGGGCCGGTCGCTTCCGATCTCGGACTTCTACGTCGCCCACCCCGGCGACAGCGTCCAGACGATCAACAACGCGCTGTCGAGGGGCCTGAACCTCCTCTTCACGCCGGGCGTCTACGACGTCGACCAGACGATCAAGGTCAAGCACGCGGACACGGTCGTGCTCGGGCTGGGCATGGCGACGCTCGAGGCCGAGAACGGCGTCGTGCCGATGACGGTCGCCAACCGGCCGGGCATCGAGATCGCCGAGCTGATGTTCGACGCCGGGCCCGAGAGCTCGCCGGTCTTGCTCAGGGTCGGCGAAGGCCACGGCAACAACGGCGCCGGCACGAGCGACGCGAACGACCCCACCACGCTCTCGGACGTCTTCTTCCGCATCGGCGGCCCGCACCTCGGGAAGGCGAACGTGGCGCTCGAGGTGAACAGCGACCACGTCCTCCTCGACGACATCTGGGCGTGGCGCGCCGACCACGGCAGCGGCGTCGGCTGGACGACCAACACGGCTGACACGGGCCTCGTCGTGAACGGCGACGACGTGGTCGCCACCGGCCTGTTCGTCGAGCACTTCCAGAAGGACGAGGTCGTCTGGAACGGCGAGAACGGGAAGACGATCATGTTCCAGAACGAGATGCCCTACGACCCGCCGAAGCAGGCGGCCTGGCAGCAGCCCGACGGGACGCTCGGCTACCCGGCCTACAAGGTCGCCGACTCCGTGCGCACGCACGAGGGGTGGGGCCTCGGCAGCTACTGCTTCTTCAACGTCGACCCGACGATCCACGCGAGCCGTGCGTTCCAGGTGCCGGTCACGGACGGCGTCACGCTGCACGACATCCTCGACCTCTCGATCAGCGCGCAAGGCGTGATCGACCACGTGGTCAACGACGTCGGCGCCCCGACGCCTCCGAACACGACGCCCGTCAACATCGTCTCGTATCCGTAGCCGATCACGAGCCGGCGGCCTCGCCACCTGACAGCGGGGCCGCCGGCCCGCATCGTCAGCTCGAAGGGGCGCCGCGCTCGTCGTCGGCGACGTACGGCTCGAGCTCCGCGATCTTGTCGACGACGAGATATGTCTCCGTTCGAGTCACGACTCGTTCTATCTCGAGGTTCTCGTGTCCGGGCACCACCGCAAAGCGGTCGTTCTGCCCGCGCACGTCCTCGTAGGCGGCGAGCGTCATCCGCACGTGCTCGTTGCAACGGTCGCCCGCGCCGCACTCACAGAGAAATTCGAACGTCTCGTCGTCCGTCGCCCACGAAGCGTCCGCGCGCTTGTCCATCTGCGCGAGCCGCTCGTTCACCTCGCGATGAAGCGCCTCGTTTCGAGCCTGTCGCGCGGCTCGCTCCATGCCTTCAGTCTATGGCGTCACTCCGGCCACGGCCGGCTCGCGGAGTCGGTGCGCGGCCCAGCTAGGTTTCCGACGGTGAGCCTGCGCGTCGCCTGGATCTCGCACTGCCCGGTCAAGGGCCTCGCGGTCCGGCAGCTCGAGGAATGCGAGCTGACGGAAGCCGGGATCACCGGCGATCGGGAGTTCTTCCTGATCGACGAGCACGATCGACTCGTGAACAGCAAGGGGCTCGGCGTCCTCCAGCAGATCGTTCCGCACCGCGACCCCGAAGCAGGCTCACTGGCGCTCGCGTTTCCCGACGGCACGACGATTTCTCGCGATGTCGGCTTCGACGGCTCGCTCGGCGCACGATTCTGGGACGACGTCGTCGACGTCCGCGTCGTGGAGGGGCCGTGGAGCGAAGCAATCTCGGACTACGCCGGCCGCGACCTCCGCCTCGTTGCGGCTTCGGAGCCGGCGCCCGACCGTCGGCGGAGCGGCGCCGCGACCCTACTCGGGACGGGCTCGCTCGAAGCCCTCGCGCGCGTTCTCAGCGTCGAAGAGGTGGACGAGCGGCGGTTCCGCATGAACTTCGGGATCGAGGGGCTCGACGCTCACCAGGAGGACGAGTGGCTCGGCCGGCGCGTCCGGCTCGGGAGCGCCGTCGTCGTGCCGCAGGGAAACGTCGGCCGGTGTGCGGTGACGACGCAGAACCCGGACACCGGCGCACCCGATCTGGACACGCTGAAGGCGCTCGCGGCCTACAGGCGGACCGTCGAGACGACGGAGCCGCTGCCCTTCGGCGTGTATGCCGCCGTCGCCCAGCCCGGCCGGGTCCGCGTCGGCGATCCCGTCGAACTGGCCTGAGCTCCCGGCTTGGCTCGCGGGGCCGCCCCTCTCGACGGCGGCCCCGCGGTCCGGTAACGACTAGAGGCTCTTTGCTGCGTTCTTCAGCTTCTTGGCGCCGGCCTTGACGTTCCCTTTGGCCTGATCGCGTCGGCCGGACTCGGTGAGGCTGCGGTCACCTGCTGCCTGACCGGCTTTCTCCTTCATCTGACCCTTGGCACGGTCGGTCTTGTTGCCCATGACACCAACCTTTCCTCGCTTTCAGACGGTTGGTTCTACCCATCGAAACGACTTGCGAACCGGGTATGAAAGTCGACCGCGGGGTCATCCGCGGCGTCATTCACGGCGCGCCGACGAGTTTCTCGATGGGCCGGGCAGGGATCGAACCTGCGACCTTGGGATTAAAAGTCCCCTGCTCTACCAACTGAGCTACCGGCCCCGGCCGATGCCCCCGACGGGATTCGAACCCGTGCTACAGCCTTGAAAGGGCTGTGACCTGGACCGCTAGTCGACGGGGGCGCGCGGCCCGAAGGATAGCCGTCGTCCCAGTTCCGGACTGCCGGTTGGTCAGCCGTCGATCGCGGCCGGCGGGCTGTCCGAGCCGGTGCCGTTGTCGGCGCCTTCCCAGCCCCAGCCGCCGACGAGGAGCGCGAGCGCGGAGCACACCACGGCCAAGGCGGCGATGCGGCGGAGATTCTTCTTCGGCTTTCGGTTCACGAAAACTCCCTGACACGCGACCGGTGCCGCAGCGCGACCCGGCCTCTCTCGTACCGAGAGCGAGTATTACATGCGACGCAAGGTCCGGCCTCACTCGAAGGGGTGACAGGCGGCCGGCGGAGCCGGGCCGCCTGTCGGGGTCGCTAGCTCAGGGGACGATCCATTTCCAGCCGCCGTTCGCGGCCGCGGTGAGGATCGTCGTGGCGAGAAGGCCAAAGCGAAGCACCCATGGACGAGTGGTCATCGGTTGTTCTCCTGTGATGGCGAAGCGAGGACAAAGCGGAGATCGGCGCCTCCGCCGGCTCGCGCGACCCCCTTCGCAGGGGTTCGTCCATCACCCGATCAGGGTACGGCGCTCAGGCCGTGGGGAGCTCGACCGTGAAGGTCGAGCCTTCGCCGGCGCTGGAGGAGACGCTCAGCGTGCCGTCCATCTGCGCGACGAGCTCGCGCGAGATGAAGAGCCCGAGGCCGGTCCCGCCGACGCCGCGGGCGAGATCGGGGTCGAGCCGCTGGAACTTGTCGAAGATCCGCTCCTGGTCGTCGGCGGGGATGCCGAGCCCCTCGTCGCTGACCTCGAACCGAACGCACCCGTCCCTGCTCGCGACGCCGACCAGGATCCGGCCGCCGTGCGGCGAGTACTTGACTGCGTTCTCGACGAGGTTCACGAGCACCTGGTTCGCCTTCTCGGGATCGGCGGCCACCGGCGGCAGCGGACGGTCGACCCGCAGCTCGACCCTCAGGTTCGACGGCAGGTGCGTCCGCGCCGCGTCGACGACCGCCGCCGCGAGCTCCTCGGCGTCGCAGGCCTGGATGTTCGGCTCCGAGCGCGCCGTCTCGACCCGGCTCGCCCAGAGCACCTGATCGACCAGCCGCACGAGCCGCGCCGACTCGCTGTAGATGACGCGCAGTAGCGACTCGCGGCGGGACTCCTCGACGTGCCCTTGCTCGAGCGTGACGGCGGCGCCGTAGACGGACGAGATCGGAGTCCGCAGCTCGTGGGAGACGACGGCGATGAACTCGTTCTTCAGCCGGTCGAGCTCGCGCAGGCTCTCGAGCACGCCGTGGACCCGCCGCTGGTAGAGCGCGATCACGACCAGCGGCGCGACGAGCGCGACGGCGATGAACGGCGAGCTCGACCAGAGGGCGACGAGGATCACGGTCAGCGACGCCATCACCGCGAACGGGGGCGCCGTCGACGCCATCGCCCGCTTCCACCACGCGAAGAAACGCTGCCCGCGGGCGCGGGTGATCACGGCCGTGAGCAGCGCGATGTCGACGATGTAGAACCAGGTCGCTCCGACGACGGCCGCGACGCACAGGGAGACCAGGTCGTCGCCCGGCGAGAGCGTGGCCGCGACTCCGGCGGCGCTCGCGGCCAGCGTGTAGAGGCTCGCGTTGTACAGGACCCGTGCGGGCCCGCGCCGGCGCGCGATCTCGATCACGAGCATCGTCAAGAAGCCGACGATCGCGGCCGGCGCCCAGCCGTACTCGACCGCGGTGCCGACGATGAAGATCGTCGCGAGCGAGGTGCGTCCCGCGGCGACTCCCTCGATCGGCACCGGAAACGCCTCCGCCGTGATCGACGCAGCCAGGAGCGCGAGGACGCCCGCGAGCTCGCTCCCCGAGGGCTTGTCGAGGACGAACGTGACCAGCGCGGCGACGACGACCGCCGTCCCGGCGACGACGACCGGAACCAGCACCGGCAGAAGCGGGCGCAGGTTCTGGCGGAGCCCCAGGCCGTAGCGCGAAGTCCCGTCGCGGGCGACAGTCGACATCTGCGCATCATCGCGCCCCGGGAGGCTCGTGACAGCCGCAGTCGATCTGTCCACGGGCACGGCACCTCCGGTCAATCGACTCCTCTGATTATGCCCCCGTGCGGCCGAGATTCCTGCCCCGCGCTACCGTTTCACCCTTCGGGCGGTTAGCTCAGCTGGGAGAGCACCTGCCTTACAAGCAGGGGGTCGCAGGTTCGAGCCCTGCACCGCCCACTCGGTGACCGGCCGCGGCGTCAGTGCACCAGGATCACCTTGAGGACCACCACACAGAGGCCGAAGACCAGGTTCATCACGAGGATCGCCGCCGTCCCCGCCCGACCGAGGTCTGTGAGGCGGGCGTAGCGGACGCCCTCCACGGTGAGGGTTCCGAGACCCACGCCGATCGCGAGCCAGACGGAGACGCTCTCCGGGATCAGGCCCAGCGCGCCGAGGAGCAGGGCGAGAATCGGCGGGACCGCCGCCAGGATCAGGCCGGACTCTCTGCCGGCTATGCCGGCGATTCTCCGCCGATCGAGCCGTCTTCGGCTCTCGATGCTCTCGGAGAGCGCGTGCGCGTAGATGTAGGCGACCCAGAAGACGACGGCCGCGGTGAGGACGAGCTCGACCAGCTTCCACGCATGGTGGCGCTCGCCCGCGTACGAGGCCGTCAGCGCCGTCAGGACGAGCAGCGTTCCGTAGATCGTGCTTCCGATCCGCCCCTCGCGTCCGACGAGGAGCTCCGACGCCAGGCGCCAGCGGGACCGTTGTGCCGACGGTTCGGCGGTCTCGTCCATGTTCCGGCGATCATCGCTCAAGACGGCGGGATCGGCGCACGCCGAGCGGGACGTTAGGACCGCCCGCGCGCCGGGAACGGAAAAAGCCATGCGCGACGTGAAGGATGCGCGGGTCGCCGATGCCGTGAACCGAGCCATCCTGGCGACGGCGCGCTCGAAGCGGATCCTCGCAAAGGTGCGCGAAGACGAGGCCCGGCGGACGGCTCGGCGCGAGCAGTCGAACGGTTTCCTCGGCACGGCCTTCCGACGCTGACGCTCTAGCGAACTAATCCAACCGGGCTGTTGACGAACGCGCGCGCGGTCGCCTAAATGGACGTGTCCATTTAGGCGAAGGCAAAGGAGGATCGTGCGCAAGCTCGGGATGCCGGCGAGGCTGCTCGTCGTCGCAGGCGTGATCGCCGTCGCGGCCATCGGCGCGCGCGTGGCGAGCCCGTCGCAGAAGCGCATCGCCTTCTCCGCCGCGCTCGCATGCGGTACGCAACGCTGGAACGTGAAGACGCTCGCCGACCGGCCGGCGCTGCTGCCGGCGCAGCGGACGACGATCGCACACCTCGCCGCGCTGCCGCCGCCGCGCTCGCTCCCGAGCACGCGGCTGCCGTTCGAGCGCCACGTGTTCACGGTCACCGGAAGCGTCACGGCGATCCGGCACGAGTCGGACTCCGACCTGCACGTCGTCCTCGCCTCAGGCGGACACACGATGATCGCCGAGTCGACGGCGCCGTTCTGCGACGGCAGGGCGACGCCGGCCGTGCAGCGCCTGATCGCACGCGCGCGCGTCTCGGTCGCCCCGTGCGCGGCGGCCACGGTCACGGGCGTCGCGTTCTTCGACTTCATCCACGGCCAGACCGGCGTCGCGCCGAACGGCATCGAGCTGCACCCGATTCTCCGCTTCCGCTGCCGGCCGTAGACAGCTGAGCCGAACTAAGGTCGCTCCGTGACCTTCGGCGCACATCAGGAGCTCGTGCTGCTGGCGCTGCTCGTGGCGCTCGCAGTTCTGCTCGTGCTCGCGCCGATCCTGCGGACGCCGTATCCGATCCTGCTCGTCCTCGGCGGGCTGGCGCTGGGATTCGTGCCCGGGATCTCGACGATCACGCTGCCGCCGCAGGTCGTGCTGGTCGGGATCCTGCCGCCGCTCATCTACTCGGCGGCGTACTTCACCTCTCTGCGAGACCTGCGGCAGAACATCGTCCAGATCTCGGCGCTTGCGATCGGCCTCGTGGCGGCGACGATGGTCGGCGTCGCCGTCGTCGCGCACGAGCTGATTCCCGGCCTCGGCTGGGGGCCGGCCTTCGTCCTCGGCGCGATCGTCTCGCCGACGGATCCGCTCGCCTCGACGCAGATCGCCCAGCGGCTCGGCGTGCCGCGGCGGGTCGTGGCGATCGTCGAGGGCGAGAGCCTCGTCAACGACGGCAGCGCGCTCGTCCTCTACCGCGTCGCCGTCGTCGCCGTCGTCACCGGAACGTTCTCGTTCTGGGAAGCCACCCTCCGCTTCGTCTACACGGCGGTCGGCGGCATCGCGGTCGGCTACGCGGTCGGCTTCGTGATCGCCGAGGTCCGGCGGCGGCTCGACAACCCGCCGGTCGAGGTGACGATCGCGCTCCTCAGCGGCTACTTCGCGTTCCTGCCGGCAACGGCGCTCGGCGTCTCCGGCGTGCTCGCCGCCGTCACGACGGGGGTGTACATGGGCTGGCGAACGCCGGAGCTGACGAGCGTCCAGACGAGGCTCGACGGCCAGGCGATGTGGCAGATCTTCACCTTCGTCGTCAATGCGCTCCTGTTCGCGCTCGTCGGCCTGCAGCTGAACCACATCCTCGACACGCTCTCCGGCCGTCCGGCGGGCGAGCTCTTGTGGGACGCGGTCGTCGTCTCGGCCACGGTGATCCTGCTCAGGATCGTCTGGGTCTTCCCGCTCTCCTACGTTCCGTGGCGGCTGTGGGGCCGTGTGCGCGAGCACGATCCGGCGCCGCCGTGGCAGCGCCCGGCCGTGGTCGCCTGGATGGGGCTTCGCGGCGCCGTCTCGCTCGCCGCGGCGCTGGCCCTGCCGCTGACGACGCGCTCCGGCGACGCGTTCCCGAACCGCTCCCTGATCATCTTCCTCTCGTTCGCGGTCATCGTCGCGACGCTCGTCGGCCAGGGGTTGAGCCTGCCGGCCGTGATCCGCGCGCTCGGGGTCGAGGACGACGGGCTCGACGCTAAGGAGGAGACGGAGGCGCGGATCTACGCAGCCGAAGCGGCCCTGGAGCGGATCGACGAGCTGGCCGAGGAGGACTGGATCCACCCGGACACCCTCGAGCGTGCGCGCGGGTTGATGACCTTCAGACGGACGCGCTTCAGCGCGCGCTTCTCGGACGAGGACGACGGGTCGACCGAGGAACGTTCCCAGCAGTACCAACGCCTGCAGCGAGAGCTGCTGGCCGCCGAACGGCAGGCCGTCGCCGAGCTTCGTCGCGAGGGGCGAATCAGCGACGCGGTCATGCACCGGGTGACGCGCGATCTCGACCTCGAGGACGCGCGGCTGGACGTGTAGGGCGCCGCGCTCGTATGCTCGCGCCGTGAGCACGCTCGCCGAGCTGATGACGCAGGACGTCTTGACCGTCGCGCCCGAGGACACGATCGGCGAGGCGGCGCAGAAGATGGTCGACCGCGAGGTCAGCTCCGCCGCGGTCTCGGACTACGGGCGCCTGATCGGGATCCTCACCGAGCGCGACCTCACCCGGGCCGTCGCCGGGAGGACGCACTCGAGCGAAGCACGCGTTCGCGAGTGGATGACGCCGGATCCGATCACGCTGACGCCGTCGTCGACGCCGAAGGAAGCCGCCCAGGTCATGCTCGACAACGGCTTCCGCCACGTCCCGATCGTCGAAGGCGACCGGGCGGTCGGGATCGTCTCGATCCGCGACGTCGCTCGCTGGTCGACCGAAGAGGACTAGCCCAGCAGCGCGAGCTGCCGGTGGTCCTCGAGGCCTGAGACGCCGACTCCGACGAGCCTGAGCGCGCCGGGCCGGTCGGCGAGCGCGCGGTCCAGTAGGCCGCACGCGAGCTCGCCGATCCGCGCCGCGTCGTCGGTCGCGACCGGCAGGGTCGTCGAGCGGCTGCGGATCGAGAAGTCCGGGTAGCGAACCTTCGTCGTCACCGTCCGGGCGGTCTGGCTCCCCTTCTCCAGGCGCTCGGCGACCTGCGCCGCCATCCGGCGCACCTCGTCCCTGAGCTGCTGCGGGTCGGCGATATCGCGATCGAACGTCTCCTCGGTCGAGATCGAGACGGTCTCGGAGGTCAGCTCGAGCCGGCGCGGGTCGATCCCGCGGGCGCGATCGCGCAACAGGCCCCCGACCTTGCCCGGCAGCACCTGCTTCAGACGTTCGTCGGAGAGGGACGCGAGCGCGCCGATCGTATCGACGCCGGCGCCGCGCAGCCGCTCCTCCGAGCGCGGCCCGACGCCGGGCAGGCGGCGCACGTCGAACGGCGCGAGAAAGGCTTGCTCGCGGCCGGCCGGGACGACGCAGAGGCCGCCCGGCTTGCGCCGGTCGCTGGCGATCTTGGCGACCACCTTCGAGGCGGCGACGCCGAGCGAGCACGAGAGGCTGGTCGCGCCGCGAACGGCGGCCTGCACCCCTTCGGCGACGGCCCGCGCGCGCACGAAGTCGGCCGCGACCTCGCCGACGTCGAGGTAGCCCTCGTCGAGCCCGGTTCGCTCGACCGTCGGCACGACCTCGCGCACGACCTTCCAGACGGCCTGCGAGTACTCGCGGTAGAGCCGGTGGCGCGGCCGCACGAAGACGGCGTTCGGACAGCGGCGGAGCGCCTCGGCGGCGGACATCGCCGAGTGGATGCCGAACTTCCTCGCCTTGTAGTTCGCGGTCGCGACGACGCCGCGGCCGTGCGGGTCGCCGCCGACGACGAGCGGGTGCTTGCGCAGCTCCGGCTGCTCGAGCTCCTCGACGGCGGCGAAGAAGGCGTCGAGATCGAGGTGGGCGACGATCATCGGTACGCCACCTGCACGACGACGAAGACGGCGTAGAGCGTCAGCAGCAGCGCGCCGCCCGCGCGTCCGGCGCCTCGCGCGGGTGCCAGCAGCGCGAGCGCGACGACGGTCATCCCGACCAGCCAGGCGAGGTCGAAGGCGACGACGCCCGTGAAGCTGCCGAGCGAGAGCAGCAGCGCCGGGATCGCGACGCCGGCGATCAGGTTGATCGTGTTGCTGTTGAGCGTCTCCGAGACGAGCGCCGAGCCTCGCCGCTGGAGGCCGAGGCGGATCCCGGTGTACGCGTTCGGCAGGCTCGTCAGGACGGCGAGCACGAGCACGCCGACGAGGTACTTCGGCACCGACCAGCGATCGGCGAGCCGGATCGCCGTCTCGACCATCAACGCGCTGCCG
>JBPYFE010000135.1:0-6619 GCA_051986525.1 Gaiellaceae bacterium
TCTCGCGCATCACCTGGCCGACGAAGAAGCCGAGCAGGCCTTCCTTGCCGTTGCGGTAGGCGGCGACCTGGCCCTCGTTCTCGCTCAGGATCCGGTCGATCACCGGGTCGAGCTCGGAGGCGTCGGCAACGGTTCGCTCCTGCAGGTACGTGTCCGCCGAGAAGTCCTCGTCGGCGCTGGCCGCGATGGCGCTGTCGAGCGCCTCTCGTGGAATCTGGTCGCGCTCGCGCAGGACTTTCGCGAGCTCGGCGCCGTTCACGCGGGGGAGGTCGACCTCATGGCGGGCGACATCGTTGAGGACGAACGAGGCCGCGGGCTGCGCGTCGACACCCGAAGCTCGAAGCGCTTCGAACAGCGCCGCCCGCGCCGGATCCGCGCTCAGCGCCTCTGCGTCACGCCCGTCGATGCCGGTCTCGAGCAGACCGGCCAGGCGCTTCGCGGGCGACTCGGGCAACTGCGCCCGCAGCTCATCGAGGGACCACTCGCGCAGCGGCTCGACGGGCACGAGGTCGGGCTCCGGGAAGTAGCGGTAGTCCTGCGCCTCCTCCTTCGAGCGAAGCGGCGGCGCATTCTCGTGGCCGGGGTCGAAGTGGAGCGTCTCCTGCTCCACCTGCCCCCCGTCCTCGTAGATCCGGACCTGACGCTGGATCTCGCGCTCGATCCCGCGATGCGCGAACGCGAACGAGTTCATGTTCTTCAGCTCGGTCCGCGTGCGCAGCTCGTCCGATCCCTCGGGCCGGACGCTGACGTTGACGTCGAAGCGAAGGGAGCCTTTCTCCATCTCGGCGTCGGAGATCCCGAGCTCGACCACGGTCTGGCGGAGCAGCTGCAGGAAGCGACGCGCCTCGTCGGCGGTACGGATGTCGGGCTCCGTGACGATCTCGACCAGGGGCGTCCCGGCGCGGTTGAAGTCGATGTCCGAGGCGGTGGCGCCGTGGATGCGGCCTTCGGCACCGCCGACGTGCAGCGTCTTCGCGGCGTCCTCCTCGAGGTGCGCGCGCGTGATCCCGATCGTCTTCGCGCCCTCCGGCGACGGCAGCACCAGCCGGCCGTTCCGGCAGAGCGGCTCGTCGTACTGGCTGATCTGGTAGCCCTTCGGATTGTCCGGGTAGAAGTAGTTCTTGCGGTGGAAGACCGCGTGCTCGGCGATCTCGCAGTCGAGCGCGAGCCCGAGCCGGAGCGTCATCTCGATCGCCTGGCGGTTCGGCACCGGCAGCGTCCCGGGATGCGCGAGGCAGACCGGGCAGGTGCGCGTGTTCGGCTCGTCGAGGGCGCCGACGGCACAGCGGCAGAACATCTTCGTCCGCGTCTTCAGGTGGACGTGGATCTCGAGCCCGATCACCGGCTCCCACGTCATCGCAGGCGCTCCGGGACGTAGTCGAAGCCGAGCGCCTGCTCGAGCGCGTGGCCCGCACGGAAGAGCGTGTTCTCCGAGAACTGCGGCCCGATCAGCTGGAGCCCGACCGGGAGCCCGTTCGAGAGCCCGCACGGGATCGAGAGCCCCGGCAGGCCCGCCATGTTCGACGGGATCGTGAGTACGTCCGAGAGGTACATCGCGAGCGGGTTCTCCGTCCGGGCGCCCAGCTCGAAGGCGACCGTCGGCGAGGTGGGCGAGACGAGCAGGTCGTAGCGCTCGAAGAGCGCCTCGTGCTCACGCTTGATCAGCGTCCGCACCTTCTGGGCCTGGCCGTAGAAGGCCTCGTAGTAGCCGGCCGAGAGCGCGTAGGTGCCGAGCATGATCCGCCGCTTCGGCTCGTCGCCGAAGCCTTCGTCGCGCGTGCGCGCGTACAGCTCGCGCACGTCGGCGAAGTCGCCGCCGGCGCGGAACCCGTAGCGGACGCCGTCGTAGCGGGCGAGGTTCGAGGACGCCTCCGACGGCGCGATCAGGTAGTAGCAGGCGAGACCGTAGTCGACCGACTTGGGCAGGCTGCACTCCTCGATCTCGGCGCCGAGCTCGCGCGCGAACTCGAGCGCGCGCTGCACCTGATCCGTGACGCCGCCCTCGATCCCCTCCGCCGCGTTCAGCTCCTTCGGCAACCCGATCCTGAGCCCGCGCAGGTCCTCCGCTTCCGGGATCTCGACCGGATTCGGCAGCTCGACGGTGGTCGAGTCGCAGGCGTCGCGGCCGGCGATGATCCCGTACAGGCGCGCGCAGTCGCGAACGGTCTTCGTGATCGGGCCGATCTGGTCCAGGCTCGAGGCGAAGGCGACGACGCCGTAGCGGCTGACGGTTCCGTAGGTCGGACGCAGGCCGACGACGCCGCAGAGCGCGGCCGGCTGCTTGATCGAGCCGCCGGTGTCGGAGCCGAGCGCCCAGGGCGCGAGCCCACCCGCGACCGCGGCGCTCGAGCCGCCGGAGGAGCCGCCGGGGACGCAGGCCGGGTCCCAGGGGTTCCGCGTCGGGCCGTAGCCGGAGTTCTCGGTCGAGGAGCCCATCGCGAACTCGTCCATGTTCGTCTTGCCGATCAGCGGCAGCCCGGCCTGGTTGCAGCGCGTCGCCACGGTCGCGTCGAAGACCGGCTTGTACCCCGCGAGGATCTTCGACCCGGCGGTCGTCTCGACGCCGCGGGTGGAGACGAGATCCTTGAAGGCGATCGGGACGCCGCCTCCCTCGACCTCGTCGACGAGCGTCAGGTAGGCGTGCAGCTCGGGGTCGCGCTCGTCGATCGCCGCGCGGTAGGCGCTGTGCAGCTCGGCCGCCGAGGCCTCGCCGCGCTCGATCAGCCCGGCCGCGTCCTCGGCCGTCAGGCGAAGCGTGTCGACCGTCATCCCGCCGGAACGCGGAAGAGGTTGCCGTGGCGCTCGGGTGCGTTCGCGAGCGACTCCTCGACCGACAACGAGGGGCGCTCGTCGTCGTCCGCCCAGACGTTCGAGAGCTCGAGCGGATGCGCCGTCGGAGGAATGTCGTCGAGCTCGAGCTCGGCGACCTTGCCGACCGCCTCGAGGATCGCCGAAAGCTGCTCCTGGAACTTCGCGATCTCGTCCTCGGAGAGCTCGAGCCTAGCGAGCCGCGCCACGTGGAGCACTTCGTCCCGGGTTATCGCCATCGCGCGAATCCTCCCAAATAAAAAGCGGCCCCCTTTCGGAGGCCGCTCGTGTTTTCGGTTCCGAAAGGTTCCTAGACTGCCTGGACGTTCACCGCCTGCAGGCCCTTGTCGCCCTGCTCGACGTCGAACTGAACACGCTGCCCCTCGGTCAGCGAGCGGTACCCATCCATGTTGATCTTGGAATGGTGCACGAAGACGTCCTCGCCGCCTTCACGCTCGATGAAGCCGTAGCCCTTCTCGTTCGAGAACCACTTGACGGTGCCCTCAGCCAACTAACTACTCCTTCCTACAACAACAAACGACGGCTCGGGCAGAGCCGCCGACACGCCATGTGAAGCGCGCGAACCTTAGCGTCACCCTTGGGGGAACGCAAGGAGCCCTCGTCGGTAGCGCGCCGCCTTGACCGTGTTCTGGAGGAGCATCGCGATCGTCATCGGCCCGACCCCGCCGGGGACCGGCGTCAGGAAGCCCGCCAGCTGCTCCGCGTCGGGCGCGACGTCGCCGACGACGCCGTTCTCGGTCCTGTTGATCCCGACGTCGACGACGGCAGAGCCCTGCTTGACCATGTCGGGCGTCACGACCTCCGGCGCGCCGACCGCGACGACGAGCACGTCGGCCTCGAGCGTGTAGCGGGCGAGGTCGGGCGTCCGAGAGTGGCAGATCGTCACGGTCGCGTTCGACTGCAGGAGCAGGTGCGCGATCGGCTTGCCGACGATGTCGCTCCGGCCGATCACGACCGCCTCGGCGCCCTCGAGCGGCACGTGGTGCTCGGCCAGCAGCGCCATGATCCCGAGCGGCGTCGCCGGCACGAGCGTCGGCCGGCCGAGGTAGAGCTGCCCGGCGTTGAAGGGATGGAAGCCGTCGACGTCCTTGACCGGGTCGACTGCGCGGATGATGCGGGCCTCGTCGATCTGCTCGGGCAGCGGCAGCTGGACGAGGATGCCGTCGACCGAGTCGTCGCCGTTGAGCTCGGAGACGAGCGCGAGCAGCTCTTCCTGCGACGTGTCGTCGGCCAGCTTGCGGTCGTCCGACTCGATCCCGGCCTCCTCGGCCGCCTCGTGCTTTCGCCGCAGGTAGAGCGTCGAGGCCGGGTCCTCGCCCACCTGGACGGTGACGAGCTTGAGCTCGCCGAGCTCGCGGACCTCGTCGGCCACCTGCGCGCGAATCCGTGCCGCCAGCGGCGGCCCTTCCATCAGCGTCGCCACGGCTAGACCGGGAGCTGGACGCCGCCGAGGCGTCGCTTGCGATGCCGTTTGGAGGTCGTGCCGGCTTTGCCGGTGCGACCGTTTTGCTGCGGCTCGTGCGCCGGCGACCTCGTCAAACCGGTAACTGCACGTCGGAGACGTCGAGACCGAGCGACTGCGCCAGGCGGACGCCGATCTCGACGTCCTCCCGCAAACGCTCGAGGTCGCGCTCGTGCATCGCGCGGCCGATGAAGGCGCGCTCCTTCGGACGCCAGAGCGCGTGCTGGACGAAGGTCGGCAGCAGGCGGTTCGCCGCATCGACGAGCTTCTGCTTCGTCTTCTTCGAGGCGCCCTGGAGCAGGACGCGCTCGTACGCCATCCCGGCGCCGTGGTGGATGCCGTCGTCCGTCGTCAGCCGGTTGCAGAGGTCCTCGAGCACGGTTCCGCGCGAGGCGCGGGCGATCAGCCGGAAGCGCGAGATGATCAGCCGCTCGTAGAAGACCTGCATCTGGAAGACCTTCTCCTCGAGCGTGTCCGCCTCGAGCGTCATGTGGGCGAGCTCGTCGAGGTAGGGATCGCGCTCCCCCGTGCCGCCGGCCTCGGTCGCGAGCTTGAGCCAGGCCTCGGTGTGGCGCGACTCGTCCTGCACCATGGTCGAGTAGTAGAGCTTCGCCTCGTGATCCGGCGCGATGTTCAAGAGCTGCGAGGCCATCGAGCAGGCGAGCTCGTCGGCCTGGAGCTGCTGCGTGATCACCGAGCGCCACATGTCGCGCCGCCGGGCGACCTTCTTCGCGGCGCCCTTCGTCTCCGGGATCGGCGGGATCTCGCCCCACGGCAGGTCGCGCACCTGCCACTCCTGCTTCTTGGCGAGCTCGTAGAAGCGAAGGACGCCCGCGTACGCCTCGCGCTCCATCTGCTCCTCGATCTTGAGCTTCTCGGTCGTCGCCACGAGACGGAGATTATCCGGCTTAAGCTGCCGCTCGTGGAACTACGGCGATGGCCACGGAAGAACGATCCCGATTCGATTTCCGCGCGGCAGGCGGAGCTCGCCGAGCGCGTCGACGGAGAGGTCTTCTCGCACGACCTGGCGCCGTTCGCCCGCGCGCAGGAGGCGCTGACCGGAGTCGCCGTGATTCCGGTCTCCGTGATCGGGCCGCTGGAGATCGAGCTCGGCGAGTACGAGCTCGAGGAGCCGTTCGGCCGGCTCGCCGAGACCGATCGCCGGGCAGAGCGGGTCTTCGTCCCGCTAGCGCATACGGAAGGCGGGCTCTCACTCTCGCTCTACCGCGGTGCGCGGGCCGTGGCCGAGTCGGGCGGCTTCAAGACGTACGTCCTGCGCGACCGGATCACGCGCGCCTCCTGCTTCGTCTGCGGCTCGACCGAGGAGGCGGTCGCCCTCTCGCGCTTCCTGGACGCGCACGTCGCCGAGATGCGGCGCTGGCTGGCCGAGCGCGTCGAGGCCGACGAAGCGCTGTCGAGCTACGCGAAGCTGCGCGAGGTCGAGACGCACGTCGTCGGCCCGATGTGCCACGTCATGTGGGCCTTCACGACCGGCGACGCCTGCGGGCCGAACATGATGACCCGCAACGCGTACGCGCTGAACATGGGCTACGTGCTGGAGCACGCGCCGGTGAAACCGCAGCGCGCGATCCTCGAGGCCAACATGGGCGGCGACAAGAAGCCGTCCCACCGCTACTTCGAGCGCGGCGGCCACGGCAAGACCGTCATCGCCGAGGCGACGCTCGGCGACGAGGCCGTCCGTCGCGTCCTCCGGACCTCGGTCGACGACCTGCTCGAGCTTTCCTGGGCCGGGACGCACGGCGCCGTCGCGAGCGGGATGCAGTCCGTCGCCTTCACGCCGGCCTCGGCGATCGCGGCGATCTTCGCGGCGACGGGCCAGGACCTCGGCATGGTCGGGACGAGTTCGATGGCGCACGGCACCGGCCGCCGGGTCGACGGCGGGCTCAACTGCTCGATCCGCCTGCCCGGGCTCGAGGTCGGCACCGTCGGCGGCGGCACGACTCTTCCATACGCCCGGTCGTGGCTGTCGCTGATGGACTGCGCCGGCCCGGGCAAGGTCTACCGCTTCGCGCAGATCGTCGCCGCGGCGACGCTCGCGCTCGAGATCTCCGCCTCGGCGGCGATGGCGACCGCCGGCTCGCACGAGTTCTTCCGCGCGCACCACGAGCGCGGCGGTCTGCGCTGAGAGAGCGCAGGCTCGTCCGCCGCCAGGTCGTCGCCCGTCCACCCGAGGCGGCCTTCGAGTTCTTCGCCGATCCGTTCAATCTCGAGGCGATCACGCCCGGCTGGCTCCGCTTTCGGATCGTGGAGGCGCCCGACCGCATTCACGAGGGCGCGGTGCTCCGGTACAAGCTCCGGCTCTTCGGG
>JBPYFE010000136.1:0-5341 GCA_051986525.1 Gaiellaceae bacterium
GCCGCGGCGGCGGCGATGTCGGCGTCGGCGAAGACGACGTTCGCCGACTTGCCGCCGAGCTCCAGCGTCACCCGCTTGATCGTCGCCGCCGCCCCCGCCGCGATCCCACGCCCGACCTCGGTTGAGCCGGTGAAGGCGATCTTGGCGACGTCGGGGTGCTCGACCAGGCGCTGCCCGCACACTCTGCCTGGGCCCGCAACCACATTCAGCACGCCTTCCGGCAGCCCGGCCTCGAGCGCGATTCGCTCGAGCTCGAGAGCGGTCAGGGGAGTGAGCTCGGCGGGCTTCAGCACGATCGTGTTGCCGGCCGCCAGTGCGGGGGCGACCTTCCAGCACGCGATCACGAGCGGGAAGTTCCACGGCACGATCAGGCCGACGACGCCGAGCGGCTCGCGGAAGGTGAGGTCGACGCCGCCCGCGACGGGGATGGTCTCGCCGTGGTGCTTGTCGACGGCGCCCGCGTAGAAGTTGAAGACCTCGGCCACCATCGCGACCTCGCCGCGCGAGTCCGAGATCGGCTTGCCGACGTTGCGGGTCTCGAGCAGCGCCAGCTCCTCCCCGTGCTCCTCGACGGCGGTTGCGACGGTGCGCAGGAGCCGTGCGCGCTCGGACGGCGGCAGCGCGGCCCAGGCCGGAAACGCCGCGCGCGCCGCGGCGACGGCGGCGTCCGTCTCCTCGATCCCGGCCTCGTCGAGCTCCGCGACCGGCTGCTCGGTGGCCGGGTTCAGGACGCGTATTGACATTTCGTTATTCAAACACGCAATCGCCTCAAGGCCGGGCTTCCATCCGCCGATCAAGACGGCATGAGCGGCGCGGGCTACGACCCGAAGATCATCGAGCGGTTCGCAGACCAGCTGCTGCGGAAGGCCGACACCGTCCGCGTCGGCTTCGCCGTCGGCGGCGGGATCTTCGGAACGCTCGTCGGCGCCGTGCCGCTGACGCCGCTGAAGTCCGTGTGGGGCGTCCCCGCCGGGTTCGGCATCGCGACCGTCATCGTCGGCGCGCTGCTCGGCGTGATGATCGGCTACGTGATCGGCGAAGGCCGCGCCTTCCGCTACCGCGTCCAGGCGCAGAGCGCGATCTTCCAGCTCGAGATCGAGCGGCGCGTCACCTCGGCCGTGGCGGAAGCCGTCTCGCAGGCGGCCGTCCCGGCTTTGCCGCCCGCTGCGCCGGCACCGGCGCTCGTCGAGCCGCCGACCGTCGCCCCGCTCTCTCCGCCGCTCAGCTCGGTCGAGCGGCCGTCGATGGCGGAGCTGATCGAAGCCGCCGAGCCGCCCGCGCCCGCGGAGCCGACCGAGCCCGCCGAGGACGTCGAGCCGGAGCCCAAGCCTGAGCCGGCGCCGTCGCTGATGCCGGTGGAGACTCCGCCGGCCGCCGAGCCGTTGCTGCGGCCGCCGGGCGCGCCCGCGCCGCCGGTCTCGGCGCCGCCGCTTTCCGTTCCTCCGCTCTCGCCGACGCCCGTATCGCCGGCGCCGGCCGAGCCCGAGCCCGAGCCCGAGACGTCTACGCCGGACGAGCTGCCGCCGCTGAGCCCGGCTGCGAACGGCTAGCCCGGTAGTCGGCGGCCTCCCGCACGAGCTCCTCGAACAGCCGTAGATCCTCGCCGGCCTCGGGGTGCCAGAGCACGCCGACCGTGAAGCGCCGCTGGGGATCCTCGACGGCCTCGATCGTGCCGTCGTCGGCGTGCGCGGCCACGACGAGTCCGCGGCCGAGGTTGCCGAACCCCTGGTGATGATGCGATTTCACCGGGGCGCGGTCGCCGAGGAGGCCGCCGAGCCGCGTTCCTTCGTCGACCGTGACGTCGTGGTCGGCGAAGACGCCGGGCGTGTGCTTGTGCTTCTCGTCGCCGACGACCTCCGGCAGGTGCTGGACGAGGTCGCCGCCGAGGGCGACGTTCAGGATCTGGCTCCCGCGGCAGATCGCCAGGACCGGGAGATCGCGCGCGAGCGCGGCCGTGAGCAGCGCGAGCTCGGCCTCGTCGCGTTCGGGCACGACGCCGCGCGTCTCCTCGTGGGGCTCCTGACCGTAGGTGTCGGGATCGACGTCGGAGCCGCCGGAGAAGATCAGGCCGTCGAGCGCGTCGAGCGTCTCCTCGATCGCTCCCTCCACCGGCGGGACGAGCAGCGGCCGGCCGCCGGCGGCCTCGACGGCGCGGACGTAGTGCACCGGCACGAGCGCCGCCTCCAGGTCCCAGTAGCCCCACTTGGCCGGCGTGACGTAGGTCGTGATGCCCACGACCGGGCTAGCCACGTTCGAACAACCTCTCGCGCTCCCAGTCCGTGACGACCTGGTCGAACAGCCGCTGCTCCGTGCGGCCGTAGTTGAGGTAGTGGTCGACGACCTCGTCGCCGAAGGCGCCCCTCGCGACCGAGCCCTCTTGGAGGGCGTCGACGGCGTCGCGCAGCGAGGACGGGAACCGTTCCGCGTCGGACTCGTAGGCGTTCCCCTCGAGCGGCGGAGGCAGCTCGAGCTCGTTCTCGATCCCGTGCAGCCCGGCGGCGATCAACGCCGCGAAGGCGAGATACGCGTTCACGTCGCCGCCCGGGATCCGGGTCTCCGTCCTCAGCGATTGGCCGTGCCCGACGATCCGGAACCCGCAGGTCCGGTTGTCGTGGCCCCAGGCGAGCGAGGTCGGCGCCCACGAGCCGGCCGCGTAGCGCTTGTACGAGTTGATCGTCGGCGCGAGGAAGAGCCCGAACTCCTTCGAGCAGGCGATCCAGCCCGCGAGCCATTGCCTGAAGACGGCGGACTCGCCGTCGAAGGCGTTGCTTCCGTCCCGCCAGAGCGACCCGTGGATGTGGCACGAGTTGCCGATCCAGTCGTGGTGCGGCTTGGCCATGAAGGTGATCGAGCAGCCGTTCAGGAACGCGATCTCCTTGGCGCCGTTCTTGTAGATCGAGTGGTTGTCCGCCATCGTCACGGCGTCGGCGAAGCGGAAGTTGATCTCCTGCTGGCCCGGCCAGGCCTCGCCCTTCGAGCTCTCGACCGGGATGCCGGCGGCCTGCATCCCGTTGCGGATCTGCCGGATCAGCGGCTCGCTGTAGGTGGTCGCGAGGATGTGGTAGTCGAGGATGTACGGCACGGACGGCGTCAGCTCGCGGTAGCGCTTCTCGTGCGCCTGCTTGTACGAGTCCTCGAACAAGTAGAACTCGAGCTCGGAGCCGAACATCGGCTCGAACCCGAGCGAGCGCGCCCGCTCGACCTGGCGCTTCAGGACCTGTCTCGGCGAGGCGACGACCTCCGAGCCGTCCTCCCAGTGGACGTCGCAGAGGACGAAGGCCGTCCCTTCGAGCCAGGGGATCGGCCGTAGCGTCGACATGTCCGGCTCGAGGTGGAAGTCCCCGTAGCCCTTGTCCCAGCTCGCCATGCCGTAGCCGGGCTGAGGGTCCATGTCCATGTCGAGCGCCAGCAGGTAGTTGCAGCCCTCGAGCCCGTGCTCGGCGCTCTCCTCCAGGAAGTACTGCGCCTGCTCGCGCTTGCCGAGCAGGCGGCCCTGCATGTCCGTGAAGGCTGCGACGACGGTGTCGATCCGACCCGCCTCGACCTCCCCGCGAAGCTCGTCGAGCGTCAGCACTGCGCCAGCTTAGAACGAGGGAGCCGGCTCGAAGGCCGGCTCCCTCTTCGCCTGCGTCCTAGACCGACCCGGGCTGGGTGACGGCGCTCGGACGTTCGTACTGCGACTCGATCCGCGCGAGCTCCTCCGCGCTGCCCTGCGAGATCGGCCCCTTGAACCACTTGCGGGCCGAGAGCAGCCACCAGAGCCCGACCAGGAGCAGCGTCCCGACCACCGCGACCGGCGCGTAGTTGAACGACGTCCACGCGAACTTGCTCGGGTGCCACGGAACGCCTGCGGGGTTCGTCGGGAGGATGAACAGGATCGAGATGAAGACGACCCAGATGACCGCCGTCCAGCCGACGATCTTGTACCAGCGGCCGAGCGTCCACTCGCCCGTCTCCCACGAGTCGCCCGCGCGAAGGCGCAGGTAGATCGGCATCGCGTAGGCGATGTAGAGCCCGATCGTCGCGATCGACGTCACCGCGGCGTAGGCGATGATCCCGTTCGTCCCGAAGTAGGCCGGGAACGCGCAGAAGAACGCGAGCACCGCGATCGCGATCGCGGCCATGTACGGCACGCGCTCGCGGTTGAGCTTCCGCCAGAGCTGGTGCCCGGGCGTCGCGCGGTCGCGCGAGAACGCGTACAGCATCCGCGACGCCGACGTGATCGACGACATGCCGCAGAAGAACTGGGCGCCGACCGTGATGAAGAGCATGATCTTCGCCGTCGTCGCTCCGAGCGACTCGAGGAAGACCGTCTTCACCGCGAAGGTGCCGGAGCCGAGCGTCGTGTCGAAGTGCTGGATCGCGAACGTGACGCCGAGCGCGAGGATGTAGCCGAAGATCGCCGAGACGACGATCGACATGACGATCCCACGCGCGGCCATCGTCGACGCGTTCCGAGTCTCCTCGCTCATGTGGGCGGAGGCGTCGTAGCCGGTGTACGTGTACTGCGCCTGCAAGAGCCCGAGCAGGAGCACGAACCAGAACCAGTTGTGGCCCCACCCGCTGTTGTTGATCGTGTGCGTGAAGACCGTCGTGACGGACTGGTGGTGGTTCGGGACGATGATCAGCGTCGCGACGATGATCAGCACGCCGAGCACGTGCCACCAGACCGAGACGTCGTTCAGGAAGGCGACGAGCCGGACGCTGAAGATGTTCAGCAGCACGTGCAGCGCGAGGATGACCGCGTAGACGTAGATCACCTCGTGCGCGGTGCCCTTGAAGGTGCTCGGCCAGAGCAGCTGCAGCAGCGCGTCGGTGAACGTCGCGGCGCCGTAGTCGATGCCGGCCGTGATCGCGATCTGGCCGATCAGGTTGAACCAGCCGGTGAACCAGCCCCAGCCGGGACCGCCCATCTTCGACGACCAGTAGTAGAGGCCGCCTGCCGTCGGGTACTTGGAGGCGATCTCCGCCATGCCGAGGCCGACGATGAGGACGAAGAACGAGACGACCGGCCATCCCCACGCTTCCATCACCGGGCCGCCGTAGCCGAGACCCAGGTAGTACAGGGTCAGCGTTCCCGAGAGGATCGAGATGATCGTGAACGAGATGGCGAAGTTCGAGAACCCCCCCATGCTGCGACTGAGCTCCTGGGCGTAGCCGAGCGCGTGAAGGATCCGTCGATCCTTGTCAACGGCGCTTTGTTCCACCGAGCCTCCTTGTCCGTGCGGCCGGTCGGAGCCGCTTTTTGGTGCGGCGATTCTCCCCTACGAGGCGGCCGGACTCAATAGGCGCCGCCTCGCATTGCGAGGCGGCGGGTCCGGTCTCGGTTGCACCGGGCGCG
>JBPYFE010000137.1:0-10305 GCA_051986525.1 Gaiellaceae bacterium
GGATAGCGCTCGACGCGCCAGGCGCTGATCGTGACGATCGCGGCCAGGCGCGCGGCGACGAGGTCGCCGAGGAGCTCGAGCTCGAGCGGCTCGAGCGGGAACCGCGACTGGTAGCCGTCGGTCGCGATCCGGGCGGCGCGGAAGACGTCGTCGGCGCCGCGGCCGCGCATGATCGAGGCGAGCGCGACGGCGAGGTCGGCGGCCTGCGCCGTGAAGACGACGTCGCCGAAGTCGATGATCCCGGAGACGCGTCCGTCCTCGTCGAGCAGGACGTTGTCGAGGTTGAAGTCGCCGTGGACGACCTGCGCGCGCAGGAGCGGCCAGCGCGGGGCGACGCGCTCCTCGAAGCGGTCGAGCACGGTCTCGACGAGCCGGCGGCGGCCGGCGTCCGGGATCGCGTCGAGCCACTCGCGCAGGTCGAGCGCGTGGCGGACGTCCCAGAGCAGATGGCGGCCGGCTGCGGCATGGAAGTACGAGCGCAGCGCCAGGTTGAGCCGCGCGTGCGTCTGCCCGTAGGCATAGAGCGCCCGGTCGTCGAGCTCAGGTCCGGCGTGCCGCCCGCGCAGCCGCTGGAAGAGGCGGACGAAATGCGGCCCGTCCTCGCCGTCGTAGCTCGGCCAGTAGTCGTCGTCGAGCGAGAGGCGCGGCTCCGGGACAGGCAGCTCGGGATCTGCGCGCAGGACGTGCAGGATCGCCTCCGTCTCGAGCTCGAGCACGGACGGCTCCTCGCCGAGGTTGGAGATCTTGAGCACGCCTCCCTCGGCGCCGTCGTCGATCCCGAACGTCTGGTCGCGCTCGCTGCCGAGGTTCGTCGCAGTGCCCTCGAGCCCGAAGAGCGCCAGCGCGATCACCGCCGCATCGGCCTCGGTGAACCGCGGCGGCGGCGCCTCGAGAACGCTCTCGCTCACGCCGCGAGCCTACGGATCGGGCGTGGGCCGCGCACGTGCGTTTCGGCGCGAAACGTGATGTAGTCGCCCAAACGACGGAAGGAGCCCCCATGCCGATCGTTGAGGCAAGCACATGATCACCGCGACGAGAGGCGAGCGCATGCTCGCGCGCGCCCTGCCTCCGTGGTGGCTGATGCTGATCACCGGCGCCGCCTGGATCGTCGTCGGGATCATCCTGCTCCGGTTCGACTACACGTCAGTGACGGCCGTCTCGATCCTGTTTGGGATCGTGGCGCTCTTCGCCGGCGCCTTCGAGGTCCTGTCGATCTGGGTCGTCAGCGGCTGGTGGAAGCTGCTCAGCGGCCTGCTCGCGGTCGTCTTCATCGTCGCGGGCATCGTCGCCTTCATCCACCCCGGCAACACGTTCCTGGCGCTGGCCGCGGTGTTCAGCTTCATCCTCGTCTTCGCAGGCACGTTCGACCTGATCACGGCGATCGCGTCGCGGCACGAGGTCGAGGTCTGGTGGCTGCAGCTGATCGGCGGGATCATCGAGATCGCGCTCGGCTTCTGGGCCGCCGGCTACTACGGACGCAGCGCGGTGCTGCTGATCGCCTGGGTGTCGGCGTTCGCGATCATCCGTGGCGTCAGGGAGCTCGTGCTCGCGTTCCGGATTCGCGAGGTGCAGCACGCGGCGGCCTGACCCGTAGGACGTGAGCGACCTCAACATCTTCGAGGCGCCGAACGACGGGCGGATCGACGTCGGCGCCGCCCTCGGCTCGGCCGAGACGGCGATGTTCATCTACGACGTGGCGCCGGGCACGAGCTCGGCGCCGTACCACTACGAGTACACCGAGGAATGGCTGCTCGTGGTCGACGGCACCGTCGTCGTGCGAGAGCCCCACGGCGAGCGGAAGCTGCGGCGCGGCGACCTCGTCTGCTACCCGGCCGGGCCGGACGGGGCACACAAGGTCATGAACCGCAGCGACGCGCCGGCGCGGATCCTGCTCTTCTCGTCGGCGCGCGTGCCGGCGGTCGCGGTCTATCCGGACAGCGACAAGATCGGCGTCTGGCCGGGCGACGAGCGCGACGAGCTGATCTTCAGGCGGAGCAGCGCGGTCGAGTGGTCGGACGGGGAGGAGGGCTACGAGACGGACGTCTAGGGGCGGTCGCCGTAGAGGTCGATCCCGTGCGGCTCCTGGATCACGTTGCCGCCGTCGACGACCAGCGACTGGCCGGTGACGTAGCTCGCCTCCTCCGAGGCGAGGAACGCGATCGCGGCCGCGACCTCGTCGGGCGTGCCGGCGCGGCCGACCGGCGTGTGCTCGGCGGCGACGAGCTCGTCGGGCTCGGACGACGCGGTCGCGATCCAGCCGGGCGCGACCGAGTTCGCGGTGACGCCGTGGCGGCCGTTCTCGATCGCGACGCTTCGCATCAGCGCGTCCATCGCGCCCTTCGCGGCCGCATACGCGGACGAGCCCGGCGCGGTGACGAGCGGGCCGGTGACCGAGGAGACGAAGACGATCCGGCCGTAGCGCCGCTCGAGCATCGCCGGCAGCGCGGCCTGCGTCGTGTGGAACGCGGTCATCAGCGTGATCGAGAGCTGGCGCTCGAGATCCTTCGGCGGCAGCTCGGCGAACTGTTTCTCGGATTGCTCGAACCCGGTCTGCGTCATGCCGGCGCCGTTGACGAGGATGTCGGCCGGGCCGAGCGCCGCGTGCGCCTCGGCGACGAACCCGAACGCCTGCTCGCGGTCGACCAGGTCGGCGACGTAGGGGAAAGCGCCGTCGAGCTCGGCGGCGCGCTCGTGGATTCGTGGCGTCGTCGAGGTGATCGCGACCGCGGCGCCCGCGCGCCGGAGCATCCGCGCCGTCGCGAAGCCGATCCCCTCGGCGCTGCCGCAGCCGGTGACGAGGGCGACCCGCCCGGTCAGGTCGAACGGTCTCGACGCCATTCAGCGTCTACTGAACACGTTCTCGCGGGCGGCCTGCAAGCCGACCGCGAGCGCGCCGGTGAGGACGGCGGCGTCGCCGAGCGTCGAGACCTCGAGCCGGGGCGGGAACGGCAGCCACTCGGCCAGCTGTCGGCCGACCGGGTCGAGCAGCAGGTCGCCGTTCGCGCCGATGCCGCCGCCGAGGACGACGAGCTCGACGTCGGCGACGGCGGCGATCGGCGCAACGTGCAGCGCGATTCGCCGGGCGACCTCGCCGACGACGGCCTGGGCCTTCTCGTCGCCTTCGCGCGCGGCGCCGAAGACGGCGCGCGCGTCGGCGCTGCCGCCGGCGAGCTCGGTCACCTGCGGCGCGGCCGGGTCGACGCCGTCGAAGGCGACGAGCGCGAAGTCGATCTCGCCGGCGGCGCCGTTGCGGCCGCGGTGGAGGTCGCCGCCGACGACGAGCCCGGCGCCCATGCCGGTTCCGACCGAGAGGAAGACGAAGTCGTCGACGCCGCGAGCGACGCCCTGCCACTGCTCGCCGAGGGCTGCGAGGTTGATGTCGTTCTCGAGCGTGACCGGGAGCTCGAGCGCGCTCTGGAGCTCGGTCGCGAAGGCGCGGCCCTCGAGGCCGGCAACGTTCTCGGCCAGGCGCAGGACGCCCGTTCCCTGCTCGACCACGCCGGGGACGCCGACGACGACGCCGTCGAGCCGGCTGGGGTCGAGCGCCGATGCTTCGAGCAGCGAGGAATGCAGGCGCTCGATCGCCTCGACCGCGCCGGCGACCTCGGCGACGACGAGCTCGACGTCCTGACGCGCGCGGACCTGGCCGGCGAGGTCGCAGACGGCGCCGCGGACGAAGCGCGCGCCGAGGTCGAGGCCGAGTACGACGGCGGCCTCGGCGACCGGCTCGAAGTAGACGGCGCCGTAGCCCGGGCCGTCCGGGCCCTTCGCCGCCTCGCGGACGAGGTTGGCCTCGAGCAACGACTCGAGCACGAGCGAGACAGTCGGCTTCGAGATCCCGGAACGGCGCGAGATCTCGGCGCGCGAGATCGGCGCTTCGGCACGGATCGTCTCCAGCACAGTGCGCTCGTTGAGGTCGCGGAGCAGCGTGGGAGTCGCCCTGCGATCCGGCATCTCGTCAATGACACTAACGTAATCTCCGGCTTGCATCCAGGGCTTGACCTGAACATCGGAACGTGAAAGGGTCTTCTCGTCTGGGTTCCTAACTAGATGGCCACGAGTCCACTTCAGCGATGAAGCTCGCCGTCGTCGGCGCCGGCTCGACCTACACCCCGGAACTGGTGGCGGGGCTGGCGCGCGAGCGCGAGCGGCTCGACCTGCGGGAGCTCGTCCTCCACGACATCGACGCGGAGCGCAGCGAGGTCGTCGGCGGGCTCGCGAAACGGATGCTCGACGCGGCGGGCTACGACGGCTCGCTCGGCGTCACCGACGAGCTCGACCGCGCGCTCGACGGCGCCTCGTTCGTGCTGATCCAGCTTCGCGTCGGCGGCCAGACGGCGCGGCTCTCGGACGAGACGGTGCCGCTCGCGTGCGGGTGCATCGGCCAGGAGACGACCGGCGCGGGCGGGCTCGGCAAGGCGCTGCGGACGGTGCCGGTCGTGCTCGAGATCGCGGAGCGCGTCCGCGAGCTCGCCGCCGACGACGCCTGGGTTGTCGACTTCACGAACCCGGTCGGGATCGTCGTCCGCGCGCTGCTCGACCACGGCCACCGCGCGGTCGGGCTCTGCAACGTCGCGATCGGCTTCCAGCGCTCGTTCGCGCGGATGCTCGACGTCGCGCCCGAGCAGGTGCTCGTGGACCAGGTCGGGCTCAACCACCTGACCTGGGTCCGCGCCGTCCACGTCGACGGCGACGACGTGCTCCCGCAGCTGCTCGCCGAGCGGATCGACGAGCTCTCCTTCGACTTCCCGCCCTCGCTGCTCGAACGGCTCGGCGCGATTCCGTCCTATTACCTGCGCTACTTCTACCTCCACGACCGCATCCTCGAGCGCCAGCGGGTCGAAAAACCACGCGCCGCCGAGGTGGCGGAGATCGAGGCGCAGCTGCTGGAAATGTACCGCGACCCGGCGCTGAACACGAAGCCGGCGCTGCTGGAGAAGCGCGGCGGCGCCTACTACAGCGAGGCCGCGACGCAGCTCGTCGCCGCGCTCGCGAGCGGGAGCGGCGAGGCCCAGGTCGTCGATGTCCGCAACGACGGGACGCTCGCCGGGCTCGCCGACGACGACGCGGTCGAGGTCCCGGCCCGGATCGGCAAGGGCGGGGCCGAGCCGCTGCCGCAGCGGCCGCTTGCGCCCGAGCTGCTCGGGCTCGTCCAGCACGTCGCCTCGTACGAGCGGCTCGCCGTCGAGGCGGCGACGAGCGGCGACCGCGACGTCGTCTACAAGGCGCTGCTTGCACACCCGCTGATCGGCCAGGTGCCGCAGGTCGAGCAGCTGACGGAGGAGCTCCTTTCCGCCGGCCGCGAGCACCTCCCGCAGTTCGAGCCGCGGGAGGCGCTGCGGTGAGCCGGCCGGTCGTGCTCGCGATCGACGGCGGGAACTGGAAGACGGATCTCGCGCTCGTCCACGCCGACGGCGAGGTGCTCGCGCTCGTGCGCGGGCCGTTGAGCTCGCCGCACCATCTCGGCCTCGACGGCTCGCTCGGCGTGCTCGGCGACCTGCTCGCGCAGGCGCTCGCGGAGGCGGGGCTGCCGAACGGCGACGGCCCGGTCGCCGAGGTCGGCCAGCTGCTGATGGCCGGCGTCGACTTCCCCTCGGAGGTCGAGCAGATGCGCGAGGCGGCGAGCTCGCGCCGGCTCGCGACGCGGATCGCGGTAGGCAACGACACCTTCGCCGTCCTCCGCGCCGGCACCGACCACGGCTGGGGGGTCGGCGTGGTCTGCGGCGCCGGGATCAACTGCGTCGGCGTCGCCCCGGACGGGCGCCAGGCCCGCTTCCCGGCGCTCGGCTGGACCACAGGAGACTGGGGCGGCGGCTACGACGTCGGCGTCGCCGCGGTCGAAGCGGCTGCTCGCAGCGAGGACGGTCGCGGCGAGCGAACGTCGCTCGAGCAGGCCGTTCCCGCGCACTTCGGCGAGGCGTCGCCGTCCGCGCTCGCCGAGGCGTTCCACGCCGACCGCATCGTCCAGCGCCGTGTCGTCGAGCTCGCGCCCGTGGTCTTCGCCGAGGCCGCGCACGACGCGGTCGCCGCCGCGATCGTCGATCGCCTGGCGGAGGAGGTCGTGACCATGGTCCGCGTCGCGCTCGACCGGCTCGACCTCCGCGGCCGCCCGGTGCAGGTCGCCCTCGGCGGCGGGCTGCTGCAGTCCTGCGACCCGCGCCTGATCGGCGCGATCGAAGCCGGCGTCCGCGATCTCGCGCCGGCGGCGACCGTCCGCGTCACGAGCTCGCCGCCGATCGTCGGCGCGGCGCTGCTCGGCCTCGACGAGCTCGGCGCGGACGACGAGGCGCGGCAACGGCTGCGCCGTGAGCTCGGCGAGGTGTTCTCCGCAATCGAAAAGGCCCCCACGGAAGACGGTCGCTCGCGACCGGGAAGGAGTCGGAGATGAAGCGTTTGTCGGCGCTGTTGGCGCTCGTGCTGGCGGTAGGCCTCCTGGCCGTCGCCTGCGGGGGCAGCGGCAGCAAATCGAGCAGCGGATCGAAGTCCGAGTCCGTGACGATCTCGAACGAGCAGGGCACGACCTGGACCTGCGGGTTCAGCCCCTTCAACGCGAGTGTGAACTTCCTCTCGTTCGGCACCGTCTACGAGGAGCTCACCTACGTCGACGGCCTCAAGAGCGGCAAGTCGACACCGTGGCTCGCGACGAAGTACGCCTGGAGCAACAGCAACAAGACGCTGACGTTCACGATCCGCAAGGGCGTCAAGTGGACGGACGGAAAGCCGCTGACACCGGCCGACGTCGTCTACACGTTCCAGCTGATCAAGAAGTACCCGGCGCTCGACCTGAACGCGAACTGGTCCGTCTTGAAGAGCGTCGCGGCGAGCGGCAACAACGTCGTCTTCAACTTCAAGACCGCGGCCGTTCCGTACTTCTACTACATCGCCGACCAGACCCCGATCGTCGCCAAGCACGTCTGGAGCACGGTCAAGAACCCGACCACCTACAAGGACACGAACCCGACCGGGACCGGTCCGTACCACATGAGCTCGTGCTCGCCGCAGGTGATCAAGTACACGAAGAACAGCGGCTACTGGCAGTCGGGCCTGCCCAAGATCAGCACCGTCTACTACCCGGCGTTCACCTCGAACGAGCCGGCGAACCAGCAGCTCGCGAGCGGCAAGGCGCAGTGGGGAAGCCAGTTCATCCCGAACATCCACTCGTTCTACGTCGCCAAGAGCCCGGACAACCACTACTGGTTCCCGCCCGTCGTCAACGTGGCGGTCTACCTGAACCAGAAGGACCCGATCCTCTCGAACATCGCGGTCCGCAAGGCGATGGCCTACGCGATCGACCGCGCGAAGGTCTCGAAGATCGGCGAGTACGGCTACGAGCCCGCCTCGAACCAGACCGGGATCGTGACGCCGACCTTCAACGACTGGCTCGACCAGGGCCTCGCCAAGCAGGTCACCTACAACCCGACCAAGGCGGTGCAGACGCTCCAGGCCGCAGGCTTCAAGAAGAAGGGCGCCTGGTTCTACACGCCCGACGGCAAGCAGCTGTCGTTCACGATGATCAACATCGGCGGCTACTCCGACTGGGTCGCCTCGGCGCAGATCGTCGCGCAGGACCTGAAGGCGGTCGGGATCAAGGTCACGGCGGAGAACCTCTCCAGCCAGACCTACGACAACGACGTCTACAACGGCCACTACCAGCTGGCCTACGACGGCAACCAGACCGCCGGGCCGACGCCGTACTACGAGCTGCGTTCGCTCCTGTACTCGAAGGGCTCGGCGCCGATCGGCCAGTCGGCCGGCTCGGACTGGGAGCGGTACTCGAACCCGGCGACGGACAAGCTGATCGAGGACTACGCCGCGACCGCGGACACGGGGAAGCAGCACTCGATCGTCAAGCAGCTCGAGCAGGTGATGGTCACGCAGATCCCCGTCATCCCGGTGACCGAGGGCGTCGACTGGTACCAGTACAACACCAAGGGCATCTCCGGCTGGGTCACGCAGGGCGACCCGTTCGCCAGGCCGGCGGCCTACGTCAACCCGGACTGGGGCGTGATGCTCCTGCACCTGAAGCCGAAGAGCTAGCGGTCTGAGGGGGCTTCAGCCAGCATGAGGCGCGAGAGATGAGGTTCGTCGTCCGCCGACTCGGGTTCTTCGTCGTGACCCTCTGGGCGGCCGTCACCCTGAACTTCTTCATCCCGCGCCTCATGCCGGGCAACGCGGCGATCGCGATGATGGCCCGCTACAAGGGCCACGTGAACCCACAGGCGCTGCACGCGCTCGAGATCGCTTTCGGCGTGCACGTGCACCAGAGCCTGCTCGCCGCCTACTTCACGTACCTGAAGAACATCGCGACCGGCCACTTCGGGATCTCGCTGACCTTCTTCCCGGACACCGTCGCCCACCAGGTGCTGCAGGCGCTGCCGTGGACGCTCGTCCTCGTCGGCACGACGACGATCATCGCCTTCATCCTCGGGACGCTGATCGGCCTGATCTCCGCCTGGCGGCGCGGCACCGCGCTCGACGGGGCGCTGCCGCCGCTGTTCGTGATCACGTCGGCGTTCCCGTACTTCTGGCTCGCGCTGCTCACGATCTGGCTCTTCTCGATCAAGCTCGGCTGGTTCCCGGAGAGCGGCGGCTACGACGTCACGACGACGGTGGGCTGGAACTGGACGTTCGTCAGCGATGCGTTCAACCACTCCGTCCTGCCGGCGGTGACGATCATCGTGACCGCGATCGGCGGCTGGATCCTGACGATGCGCAACAACATGATCACCGTCCTGACCGAGGACTACGTGCGGATGGCCCGCGCGAAGGGCCTGTCGTCGTGGCGGATCATGTGGACCTACGCCGGCCGGAACGCGATCCTGCCGAACCTCGTCGGCTTCGCGATGTCGCTCGGCTTCGTCGTCGGCGGCGCGATCCTCGTCGAGTACGTCTTCAACTACCCCGGCGTGGGCTGGATGTTCCTGCAGTCGGTCGAGAACCAGGACTACGCGCTGATGCAGGCGCTCTTCCTGATGATCACGGTCACCGTCCTGCTCGCGATCCTCGCCGCCGACATCGCGACCGCCTTCCTCGACCCGCGCACGCGCGAGAGCGGATGACGCTCCCGTCGGTCACGGACTCCGTCGAGCCGGTCGGCGCGACCGTCGGCTCGGGGCCGCCCGAGGAGGCGACGAAGCGCCGCGTCGGCGGCGACCTCTTCCGCGCCGTCGCCCACAACCGCAAGGCGCTCGTCGGGCTCGGGCTGCTGCTCTTCTTCGTCGTCCTCGCGCTCTTCCCCGGCCAGATCGCGCCGGACGACCCGCGCGCGAAGACGTTCACGCCCGGGCTCGGGCCCTCGTTCCATCACCTGTTCGGGACGACGGCCTACGGCGAGGACGTCCTCTCGCAGCTCGTCTGGGGGACGCGGCAGTCGGTCCTGATCGCCTTCGCGGTCGGCGGGCTGGCGACGTTCATCGCCGTCCTCGTCGGCGTCTCGGCGGGCTACCTCGGCGGGACGACCGACGGCGTGCTCTCGCTGATCACGGACGTGATCCTCGTGATCCCGATCTTCCCGCTGATCATCGTCATCGCCGCCTACGAGCGGAAGTCGGGCTTCCTGACGCTCGTGCTCGTGCTCGGCGTGCTCGGCTGGTCGTACGGCGCGCGCCAGCTTCGCTCGCAGACGCTCTCGTTACGCAGGCGCGACTTCCTCGAGGCCGCGCTCGTCCGCGGCGAGCGCAAGAGCTACGTGATCGTCCGCGAGATCCTGCCGACGATGACCTCGCTGATCCTGGCGAGCTTCCTCGGCGCCGCGCTCTACGCCGTCCTCTTCGCAGCCGGCCTGCAGTTCATCGGCCTCGGCGACCCGAACAGCCAGAGCTGGGGGACGATGCTCTACTGGGCCGAGAACAACGAGGCGCTCGGAGCGGGGATGGCCTACTGGGCGATCATGCCGGGCGTCTGCGTGGCGCTGCTCGGCGCCGCCTTCGCGCTGCTCAACTACGCCTTCGACGAGATCAGCAGCCCCGCGCTGCGGCTGCGCAAGCTGGAGCGCGAGGGCGTCGACGCGAACCTTCCGGCCGCCGTCCCGGCCCGCTCGCCGGACCCGAACAACATCCTCGAAGTCCGGAACCTCTGCGTCGCGTACGCCTCCGAGCAGGGTCCGGTCGTGGCGGTCAAGGACGTGTCGTTCGAGCTGCGGCGCGGCGAGTTCCTCGGCATCGTCGGCGAGTCGGCCTGCGGCAAGTCGACGCTGGTCTACGCGATCGCGCGCCTGCTCGGCGCGCCGCTCGCGGGCGAGATCACGCACGGGCAGGTGCTCTTCAAGGGCCAGGACATGGTCACGCTCGCCGACAAGCAGCTTCG
>JBPYFE010000138.1:0-19211 GCA_051986525.1 Gaiellaceae bacterium
CGCGCTTCCTCGGCCAGCGCCCGCAGCTCGGCGTCGAGGTCGGCTTCGCCTGGAAGCGGAACGACGTCGTTGGCGGCGAGGACGACTTCGACTCCTTGCGCGGCGGCGGCCTCGGCGACGACGTCGACGGCCGCCGCCTTGAGCTCGGTGAGGTAGACCTCGGCGTCGACGCGCTCGAGCTCGGCCCGCAGCGCCTCGCGGTTCGAGAGGCTGCCGGAGACGAAGGCGACCTCGGCGCCGTGCTCCTCCGCGAGCCCGCGCGCGAGCCGCTCGTGCGCGGCGGGCCTGGCCGTCGTGAAGTAGGCGACGCGCCTCCCCGCGATCGGCGCAAGCGGGCGCGGCCGCAGCTCGACGGCGACCACGGGCACGTCGGCGACCTCGCGGATCGCGCCCGCGAGCCGGTCGGACGGCGCTCCGTCGCCGGCCATCGTGATCACCACGAGGTCCGCGAGCAGGATCCGGTACGCGTTCAGATAGCCGGTGACGAGCGACGGATCGTTGTACGCGCTCGTGACCAGCAGGCGCTTCCCGGTCGCCACCGGCGGGATCGCAGCGCCGCTGCCGTCGAAGACGACGAAGTCGGGCGAGCGCGCGAGCGCGAGCGCGGCGCCGTCTCCGACGTTCGAGCTTCCGACCGCGCCTGCGAGTCCGCCGCCGCAGCGACGGCAGCCGATCGTGACGACGCCGGCCGTCGCGGCGATCTCGAGGTGGTCGGAGGCGGCGTGACGGTCGCCACGCGAGAGCGCGAGCAGGTCGTCGAGCGACGGCGGCGACTCGACGAGCTCCGGCGCCGCCGGCCCGCCCCGGCCCATCGCGACGGCGACGACGTCCCGGTCGGCCGCGAGCACCCGCGCCACGTGCGCCGAGACGGCGGTCTTGCCGACGCGCTTCCCGTCGGCGAAGACCGAGACGGACGGCAGCGGAAACGGCTCGAACGCCGGCGGCTCGAAGCGGAAGTCCGCGCCGGCGTACGGAACGCCCGCGGCCAGGACGCGGCTGACGGCGCGAAGCCGCGCCGCCGGGCCGAGCACCGGCTCGTCCGAGAGGTCGACGACGAGGTCCGGCTCCAGCTCACGCAGGGCCGCGTCCAGATCGTGCGACAGCGGCACGCCGTAGTCGGCGCCGCCGCGCAGCTTCTCGGTTCCGCCGACCAGGACGGCGCCGACGACGTCGTACGGCAGCTCGGCCAGCGCGTCGCGGACGGTCGAGGGGTAGTGCTCCCCGTCGACGAGCACGAGGGCGCGGATCACCGTGGCGCTCCGATCTCGTTCTCGATCCGCGCCGTGTACTTCTCGAACGCCCGCGTCTGCGTCGAGAACTGGATGATCCGCTCCTGGCCGTGGAACGGGTACTTGCGCCAGACGTCGACGTGGCCGTCCGTGATCTCGATCAGGTTGTAACAGGGCCGCGTCTTCCCCCGCAGGCGCTGGGACGAGACGGTGCCCGCGTTGATCACGAACAGGTTCTCGAGCCGCCACGCGTAGGGAACGTGCTTGTGGCCGGAGAGGACGATGTCGACGCCCGCACGCTGCAGGCACTCGATCGCGTCGCCCGCGTCGTAGACGATGTTCCGCTCGCGCCCGGTTCCCGGGACGGGAAGCAGGTGGTGGTGAAGGACGAAAATGCGGAGGTCGGACTGCGCGGCCGCGAATTGCTCCTCGATCCAGCCGTAGCGGCCACGGCCGATCTGGCCGTGGTCGAGGTCCGGCTCGCTCGAGTCGACGGCGACGATCGTGACCCCGTCGCGGTGGACGACGCGGTTCCGCGCGCCGAACAGCGCCTCGAAGTGGACATAGCCGACGTTCCGCGAGTCGTGGTTCCCCGGGATGACGACGACCGTGTCGCACTCGAGCCGGTCGAGGTAGCGCTTCGCCTCCGCGTACTCGTGCTTGAACCCCATCGCCGTCAGATCGCCGGAGCAGACGACGATGTCGGGCTCGAGGTCGTTGATCTCGTTGATCGCGCGCTCCATCAGCCCGGGCACGAACTGCGGCTCGCCGCAGTGGACGTCCGAGATCTGGGCGATCTTCATCGCCAAAGTGTACGGCGGCTTCAGAAGATCGCTTCGACCGGCCAGTACAGCGCCGCGGCGACGAGCGCCGCCGCCGGGATCGTCAGCAGCCAGGCGACGACGATGTTCCTGGCCACGCCCCAGCGGACGGCCGAGAACCGCTTCGTCGCGCCGGCGCCCATGACCGAGCCCGAGACGACGTGCGTCGTCGACACGGGGAACCCGAAGTGCGTCGCGAGATAGATGACCGTACCGCCCGAGGTCTGCGCCGCGAAGCCGCTGGCCGGCTCGAGCGAGAAGATCCGCTGGCCCATCGTCCGCATTATCCGCCAGCCGCCGGCGTAGGTCCCGGCGCCGATCGCGAGACCCGAAACGACGATGACCCAGTTCGGGATGTAGAAGTGGTCGATCTTCCCGGCCTCGAAGAGCGCGAGCGCGATCACGCCCATCGTCTTCTGGGCGTCGTTCGCGCCGTGCGTGAAGGCGACCCACGTCCCGGAGCCGAGCTGGCCGAGCCGGAAGCCGCGGTTCGCGACCCCGGGCGTGACGCGGACGAAGATCCAGTAGATCGCGAGCAGCAGCACGTAGGCGCCGGCGAAGCCGAGGATCGGCGACGCGATCGCCGGAAAGACGACCTTGTGCGTGATCTCGTGCCACTGCACCGCCTGGGACCCGGATTGGACGAGCGCGGCGCCGATGAGCCCGCCGATCAACGCGTGCGACGAGCTCGACGGCAGGCCCAGCCGCCACGTGAGCAGGTTCCAGACGATCGCCCCGAACAACGCCGCAAGAACCGTCTTCTCCGTCGCAAGGCTCGTGTCGATGATCCCCTTGCCGACCGTCTTCGCCACAGCAGTCGTCACGAACGCGCCGGCGAGGTTCGCGATCGACGCGATCAGGACGGCGAGACGCGGCGAAAGGGCCCGCGTCGAGACCGAGGTCGCCACCGCATTCGCGGTGTCGTGAAACCCGTTCGTGAAGTCGAAGCCGAGCGCGACGACGACCACCACCACCAGCAGGATCGAGTCCACGCCCTACCTGTTCTTGACCAGAATCGCCTCGAGCACGTCGGCCGCGTTCTCGAGTGCGTCGACCGCTTCCTCGAGCCGCTCGTGGATGTCCTTCCAGCGGATGATCGCGATCGGATCGTCGACGTTCTTGAACAGGTCTCCCACCGCGTCGCGGACGAGTCGGTCGCCCTCGTCCTCGAGCCGACGGAGCTCGATCAGCTGCGCCTGCGAGTCCTTGAAGCCGTCGAGCCGCTGCACGGCCGCGTCGAGATTCCGCGCGGCATGGTGGATCACCCGCGCCTGTTCGACCGCCTTGGCAGGGACGCGCTCGACGCCGTAGGTCGCGAGGTTGTCCGCCGCCTCGTCGACGTGATCGCAGACGTCGTCGATGGCGCCCGCCAACCGGTACATGTCGTCACGGTCGAACGGCGTCACGAATGTGCGGTTCAGCTGGTTGACGATCTCATGGGTCAGGTGGTCGCCCTCGTGCTCTCGCTCCTTGATCCGCCGGATCAGGTCGCCGTCGTGCTCGGGGAAGCGGTCGAGCAGCTCGACGAGGAGGCGCGAGATCTCGACCGCGTTCCCGGACGCACGGCTGTAGAGGTCGAAGTACTCGCGATTCTGCGGGGTCAGTCGCATCGCGACGGCCTCGTATAACAGGTCTCCACGGCGTCCGCGCCCGTTGCTACCGTCGTTTGCCGTGGGGGGCGAGCCGGCCCGACGTGTCGAACAAGCTCGCTTCGCGAACGAGGCGGAGCGCGAATGCGCTCGCCTGTTCGACTTCTACGGGGTTCCCTGGCGCTACGAGCCGCGGACGTTCGCCCTCGAGACGGCGCCGGACGGCCGCGTGACCGAGGCCTTCACCCCGGACTTCTACCTTCCGGAGCAGGATCTCTACGTCGAGGTCACCGTCATGAAGCAGGCGCTCGTGACCCGCAAGAACCGGAAGCTCCGCAAGCTCCGCGAGCGCTACCCGGAGATCCGGATCAAGCTCTTCTACCGGCGCGACATCGAGCGCCTGGCCCAGCGATTTCGACTCGAGCTCGCCGGCTAGCCGGGGCGCTGCGCGTCGGCGAGACCTACCTCTCCGCCGAGGAGATCGGCGTTCGCGTGCGCGAGCTCGGGGCGCAGATCGCCTCCGATTACCAAGGGCGCGAGCCGATCCTCGTCGCGCCGCTCAAGGGCTCGCTCTTCTTCGTCGCCGACCTCGCCCGGGCGATCCCGATCCCGCACGAGCTCGACTTCGTCGAGCTCGCCGGCTACGGCGGCGCAGCGCCGGGCGGGCACGAGCGGGTCCGGCTCCTGAAGGACCTGAACTCCGCCGTCACCGACCGGCACGTGCTCGTCGTCGAGGACGTCGTCGACACCGGGCTCACCTTGAACTACCTGCGGAAGCTGCTCACGCTGCGCCGGCCGGCGTCGCTCGCGATCGCGACGCTGCTCGACCGCCCGTACCGGCGGATCGTCCACGACCTGCCCGTCGAGTACGTCGGCTTCGTCGTCCCGGACGAGTACTTCGTCGGCTACGGCTTCGATCTCGACGGCCGCTACCGGAATCTGCCCGAGCTGCGGATCGCGAAGTTTAGGCAAGCCTAAACTCGGCAGTACACTCCGAATGTGAACGCGACCGCGCGTACCGCGGACGATGCCGGGCGGGTCCTGCGCGGACAGCCGAGCCGCGGCTTCCGGGTGCTCCCGTTCCTGGGCCCCGCCTTCGTCGCGGCCGTCGCCTACATCGACCCGGGCAACTTCGCGACGAACATCGCCGCCGGCTCGAAGTTCGGCTACACGCTGCTCTGGGTGATCGTCGCCGCGAACCTGATGGCGATGCTGATCCAGACGCTCTCGGCCAAGCTCGGGATCGCCACCGGCAAGAACCTCGCCGAGATCTGCCGTGAGCGCTTCTCGCACCGCGTCTCCGTCGCGCTCTGGGTTCAGGCCGAGGCGATCGCGATGGCGACCGACCTCGCCGAGATCCTCGGCGCGGCGATCGGCTTCCACCTCCTGCTCGGGATCGGCCTCTTCCCCGCGGCGATCCTGACCGGGCTGACCGCCTTCCTGATCCTCGGCCTGCAGCGCTTCGGCTTCCGCCCGTTCGAAGCCGTGATCGCCGGGATCGTCGCCGTCGTGGGCGCCTGCTACGTCGGCGAGCTCTTCTACGCGAAGCCGCCGCTCGGCACTGTCGGCGAGCACGCCTTCGTCCCCCACTTCTCGGGCAGCGAGTCCGTGCTGCTCGCGGTCGGGATCATCGGCGCGACCGTGATGCCGCACGTGATCTACCTGCACTCCGCCCTGATGCAGGGCCGCGTCCGGCCCGAGAACGACGCCCAGGCGCGGCGGCTCTACCGGTTCACCCGCATCGACGTCGTCTTCGCGATGACGATCGCGGGCCTGATCAACGCGGCGATGCTGATCACCGCCGCGAGCACCTTCTACAAGAGCGGCCTGCTCCACGTCGATTCGCTCGAGACGGCGCACCGGGCGCTGAAAGGCCTGCTCGGCGGCGCCTCGAGCACGCTCTTCGCGCTCGCCCTGCTCGGCTCGGGCCTCTCGAGCTCGACCGTCGGCACGCTCGCCGGCCAGGTCGTCATGCAGGGCTTCATCCGCCGCCGGATCCCGATCTGGGTGCGCCGGCTGGTGACGATGCTGCCGGCGCTGATCGTGATCGCGCTGGGCCTGAATCCGACGCGGACGCTGGTGATCAGCCAGGTCGTGCTCTCGTTCGGGATCCCGTTCGCGCTCGTGCCGCTCGTCGTCTTCACGAGCAACCGCTCGATCATGGGCGCCCTCGTCAACGAGCGGCGGACGACGATTCTCGCGACCGGGATCGCAACCGTGATCTCGGCCCTGAACGTCTTCCTCCTGGTCGAGACCTTCGCCTAGGCGGCCGCTACCAGCGGTACCAGCGGGCGCCGCCGCGTCGGCTCGCGGCGAAGCCGATCAGCCAGAGCACGAGCACGATCGCGGCCAGGATCAGCAGGAACTTGACGAAGGCCCCGACGATGAAGAGCAGGATCACGAGCAGGAGAACGGCGAGCCAGACGCGCACGGCACGAACCTACCCGTAGCCCGGAAATGCAACCGGCCGCCCCGGGGGAGGCGGCCGGTGCCGTCGGGAGACGATCCGTACGAGTTCTAAGTCATAAACGTCAGTCGGACAAAAAGGGATACGGCCCGCTGACTAGAGGTAGCCGAGCGGGTCGACCGGATTCCCGCCCACGCGCACCTCGAAGTGCAGGTGCGGGCCGAAGCAGTGGCCGGTGCAGCCGACGTAGCCGATCACCTGTCCCTGCGAGACGGTCTCGCCCAACGAGACGGCGATGCTCGACTGGTGCGCGTAGCCCGTCGAGATCCCGCCGCCGTGGTCGATGAAGACGAGGTTCCCGTAGCCGCTCATCCAGCCGGCGTAGATCACCCGGCCGGCCGCGGCGGCGTGGATCGGCGTGCCGTAGGGAACGCCGATGTCGATCCCGGTGTGCATTCGTCCCCAGCGCATCCCGAACGGGCTCGTTACCGGGCCGTTGACCGGCCAGATGAAGCCGCTCGCCGAATGCGTCGCCGGCGTGGCCGTGTAGGACGTGCTCGGCGACGACTGCGCCGCCTGGATCTGCCCCGCGAGCTGTGCGCTCTCCTGCTCGAGCGCCTGCGCCTCGCTCACCTCGGCGCGCTCGCTCGAGCGCACCTGCGAGAGCGCGACGCGCTTCTGCGAGCGGGCGCCGACCAGCGCGCTGCGGTTCGCGACGAGCTGATCGCGCAGGCTGCGGACCTGTTCGGTGCGGACGGCGACCGCCCGCGTCTCCGCAGAGACGACGGCGCGGATCTTCTTCGTCCGCTCGCGCGCGTGCTTCGCCGCGACCTTCGCGTGGCCGACGCTCGTGGCGATGTGCCGGTCCTGCTCGCCGACCTGGTTCACGTAGTCGATCCCGTCGATCACGTTCCCGATGCTCGTCGAGGCCAGCAGGACGTCGAGGGTGTCGACCTCGCCGCTCTCGTAGACCTGGACCAACCGCGCGTTCAGCCGCGCAAGGGCGAGCGCGTACTCGCGCCTCAGGAAGTCGTACCGCTGCGTCTCGAGCCGAAAGAGCGCCGACAGGCGGTCGAGCTTGCGTTGGTGGAGCGCGAGGTCGGCCTCGAGCGTCACGAGCCGGGCGGAGACGTCGCCGACCCGGCTCTCCAGGCCGTGGATCTGAGAGTTGACGGAGTCGATCTGCGCGGCGAGCGCCTGCTCGCGCGCGTGCGCGGCTGCGATCCGCGAGTGCAGCGCGGAGATCCGGGCGTCGACGGAGTGCTTGCGGCTGTACACGTCACCCGCCGCCGGGGTGGTCGCGATGGCCAGGATCGCTGCGGCCACGGCGACGAGCGTCTTCGCCATCCGGGGGACTTCGGTGGAGCGCGGGCCGTCCCTGCCCGCCCGGGGCTAGCTCTCGGGCGTCTCGGGCGCCGGCGGCGACGGCTCGGGCAGGGGATCCGGCGAGGGCGCCGGCATCGGCGGCTCGGACGGCACCGGTGACGGCTCGGGCACGGTCACGGGGTGTGGCGGCTCCGAAGGCGCCGGCGACGGCTCTGGCACCTGCGGCGGCTCGACGACCGCGGTCGGCTGCGACTGCAGCTGTGCGCGTTGGACCCGTTCGTTCGCGTCGGTCGCGACTCTCGTCATCTCGGCCTCCTTGTCGGCAAGCGCGCGGTCGAGCTCGCCCATTCGCTTCCGGCCGTCGGCGGCCGCGTCCTCGTCGCCACCGTACACGGCCTCGCCGAGAAGGCGCGCCGCCTCGGCGCGCTGCGCGACGAGGTCGGAAAGCTCGCGCCGCAGGCGAAAGAGCTCCAGCCGCGCGCTCGACTGCGCGCTGACGGCCTCGACCGCGTAGCCGGCCTGGTCGCGGATCGCCTCGAGTGCCCGGGCCGAGACGCGCGCGACCGGCGTCTCCGGCAGCCGGCGGGCGGCCGCGACGAAGGCGATCCCGAACAGCACCGCCGCCGCGAGCAGGAGCAGGCCGGCGACGAGGTGGCCGAGCACGAGCACGACGATCCCGAGCACGAGCGCGGCGACGGCGAGCGCGAAGACGACCATCGGCGGCGTCACCCCGAAGTAGCGCGGCGCGCTCTGCGTGACCGCGACCGGCACCGCGCCCGTCTCGTCCGGCGGAACCTGTTCGACGGCGGTGATGTCGGTGTCGCTCGGCACGCGGACGCCGCAGTCCGGGCAGAAGCGCGCCGTCTCCGGGAGACGCGCGGCGCAGTTGGGGCAGCTAGCTGCGGGCATGGGTTCGGCGCTCCGGGCGGCGCTCGTCCGCGGGCTGGAGCGCACGCAACGTCTCGGCCGCCCGTCGCCGCAGCGGCCCGACGAGCTCGCGGTAGTCGTCGTCCGAGATCTTCCCGGTGCGGTGGTCGAACTCGAGCTCCTTCAGCGCTGCCAGCGCCCGGTCGCGCTCCTCCGCGAGCTCGAGCCGCTGGACGTCGGTCTCGCCCAGCCGGTCCTCGTTGGCGTCGAGCCCCGGCCGGCGCAGGAACGGCAGCGCGACGAGGACGACGCACGCGACTGCGAGCAGCGCGCCCACGAACAGCCAACCGTTCACGGGCGGAATGCTAGAGCGCCGAGCGCGTCAGGCTTCGGGAGCGGCCGCGGCGCGCCGCGAGGGGATCCGGTAGCCGTGCTCCTCGCACAGCGCGCCGGGCGAATCCTCGGTCAGCGCGTCGCAGTACCCCTTGCCGTAAGCGGCGCGGATGAACGCCGCGACGACCTCGATGTTCCAATCGTCGATCTCACCGGCTTCGCGCCAGAGATCGGCGAGGCGGAGGTCGATGTCGAGCTCCAGCAAATCGATTCGGCTTGGCCGCTTGGGCATGGGAAGAGCGTAGAAACGCGGTCGGACGGCACCGTGCCTCGGCTAGCGTTGGCCGCATGGGAGCGGTTCGAGTCGGCCCGTCAGACCTGCCCGACGCGCCCACCTTCGCCGAGGCGATGGCCGATCTCAGCGCGCGCGGGTACGACGCCTGCGAGTTCGGGTTCATGGGCGGCTTCTGGCTCGACTACGACCGCGCGGCGGAGCTTCGGGCCGCGGCGGAGGCGGCAGACGTCGCGCTCTCCGTCCACGCGCCCCTGGCTGCCTTCATGGGCCACGCCGACGACGGCAAGAAGTTCAAGATGGCGCTCGGGATGCTCGACCACACGGCCGGGCTCGCGAAGACCGCCGGCGCCGAGCTCGTCGTCGTCCACCCCGGCTTCTTCCTCGGCCGTGAGCGCGAGGCGGCGATTGACGCCGTCGTCCGGCAGCTCGGAATGCTCCGCGAGCGCCTCGAGGGGAAGGATCGGCTGCTGCCGTTCGGCGTCGAGGTGATGGGCCGCGTCCGCGACCTCGGGTCGGCCGACGACGTGATCGAGATCGCGCGACGACTCGACGGCTGGGTCCGGCCCGTGCTCGACTTCGCGCACATGCACGCGACGAGCGACGGCGCCTTCGTCGACGTGTCCGCGTTCGCCGAGGGGCTCGAGGCGGCGGACGCGGTCATGCAGCCCGGAGCGCCCTTCCACATCCACTTCAGCGACGTCCAGTACGCGAACCGCAACGAGACGAAGCACCTCCCCTACGGCGCGGGGACGCTGCGGGCGGAGCCGCTCGGAGAGGCGCTGTCGCGGTTCGAGCGCCCGGCGACCGTGATCAGCGAGTCGCCGGACGAGGCGTCACATCAAGCCATCCGCGCTGCGGTCGGCTCGTCGTCCGTCACGTCCTCGAGCAGGCGCTCGAAGGTGTCGGCCTCGTCGTCGCGGCCGCGCTCGCGCAGGAGCTGAGCGAGCTCGCCGAGCGCCGTCGCCTGGAAGGCGCGGTACTCGGTCTCCTCGAAGATCGAAATCGCCTCACGGAGGAGAGTCTCCGCCTCGTCTGAGCGTCCCTGCGCCTTGCGGATCCGCGCGAGCGTCGCGCGCGTCGTCGCACGGGAGCTCATGTCGTGGGGCCCGACGGTCTCGAGCGCCATTTCGGCCCACCGCTCCGCCTCGTCGAGCTTGCCCTTCTGCAGCAGGACCTCGGCCAGCCGCCGCTGGGCCTCGCAGAGGGTGCCCCGGTCCTCGAGCTGGGTCAGCTGGCGGACCGACTCGCGGCTCAGGCGCTCCGCCTTGTCGAGGTCGTCCTGGTACCAGGCGACGACGGCCATCCGGTAGAGCACGCGGCCGAGCATCGTTCCGACGCCGGCTTCCTCGAAGAGCTGGCGCGCGGCCTCGAGCTGCCGCTCGGCCTCGTCGTACCGGCCGTTGCTGATCGCGAGGTTGCCGAGCGCCGCCAGCGTGTGTCCGCGCGCGACGATCGAGCCGCTCTTCTCGGCGAGCTCGTGCGCGTGGGCGAGCATCGTCGCCGCCTCGTCGTACTCGCGCCGCGAGGTGAAGACGCCGACCAGGTCGACCGCCGCGCGGCTCTCCAGGTCGGCGCGCCCCTCGGCGCGGGCGAGCTCGAGCTGCTCGCGGCCGTAGCGCTCCGCGTCGGCGAGCCGGCCGCGCCACCAGGCGGCGGTGTTCAAGACGTGGAAGGCGTCGAACCGCGGCTCGCGGTCCTCGGGCTCGGCGGTCTCGAGGACGAGGTTCGCGAGCCTCTCGGCCTCGGCGACGTCCGCGGAGCGGTTGAGCGCGACCTCCGCGAGCGCCGCCAGCGCCCGCGCCTCGCAGTGCTTGTCGCCGGCCTCGGCGGCCTCGACACGGACGCGCTCCATCTCCTCGGAGACGACGGGCATGTCGGCGAGCCGCCAGGCAGCGCGGGCCGCCTGGTAACGGCGCTCGAGCGTCGGCTCCAATTCGAGCGCGCGGACGAGCTGCTTGCGCGCCGAGCGGTGCGACTCGCGCGCGAGCGCGCGGCGGCCGGCAGCCTCGAGCGCCTCGGCCGCCTCGTGCGCGAGCTCGGGCGGGGGACCGCCGTCGAGCTCGGAGATCAGGGACGCGGCCTGGTCGAGGTGGTAGGCGCGAATCTCGAGCAGCTCCTCGCCGGCGCGCTCTCTCAGCCAGCGCGCGAAGCGCGCGTGCAGGTCGACCCGGGCGGACTTCGACAGGCCCGAGTACGCGACCTCGCGGATGAGGACGTGCTTGAAGCGGAACGCGGTCTCGCCCGAGATCGTCGAGCGCGCCTCGGGCACCACGAACTCCCGCAGGAGCAGCGTCTCGATCGTCTCCTCGACCTCGTCGACCTCGGGGGTCAGGTCGGCGATCGCGCCGCGCCAGAAGATCCGGCCGATCACCGACGCGCGCTGGAGCACGGTCTTCTCGTCCGGCGGCAGCCGGTCGATGCGCGCGGCGATCAGCGCCTGCAGCGTGTCGGGGATCCGCTCTGCGAACTCCGCCGTCGGCCGCCCTTCGCACTCGGCGAGCATGCGCACCGTTTCCTCGACGAAGAGCGGGTTTCCCTCGGTCTTCGCGAGCAGCGTCGCGCGGGCCTCGGCGTCGATTCCGTCGCCGGCGGCCAGCGCCTCGACGAGCGCCTCGCTGTCCTCGCGGCCGAGCGGCTCGAGCTCGATCGCGGTCGCGCGGACGCGGCCTCCGCCCCACCCGGGGCGAACGTCGAGCAGCTCGGTTCGCGCGAGCGTCAGGATCAGGAGCGGCGCGTCGCGGACCCACTCGGCCAAGTGCTCGATCAGGTCGAGGAGCGCGTCCTCGGCCCAGTGGATGTCCTCGAAGGTGAGGACGACGGGCTGGTCCTCGGCGAGCCGCTCGACCCACTCACGCGCGGCCCAGGCGATCTCCTGCTGGCTCCGCTCGCCCTTGACGGCCTCGAGCACGCCCGAGGCGAGCCCGAGCAGATCGGCGATCGCGTCGCTCTCGCAGGACTCGCGCAGCTTCTCGACCGCGACCTCGAGCGGGTCGTCGTCGGTGATCCCGGCGGCGTTCTTGACCATCTCGGCCAGCGGCCAATACGTCACGCCCTCGCCGTACGGGAGCGACCGGCCCGAGAGGACGGTCGCACCTTCGAGCGCCTCGACGAACTCGCGGGCGAGGCGACTCTTACCGACGCCCGGGTCGCCGTAGATCGTGAACAGGTGCGCACGCCGGTTCTTGACGGCGCGCTCGTACGTGTTCGTGAGCAGCTCGAGCTCGGCATCGCGCCCGACGAGCGGCGCGGCCACCACGGCCTGGCTGGGCGGCGCCGCGTTCATCCCCTCGACGCGCCAGACCCAGATTCGGTCGCCGAAGCCCTTGACGTCGATCGGGCCGACGTCCTCGACGTCGACGTGCCCCTGCGTGAGCCGGAACGCGTGCGGCCCGATGTAGATCTGGCCGGCGCCCGCGACCTGCTGGAGCCGCGCCGCCAGAGTGACGGCCTCGCCCGTCGCGAAGGTCGAATCCGTCTCGTCGACCACCACCTCGCCGGCCTCGACGCCGACCCGCGCCTCGAGCCCCAGCTCGTGCACGGAGCCGAGCATCGCCAGCCCGGCGCGAACGGCGCGCTCGGCGTCGTCCTCGTGCGCCTGTGGAATCCCGAACGCAGCCAGGACGGCGTCGCCGGCGAACTTCTCGACGATGCCGCCGTGCGACGTCACGCAGTGGGAGACGCGGTCGAAGAACTGCGTCACCCGCCGCCGCGCCACCTCCGGGTCGCGTCCGGCGACGAGCGACGTCGAGTCGACGAGGTCGACGAAGAGAACAGTCGCGAGCTTCCGCTCCACGCCCATAAGTCTAGAAACGACCGCGGAAGCCCCCAAAGTCCCGGATCGGACGCCCTTCGATCTGATTGACAGGTCAGTCAAGTTTGGATTTCAACTAAGTCGTTTATGTGTTGAAACAGGGCAACGGTGATGGCGTCCGCTGCTCGGCCAGGCAACCAGCACACCAAGGGGGAGAAATGCGAAGGAGGCTGCTTTTCAGCCTGTTGGCAGTAGTCGCGAGTGCCGCCGCGCTCAGCGCCGGCGGCGCGTCGGCGACCGACACGCCCACGCTCGACCCGGGTCTCTTCGGGCTGACGCTGATGAACTCGATCGCAGCGCCGACCGACGACCCGCTCGCGCCGTCCGGCTTCTACCAGGTGAAGCCGCAGGAGTACGACCCGGGCCATACCGGACTCGTCCAGGCCGCGTGGCTCGACGGCACGGGCTGCCCGACCAGCGCCACGATCGCCGACCCGAATGCCGACTTCACCGGTGTCGGCGGCTACTCGACGTACGCCGATTCGGGTTGTCCGACCGGCGATCCCAAGGATCAACACTTCGAAGGCCTCCTGCTCGCGAAGACCGGCCCCACCGGCAACTTCGCCTCCGCGGTCGCGGAACTGACCAAGGTGAAGGGCTTCCCGCTGACCGAGCTCGGCTGGGACATCCGCAAGGCAGGCGCCAACCCGTCCAGCCCGCTCGGCTCGCACTGCGGCGCCGGAGCGCCGCGCTGGGACGTGCAGACGACGACGCACTTCTACTTCATCGGCTGCAACTCGCCGCCCGGAACCGTCACGGCCTTCAGCAGCGGCTGGTTCCGCGAGCGCTGGGGCGGCTCGGCCGGCACGCTGCTCGGCTATTGCGCCGACTGCCTCGGCGGCGGCCTGCAGCCGGTGACCGGCAACGTCGTCCGCCTGCAGATCGTCTTCGACGAAGGCCAGGACGCCGGCCCCGACTTCTTCGGAGCCGCATTCCTGGACAACATCGACGTGAACGGCGCGCTGGTCGGCCACGGCGCGACGGACGCGAGCTCGAGCCCGTAAGGCTGCTCCATCGGCCGGAGCGGAGAGGGCGGCGCGAGCCGCCCTCTCTCTTTGCTTAGATCGCCCGATGCTCGACCCGAAGGTCTTCAAGGCCTACGACGTGCGCGGGATCTACCCGGACGAGCTCGACGAGACCGGCGCGCAGGCGATCGGGCGCGCCTTCGTCGAGGAGGTGGAACCGCGGCGGATCGCCGTTGGACGGGACATGCGGACGTCCAGCCCGGCGATGGCCGAGGCCTTCGCGCGCGGCGCGAGCGAGGCCGGCGCCGAGGTGCTCGATCTCGGCCTGGTCGGCACCGAGATGGTCTATTTCGCCGTCGGCGACCTCGGCCTCGACGGCGGCGCGATGATCACGGCCTCGCACAACCCGAAGGAGTACACCGGCGTCAAGATCGTCCGGGCCGGCGCCTTGCCGATCGGCGGCGAGTCGGGCCTCCTCGACATCCGCGATCGCGCACTCGCCGGCCCGGGCTCGTCGAAGGAGGCCGGGAGGATCGAGGACTACGACGTCTGGCCGAGCTACGTCGACCGCGTGCTCTCGTTCGTCGACGTCTCGGCGATCGAGCCGCTTCGGATCGTCATCGACGCCGCCAACGGGATGGGCGGCACGATGCTGCCGCCGGTGCTCGAACGGCTGCCGATCGAGGCCGTCCGCTGCTTCTTCGAGCCGGACGGGACGTTTCCAAACCACGAGCCGAACCCGCTGCTGCCCGAGAACCGCGAGTTCATCGTGCGAAAGACGCTCGAGGAGAAGGCAGACTTCGGCGTTGCGTTCGACGGCGACGCCGATCGCTGTTTCTTCGTCGACGACGCCGGCGAGTTCGTGCCCGGCGACTTCGTCACCGCGCTCCTCGCCGAGTCCGTGCTCGAGAAGGAGCCCGGTGCGAAGGTCATCTACGACCTGCGCGCGAGCTGGGCAGTTCCCGACACGGTCGAACGTGCCGGCGGCATTCCGTTGATCAACCGCGTCGGCCACGCGTTCATCAAGCAGCGGATGCGGGAGGAAGGCGCAGCCTTCGGCGGCGAGGTCTCGGGCCACTACTACTTCCGCGACTTCTCGCAGGCCGACTCGGGTGTCGTTCCGTTCCTGCTCATGCTCGAGCTCGTCTCGAAGAAGGGACGGCCGCTGTCCGAGATCGTCGCCGACTACCGCGGCCGTTACTTCCTGACGGGCGAGCTGAACACGCCGGTCGACGACGTTCCGGCGAAGCTAGCGACGCTGAAGGACAGGTTCGGCGGCGAAGGAAGCGTGACCGAGCTCGACGGGCTGTCGGTCGACGCCGACGACTGGCACATGAACGTCCGGCCGTCGAACACGGAGCCGCTTCTCAGGCTGAATCTCGAGGCGCGCTCTGCGGAGCTCATGGAGCGCAAGCGCGACGAGGTGCTCGCCGCGATCCGGTCGTGACGACGATCGAGCTCGGCCACGAGACCGAGCGGAAGCCGCCGTTCAAGTACGCCGCCTTCACCCGGGTCGGCTTTTCGGACACCGACGCGCAGGGCATCGTCTATTACGGGCGTTACCTGCCCTACTTCGACTTGGCTCGGGTCGAGTACCACAGACATCTGGACATGCTCGAATCGGCGATGCGCGGCGACCAGTTCGTGATGCGCGCATCGTCGGTCGAGTACTTCGCGCCGGCGCGCTTCGACGACCTGATCGAGATCTTCATTCGCCTGCGGCGCATCGGCCGCACGAGCGCGACGTACGAGTGCGCGGCCTACCGCGTCGACGACGACGTGCTGATGGTGACTGCCGAGCAGACGCTCGTGCTCATCGACCTCGCCGAGCGGCGGCCCAGGCCGATCCCGGACTGGTACCGAGAGCGGATCGGCGCCTTCGAGGGCGACGATTGCGAGCGCAGCCCGTGAGCGAGGCGAGCGCGCTCGAGGCCGTCGACCGGATCGTCAACCGAGGCGGCGAGCCGGCCGAGGTCATGGAGGCGGTGGTCGTCGCCTTGCGCGAGCGCGGCTTCGCGGCGGAGGCCGGAAACGGGGCGATCGAGATCGCGGGCGCGAGCGCGGAGTTCGCGGCGCGCGTCGCGACGCTCGTCTCGCCGTACGTGGCTCGTCTCGAAGCGCGCCGGGCGCCCGCTCCACCGTCCTCGTAGCGGGCGGGCGCCACAGCTCTTGCGCTGACCTCTCCCCTCTTCTCGTTGTAGTCGGATCCCGCGGACGCGCTATCCCTCGTTCGAGGTACCCCGCCCGTTCGGGGGACGATCCCTCGTTCGAGGGAACCGGTTGTCGGCGCTCTTTTGACACGTTTACGCTGCAAAAGAGGCGCTTTTTCGGCGATAGGATCGCGGTGGGTGGTGGGTTAGGGGTGCCCCACGAGGGCGCGGCCTCGAATAGGGCGTCGCTCGATCGAGGGACTCGGCGTCAGCCGCCGGGGGTGACGCGATACGCGTCGAAGACGGCGTCGACGTTTCGAAGCGCCGTCAGCAGGCCCCGCAGGGCGCGGACGTCGCCGACCTCGGCGACGTACCAATTCTTCGCGAGCTGGTCCTCGACGTGGCCGCCGTACTCGACGATGTTCGCCCCGTGCTCGGCGAAGGTCCTGGCGACGTCCTCGAGCAGGCGCGGACGATCCCACGAGTCGACCGCGATCTGGACGCGGAAGCTGTGGGTCGCACCTCCGTCCCAGTCGACGGGCGTGAAGCGCTCAGGGTTCCGCCGCAGCGCCTTCACGTTCGAGCAGTCGGCGCGGTGGATGGTGATTCCCTTCCCGAGCGAGATGTAGCCGACGATGTCGTCGCCCGGAACCGGCGTGCAGCACTTCGCCAGCCGGACGAGGACGTCCTCGACTCCCTTGACGCGGATGCCGAGGTCGTCGCCGGCGATCGCGCGCCGGGCTTTCGGCGCCTTGAGCGGGACGGCCTCTTCCTGCGCGACCTCCTCGGTCTTGAGGCGGTTCAGGACCTTGTTGACGATCTGGGTGCTCGTGATCTTGTTCGAGCCGAGCGCGACGTAGAAATCCTCCGCCTTCTTGAATCCCATCTCGCGGATCACCTGCGCGAGCACGGCCGAGCCGGCCAGCTTCTTGTACGGCAGGTTCTGCTTCTTCAGCGCCTGCTCGAGCGATTCCCGCCCCTTCTTCTCCGTCTCGTCGCGGGTCTCGCGGGAGAACCACTGGCGGATCTTGTTTCGCGCACGCGAGGACGCGGCGAGCGAGAGCCAGTCGCGCGACGGACCGCGTCCTGCCTTCGTCGTCAGGATCTCGACGACGTCGCCGCTCTTCAGCCGATAGTGGAGCGGCACGATCCGTCCGTTGATCTTCGCGCCGACGGTGCGATGGCCGAGGTCGGTGTGGACGGCGTACGCGAAGTCGATCGGCGTCGACTCGGCGGGCAGCGACTTGACCTCGCCTCGCGGCGTGAAGACGTACACCTCCTCGTCGAACAGGTCGGTGCGGAACGTCTTCATGAACTCCCGCGGGTCGGCCTCGTCGGCCTGGGCCTCCATCAGCTGCTTCGCCCACGCAGTCCACTCCGGGTCGCGCTTGCCGCGCTTGTAGAGCCAGTGCGCGGCGACGCCGAGCTCGGCGATCTCGTGCATCTCGCGCGTGCGCACCTGGATCTCGAGCGGCCGGCCCTCGGGGCCGATCACGGTCGTGTGCAGTGACCGGTAGCCGTTGAACTTCGGCATCGCGATGTAGTCCTTGAACCGCCCCGGCATCGGCTTCCAGAGCGAGTGGATGAGGCCGAGCGCGCCGTAGCAGTCGCGCGTTCCCTCGTCGCCCGAGCGCTCGACGATCACGCGCATCGCGGTCAGGTCGTAGATCTCGTTGAACTCGCGGCCGCGCTTGGCCATCTTGTCGTAGATCGAATAGAAGTGCTTCGCGCGGCCCGAGATCTCGGCGGGGATGTCGACCTTCTCGAGCTCCTGCTGGAGCGTCCGCGCCGCCTCGAGCACGTGCTCCTCGCGATCGGCCCGCCGTTCGGCGACCATCGTCTTGATCTCGTCGTACTTGCGCGGGTGGAGCGTCTCGAAGGCCAGGTCCTCGAGCTCCCACTTGAGCTTGTGGATACCGAGCCGGTGTGCCAGCGGCGCGTACACCTCGAGCGTCTCGCGCGCCTTTTGCAGCTGCTTCTGCTTGCCGAGGTACTCGATCGTCCGCATGTTGTGGAGACGGTCGGCGAGCTTGATCAGGATCACGCGCTCGTCGCCGACCATCGCGGCGATCATCTTCCGGTAGTTCTCGGCTTCGGCCTGCTCGCGGCTCTGGAAGTGGATCCGCGTCAGCTTCGTGACGCCCTCGACGAGCTGCGCGACCTCGTCGCCGAACTCGGCGCGCACGTCGTCGGGATCCGTGGCTGTGTCCTCGACGACGTCGTGGAGCAGCGCGGCGGCGATCGTCTGCTCGTCCTGGCGCAACTCGGCGAGGATCTTCGCGGCGCCCCAGGGATGGCGGATGAACGGCTCACCCGAGCGTCGTTGCTGACCCTCGTGCGCCGCGGCGGCGAAGCGGAACGCGCGCGTGAGCAGATCGCGATCGACTTCGGGGTTGTACGCCTCGACGTCCGCGAGCAGCTCGTCGAGCAGCTCTTGGTGCTTCTCGCCCGCTTCGAGGACGGTCATGGATTCAGTGTACTCCCGCTCTTTTGGCTCACCTCCTCCGCCCTAGGCAGCCTCCGGGAGGGCCGCAGGCTCGGCGAGAAGCGCGCGGAACGACGGCGATTCGAGCAGATGACGGCGCTCGCCGGAATCGGCCAGAGCGAGCTCGCCGAAGACGGCCGCCGCCTCTGCCGGCCACGCCGCGTCCCCCTGACGCCAGAGCGCGGCGAGCCAGTCCCGAAGCTCGCGGTAGCGCGGATCCGCGTCGAAGACCCGCCTGACGACGAGCTGCGGCGCCACAGTCCCGTTCCAGCGGTTCTCCTCCAGGCGGAAAGCCACGTCGTAGGTCGTCTGCTGCCGGAAACGGTCGAATTGCCGACCGAGACCGAAGGCGATCGCGCTCCCGGCATCGCGACCGCCGTCCTTGACGCGGAAGCGGAGGTGCTTGCCGTCGCCGACCGTCGCGAGCTCGGCCAGCTCGCAGCCGGCGACGAGCAGCGTCACGCCCGGGTTCGCGAGCCCGAAGGGCGCAAGGCGGCCGAGCTCTGCGCAGAGACCGAGCGTGAGCTCGGGGCCGTGGACAAGTGCGTCCACGACGGTCACCGGGCGCAAGTCCTCTTCCGCCAGATTCGCGTCGGCGTAGGCGCCGAAAGCCTCCGCGAACGGAGCCACGTTCTCCGGCTCGATCGACAGTCCGGCAGCCGCCCGGTGACCGCCGAAGCGGATCAGGTGCTCGGCGCAGGCGGCGAGACCACCGTGCAGGTCGAAGCCGCCGCTGGAGCGGCCGGAGCCTTTCCATTCGCGCTCGTTGCCTGCGATCAGGACGACCGGCCGGTTGTATCGCTCGACCAGACGCGAGGCGACGATCCCGATCACGCCCTCGTGCCAGTCCTCACGCGCGACGACGTAACCGCGCCGCCGTTTGCTCGCCTCCGGCCACGACTCGATCTCCTCGACCGCCTCGCGCAGGATCCG
>JBPYFE010000139.1:0-10090 GCA_051986525.1 Gaiellaceae bacterium
TGCCGATCAGGAGCGAGTAGCGCGCGCCGTACAGGATCCGCGTGTAGACGTCGCGCCCCAGCTGGTCGACGCCGAGCCAGTGCGCGTGCGACGGGCCGGGGCAGCAGCCGCCGGCGATCAGCCCGAGGTTCTGGGCCCTCGGGTCGCCGTGTCCGAGGACGGGGGCGAAGAGCGCGGCGATCACGAACGTCCCGACGAGGATGAAGCCGAGGATCGCCGCGGGGTTGCGGACGAGGCGTCGGAGCGCGTCGTGCCAGAGACCGCCCGTCGGAGTGTCGAGCGCGATCTCTTGGGCTTCGATCTCGGCGATGCTCACGAGTAGCGGATCCTCGGGTTGATGAACGCGTAGGAGATGTCGACGATGAGGTTGACCATCACGAAGACGAAAGCGAGGAAGAGGATCCCGCCCTGGAGGACCGGGTAGTCGCGGTTGAAGATCGCGTCGCGCAGCCACGACCCCATCCCGGGGAAGGCGAAGACCGTCTCGGTCAGCACCGCGCCCGAGAGCAGCAGGCCGGTCTGCAGGCCGATGATCGTCGAGACCGGCAGCAGCGCGTTCCGGAGCACGTGCCGGCGGTCGACCGTCGGCGGCGGCAGGCCCTTCGAGCGCGCCGTGCGGACGTAGTCCTCGTTCTGGACGTCCAGCGTCGCCGCGCGCGTGATCCGCGCGATCACGGCGAGCGGGATCGAGCCGAGTGCGATCGCAGGCAGGATCAGATGCTTGATCGTGTCGCCGAGCGCCGCCCAGTCGCGTTCGATGATCGCGTCGAGGATGTAGAAGTTCGTCGGGTGCTTGGCCGTGCTCGTGATCGACTCACGGCCGACGCTGGGTAACCAGCCGAGCCGGATCGCGAAGACGTACTTGAGGATGATCGCGAGGAAGAAGATGGGTATCGAGATCCCGATCAGGGAGACGACGAGGCTGGCGTTGTCGAAGAACCCGCCGTAGCGTTTCGCCGCCAAGAAACCGAGCGGGATCCCGAGGAAGACCGCGAAGACCATCGCCGCGACGGCGAGCTCGACGGTCGCCGGGAACCGCTCCTTGATGTCGTCGATGACGCGGCGGCGGTCGGCGATGCTGACGCCGAGGTCACCGCTCGCAGTCGTCTTCAGGTACGCCCAGTACTGGACGTAGACGGGCTTGTCGAGCCCGAACGTGTGCCGGTAGCGCGCGACGAGCTGCGGCGTCGCCCGCTCGCCGAGCAGCGACTCGGCCGGGCTACCGGGGAGCGCCCTGATCCAGAAGAAGATCAGGATCGAGACGCCGAGCAGGATCGGTATGAGCAGCAGCAGCCGGCGGATCACATAACGAAGCACGTGTGAATCCGCCGGCTACGCCGCTAACTACCTATTGCCCGCCGAAGTAGACGCCGGCGAACGGGTCGGTTCCAACCGGGCTCGCCACGTACCCCTTCACCTTCCGCTGGAAGCCGAGAGCCGGCTGCGAATGGGCGTAGGGAACCGCAGGCAGGAACTTCATGATCATGATGTTCGCCTTCTGGTACAGCGCGATCCGCTTCTTCAGGTTCGGCTCCGCGGCGGCCTTCCTGAGGATGCTGAAGATCGCGTTGTTGTGGAAGCCGAACTGTGGGCTCGGAGTCTTGAAGAAGACCCCGACGAAGTCGTCAGGATCGCCGAAGTCGCCCGTCCAGCCGATCAGGTTCAGATCGCCGGCGGTGCCCTGGTTCACGTCCTTGACGTAGTCCGGGCGCCACGGGGCGCTGTGCGGGACGACCTTGAAGCCGGACTGCTCCAGGCTGTTCGAGAACGCCTGGAAGTTCAGGTCCGGCCGCGGCATGTACGGCCGCGACACGTTCGTCGGGTACCAGAAGTCGACCTTCACCGGGAGCGTCAGCCCTGCGCTTTTCAGGAGCTGCTTCGCCTTGCTCGGGTTGAAGGGGTACTTCGGGACCTTGTTCGTCCAGCCGAAGAGCTGCGGCGGCTCGAACTCCTGCGCCACCTGGGCCCGTCCGGCGTAGAACGACTTGACGACGGCCGCGCGGTTGAGGCCGTACGCGACCGCCTGCCGCACCGCCAGCTTGTTGAACGGCGGGTGCGCCTGGTTGATCGTCACGTAGGCGACGTTGAACGACGGCCGGTTCAGAACCTTCAGGTTCTTGTTCTTCTTGATCGTCGGAACGTCCGTCGGCTGGATCAGGTCGGCGCCGTTGACCTCGCCGCTCTGGAGTGCCTGGAGACGCGCCGTGTTGTTCGAGATCGGCTGGATGATCACGCGCGAGATCTTGGGCTTCTTGCCCCAGTAGTGATCGTTCCGGACGAGCTCGACCTTCTGGCCGACGACCCACTGCTTGAACTTGAACGGACCGGTGCCCGTCGGGTGGCTGAACGCGTACGTGCCCGTCGGGTAGAAGGTGCCGTTCCGCAGCTCGCCCTTGTTGGCGCCGTACTTCTTCATCGCCGTCGGGCTCTGGATCGCGAACGACGAGATCACGAGACCGGCGAGGAAGGACGACGACCTGTTCCGCAGGTGGATGATCGCCGTGTACTTGCCCTTCGTCGTGCAGCCCTTGTAGAGGCTGGGCGACAGGTCAGGCGAGTCGTTGTGGTGGAAGCCAAGGAAGACGGTCTGCCAGTAGTACGTCGCGGACGCATCCTGGAACGGCCCGCGGAAGTTGTACTGGCGGTTGAAGTTCGCGCAGACGGCGGCCGCGTTGAACGGCGTTCCGTCGTGGAACTTGACGCCGTGCCGCAGGTTGAACGTCCAGTCCTTGCCGTTCTTCGAGTTCCACTTCGTCGCCAGCCCCGGCCGGATCAGCGTCGTGCCCGGCTTCAGCGAGACGAGGCTCTCGAAGATCTGCTCCGTGACCCGGAAGGACTCACCGTCGGAGACGAGCGCCGGATCCAGGTAGGTCGGATCCGATGCTCCGGCGATGACGAACGTTCCTCCGGCACCCGAAGCTCCTGCCGACGTGCCCACCACCGCGAGGGCGGCGAAGGCAACGAGCGGCAGGACGAACTTGCTCAGCATGCCCCTCATAAAGTTGTGCTCCCTTCGTGACTGGTCAGCGGGGAGTATGAGACAGCGCAACCTGCCACGCAACACGGTCCAACTAGTGTCGACGGGAACGATCGCGCCCTCTCGAACTCCCCTCTCCAGCGAGTTACGACGAGCACATGCGGGCTTTGGTTAGCCCTTTGTAAAGACGCCGGCGCGCTTGCGGCCAACTACGAAGCAACGGTCAGCGGCGACTCGGATTCCGCCCGCGCTCGGGCGCGCGAAGCTGGATGCACCAGTTCGAGGAGGTGCGACATGCACAAGATCTTGATCGCAATCGACGGATCACCCGCCGCTGGCGAGGCGGTCGAGCTCGGGCTCGAGCTCGCGGAGGGACTCGACGCGAATGCCGTGTTCGTGCACGTCGTGCCGCAGTTCGACGTTCTGCCGAGCTCCGCGTTCTCGCCGACGCCGGCGATCGAGCACGTCGTCACCGACGCCGACCGCGTGTCGCTCGATGCGGCTGCGAAGCTCGCCGAGGCACGCGGCGTCGAATACGCGACGCGGGTCCTCGTCGGCGACACGTCGGACGAGATCGTCGCCTACGCGGATTCGATCGCGGCCGACCTGATCGTCGTCGGCTCCCGCGGGCGCGGCTCGCTCAAGAGCGCCGTGCTCGGGAGCGTCTCCCGCGCCGTGCTGCACGAGGCGCGCATTCCGGTGCTCGTCGCCAGGCGCGCGGCCAAACGCCAGGCCGTGGCGGCGTGAGCGCGAAAGGAGCAGCCGTGTCGGGATCGGACACGACAGTCGACGTCACCGCAGAGCAGGTGATGACGAGGAGGTTCGTCAGCGTCGAGCCCGAGGACACGATCGGCGAGGTGGCGCAGAAGCTCTCCGCCGCCGACGCCGGCTCCGCGCTCGTCGTCGAGTTCGGGCACCTGATCGGCATCCTCACCTCGCGCGACGTGATCCATGCGATCGCCGAGCGCGTCCACCCCAGCGAAGCCCGGGTGCGCGAGTGGATGACGGCCGAGCCGGCCACGGTCGGCCCGGACGCGTCGGCCGACGAGGCCGCGCGGATCATGCTGGCGGGCGGCTACCACCACCTCCCCGTCACGGATCAGAGCCGGCCGGTCGGCGTGATCGGCCTCCGCGCCGTCATCGGCGCGCTTCGGCCCTGGTCGCCGGGCTTCTGAGTCGTCGCGTTCTCCCGCTTCGGTAAAGCCGCAGCCAGAGCGGGAGATCGCCGCAGGAAGTCTTCGGCGCCGTCCCGATGGCACGCCGCCCGCGCCGCCCGACACTCAGCGAAACGGTCGAGGCAGGAGAAGAGAAGCCCCGGCGCGACGGAAGGAGAAGAGATGAGACGGGTACTCGAGATCGGCGGGATGGTCGCAGCCGTCGTCCTGATCGCGTTCGGCGTCGCTGCGATCGCGATGGGCTTCAGCGGCCGCTCGACCGTGAGCGACAGCCTCAAGCAGGAGCAGATCACCGGTACGCCAGACATGACACCGGCGGGCATCAAGGCCGAGGTCTCCTCGGCGAAAGCCGCCCAGGCGCAGCTGATCTCGAAGCTGCAGGCGGCCGGCGTGAAGATCACGCCGTCGCCGATCTCGGCGCCGAGCTGCTCGGTCGCCGGCAAGTCCGTCGACAACGGCACCGAGGCGCGCTGCTTCGCGCGCTACATGCGGATCCACACTTTCGGCGCCACCTCCGGCCTGACGTACTCCCAGATGGGCCGGTTCCTCGCGAAGCCGAGCACGCCGATCCAGTACACGGACGGCCTCGGCGGGACGAACGACCCGACGAAGGCGATGGTCGACCCGAAGACGAAGCAGCCGGTCGACAACGGGCGCCGCGACATCTGGGTCACGTACACCGCGCTGACGACGGCGTTGAACACGAGCTACATGGCCTCGCAGCTCGCGCTGTTCGCGGTCGTCGTCGGGTTCGCGCTGCTGCTGACCGGGATCGGATTCGGGATCCTCGCTGTCGGCGGGGCGCTCCGAAATCGCGAGCTGGCCGTTTCGTTCGGACGCCAGAAAGCCCCGGAGACCGGGACGCCGGTCACCGCGTAGACGGAATCCTCCGTCGCACCGAGAAAGGGCCCGCCACAGCGGGCCCTTTTCGTTACGGCTCGAGCAGTCCCTCGGCGAGCGCGTAGCGCACGAGCTCGGCGCGGCTCGAGAGCCGGAGCTTCTGCATGATGTGCGCGCGATGCGTCTCGGCCGTTCGGACCGAGATGTAGAGCTGCTTCGCGATCTCCTGGTTCGTGTGCCCGAGCGCGAGCAGGCGCAACACCTCGCGCTCGCGGTCGGAGAGCGGATCCTCCTCGGCGCGACGGCGCTCGGCGCTCTCCGCGGCGACGAGTCGCGCGCCGAGCTCCGGATGGACGTAGCGCCCGCCGCCCGCGACCTCGCGGATCGCCGCGACAACCTCGGCGTCGGCGGCTTCCTTGAGCACGTAGCCGCTCGCACCTGCCTCGAACGCCTCGCGCACGTAGCGCGGGTCGTCCTGCATCGAGAGCACGAGCACCTTCATCTCCGGCTGCTCGTGCAGCAGCTGGGGCATCGCTTCGATCCCGCTCTGCTCGGGCATCATCACGTCTAGCAGGATCACGTCGGGCTTGCCGGAGCGGACCTCGAAGACGGCCTCCCGCGCCGTGCCCGCTTCGCCGACGACTTCGAGATCCTTCTCGGCGTCGACGAGCAGCTTCAGCCCTGCCCGCACCACGGCGTGGTCGTCGACGATCAGGACTCGGACGCTCATCCGGCGGGAACCTCCGCGGCGACCGTCGTCCCGTTCTCGCTCGACTCGATCTCGAGCCGGCCGCCCAGGAGCGCGAGCCGCTCGCGCATGCCGACGAGGCCCAACGCGCCCGCCCGTGCGGCCGCCGGGTCGAAGCCGGTGCCGTCGTCCTCGACCACCGCCTTGACGACGCCGCCGTGACGGGTCAGCAGGACGCTGACGCGGCTCGCACGCGCGTGCTTGACGATGTTCGTCAGGCATTCCTGCACGATCCGGTAGAGCGCCGTCTCGATCTCGGGCGGGAGCCGCGCCGGCGGCAGGGCGGCTTCGAAGTCGACCGCGATCCCCGTCTGCTCCGCGTAGGAATCCGTCAGCCGCTCGAGCGCCGCGACGAGACCGAAGTCGTCGAGCGCGGTCGGACGCAGCTCGACCGCCAGCCGGCGCACGTCCTGCAGCGTCGAGACGACGAGCTCCCGGAGATCGCTCACCGCCTCGCGCAGGCGCTCGTCCTCGGCCCGATCGTCGAGCGTCTTCAACCCGAGCAGGATCGAGGTCAGCGCCTGCCCCGTCTCGTCGTGCAGCTCGCGGGCGAGGCGGCGGCGCTCGAGCTCCTGCGCCTCGACGACGCGCTGCAGGACGTCGCGGGCGAGCCGCTCCGAGAGGTCGACCGCGACGGCGGCCCGCGTGGCGAACGTCTCGGTGAGACGGAGGTCGTTCTCCGAGAACCGGACGTCGCCGCCGAGCTTGTCGTGCGCCGCGAGGACTCCGATCGACCGGCCGCGGACGGTGAGCGGAACGTAGAGGCCCGAGCGAGCGCCCAGCAGGCGCATCGCCTCGTGGTCGACTTCCGGGTCGTCGAGGACGGAGTCGACGCGCTCGCTGCGGCCCCGCTCGAGGACGCGCCCGCTCTTCGACGCCGACCGCGCGATCGTCTCTCCCACGAGCCGTTCGCCTTCCTCTCCGGCGACGGCCGCGAAGCGAAGGCGGTCGGGCCCGGCCGGCAGCAGCACAGTGACGAGCCGGGCCTCGAGCAGGTCCTGCAGACGGCGGGCGACGAGATCCAGCAGCCGCGCGAGCTCCGTCTCCGTCGCGAGCGCGTTGCCGACCTCGTTCAGCGACTCGAGCTGCCGCGACCAGCCGATCGCGGCCTCGTAGAGACGGGCGTTCTCGATCGCGACGGCGGCCTGCGCGGCGAGCAGCGTCACGAGCTCCTGATCCTCGTGCGTGAAGTCGTCGCCGCCCGCCTTCTCGGTGAGGTACAGGTTCCCGTAGGAGACGCCGCGCAGCAGGATCGGCACGCCGAGGAAGGTGCGCATCGGCGGATGGTTCGGCGGGAAGCCGACCGAGCGCGGGTCCTCGGACAGGTCGTGCAGCCGCAGCGGGACCGCGTCGTGGATCAGGACGCCGAGGACGCCCTTCCCGTGCGGCTCGTCGCCGATCTCGGCGCGCAGCTCGGAGTCGATCCCCGTGGTCAGGAACCGCTCCAGACCGGAGCCGGTGCCGTCGATCACGCCGAGAGCCGCGTACTGTGCGCGCGTCAACTCGGCCGCCGCCTCGACGATCCGCTGCAGGACGGCGTCGAGCGAGAGCTCCGACGTGATCAGGACGCCGGTCTCGACCAGCGCGCGCAGCCTGCTCTCGATCGGCGCCGTTGCGTCCACGGCGACATTTAACCCCGTTCGATCCGTACTTCCTACGGCCGCGGATCGGTCGCGACCACGATGGCGTGCGCAGCCCCCGCGGCGACGCTCTGAGCACAGGTCACGGATGAAAGGAGCCTGCGATGTTCAAGAAAGTGATCTGGGCCACGGACGGGTCCGACGCCGCGACGGCCGCGCTGCCGTCCGCGCGCTCGCTCGTCGAAGAGTCCGGCGGCGAGCTCGTCGTCCTGCATGCGAACGAGCTCTTCGTCGGCCGCGCCGGCGGGTATCCGGTCCTCGCGGACGAGAGCGACATCGTCGCCGGGATCCGCAGCCAGGTCGAGGAGCTGCGTCTGGACGGAATCGACGCCGGCCTGAAGCTGATCTCCGGCATCTACACGGATCCGGCGCGCACGATCGCCGACGTCGCCGAGGAAATCGGCGCCGACACGATCGTGGTCGGTACCCGCGGTCACTCGACGATCGCCGGGCTGCTCGTCGGCAGCGTCACGCACAAGCTGCTCCACATCGCCCCGTGCCCGGTGCTCGCCGTCCCGAGGGTGAAGTCGGCCGCACCGGCGCGTGAGCCTGAGCTGGCAGCGAGGGCGTAGGGTCCTGCGGGAAAGTCGCAAGCTGCCTCCGGGGAGCCGCCGAGCGGGGGCTCCCCGGAGCGGCGATGCTCGAGGCATGACCGTCGTCCGCACCCCCGATTCCGCGCCCGGCTATGCCGACGTGATCCTCCGCGACGGGTCGACGCTGCGGCTGCGCCCGCCGTCGGGGGAGGACGCCGCCGGGATCGCGACGTTCTTCAGGTCGCTTTCGGAGCACAGTTCGTACCTGCGCTTTCACGGCGCCCGGAAGATCGACGACACCTTCGTCGAGCACTTCCTCGCTCCGAACTGGGTCGACCGCGGGGCGCTCGTCGGCGAGCTGCAGGGCTCCGTCGTCGCGGTCGGCGAGTACATGCGGCTCCGGGACGAGACCGCGGCCGAGGCTGCCTTCGCCGTCGCCGACGATCTCCAGGGCCGCGGCATCGGAACACGGCTGCTCGAGCAGCTCGCAGCGCGCGCCGCCGAGGCCGGCATCGAGCGCTTCGTCGCCGAGGTCATGGCCGAGAACCGGCCGATGCTGAAGGTGTTCGAGGACGCCGGGCTCGAGATCTCGCGTGAGCTCGAAGGCGGCGAGATCGAGATCCGCTTCCCGATCGCGCCCAGCGACCGGTACCGCACCCGGGTGGACGAGCGCGACCACCGGGCGGTTACGGCCTCGCTGCGTCCGTTCTTCGCGCCGCAGTCGGTCGCGGTCGCCGGCGCCTCGCGCCGGCGCGGGTCGATCGGGGGCGAGCTCTTCCGGAACATCCTCGCCGGCGACTTCCAGGGCGCGGCCTACCCGGTCAACCGCGAGGGCGACGCCGTCGGCGGCGTGCGCGGCTACGCGTCGATCTCGGAGATTCCCGAGGCCGTCGACCTCGCCGTGGTCTGCCTCCCCGGTCCGCACGTGATCGCCGCGGCGCGCGAGGCGCTCGAGCGAGGCGTCCGCGCTCTCTGCGTGATCTCGTCCGGCTTCGCCGAGACCGGTGTGGAGGGACGCGCGCGGCAGGACGAGCTGCTCGAGCTCGTTCGCGCCCACGGCGGCCGGCTCGTCGGGCCGAACTGCCTCGGGATCGCGATTCCGCCGCTCGGCCTGAACGCGACGTTCGGGCCGCGCCCGCTGCCGCCCGGGCCGATCGCGTTCTCGTCCCAGAGCGGCGCCCTCGGTCTCGCGCTGCTGGAGAAGGCGGCCGAGCGGAACCTCGGCTTCTCCGCCTTCGTCTCGATCGGGAACAAGGCCGACGTCTCCTCCAACGACCTGCTCGAGTGGTGGGAAGAGGACGACGCGAGCGAGCTCGTGCTGCTCTACCTGGAGTCGTTCGGGAACCCGCAGAAGTTCGGCCGCCTGGCGCGCCGGGTCGCGCGGCGGAAGCCGATCCTGGCGCTGAAGGCCGGCTCGACCGGCGCCGGCGCCCGCGCCGCCAGCTCGCACACGGCGGCGCTCGCGAGTTCCGACACCGCCGTCGACGCGCTCTTCCACCAGGCCGGCGTCATTCGCGCCGGGACGCTCGAGGAGCTCGTCGACGCCGCGGCGCTGCTCTCGAGCCAGCCGTTGCCGCGCGGGCGGCGAGTCGCCGTGCTCACGAACGCGGGCGGCCTCGGGATCCTCTGCGCGGACGCATGCGAGGCGGCCGGGCTGGAGCTGCCGGAGCTCGGCGAGGAGACGAAGGGCGCGCTCGCGCCGAGCCTCCCCGGCGACGCGAGCCTCGCGAACCCGGTCGACCTGCTCGGCTCCGCGACCGCCGCGACCTACGAGGCGGCGCTGCCGGCGATCCTCGCGGACAAGCGCTTCGACGCCGTGATCGCGCTCTTCGTGCCGCCCGTCGTCGCGGGCGCGGACGAGGTCGCGGCCGCGATCCGCGACACGGTCGCGCGCGTGCAGCCGGACAAGCCCGTCCTCGCCGTCGTCGTCAGCGCCGAGCGAACGCCGGCGGCTCTGCGCGAGACCGGCGCCGTCGCGCCGTTTCCGTATCCGGAATCGGCGGCCCATGCGCTCGGGCTCGCGGCGACGCGGTCCGAGTGGCTGCGGCGGCCCGCCGGCGCGGTGCCGGACGTCGACGGCGTCGACGTCCCGGCCGCGCGCGTGGTCGTCGACCGCGTTCTCGGCGGAACGCAAGAGGCCTGGCTCGACGCCGCCGAGACGCGGTCGGTCCTCGAGG
>JBPYFE010000140.1:0-17866 GCA_051986525.1 Gaiellaceae bacterium
TCCCGTCGGACACTTCGAGCGCGGACCGCAGCCGTCAGAAAGGGGACTAACCATGCTGAAGTACGCACGCGTCGTGCTGGTCACGGCGCTCGGAGCAATACTGCTCGCGCCGGCGGGATCGGCCGCCTTCCGGCACCCGTCGCGCCAACCGCTACGCACCCACCTGCGCTCGCGCGACGTTTGCACGACAGCCCGGCGCGGCTACGCGCACTGCAACTCGAAAGTGCTCGTCCGTCCGAGCGGCTACACGCTCGCGGCGACCTCGCCGTCCGGCTACGGGCCGGCGCAGTTCCAGACCGGCTACGGCCTGCCGTCCGCGACCGCGGGCGCCGGCCAGACGATCGCGATCGTCGACGCGTACAACGACCCGACGGCCGAGTCCGACCTGGGGACGTACAGCAGCACGTACGGGCTCCCGGCCTGCACGACGGCGAACGGGTGCTTCAAGAAGGTCAACCAGACCGGTGGCACCACCTACCCCAGCTCGAACGGGGGCTGGGCGCTCGAGATCTCGCTCGACGTCCAGGTCGCGCACGCGGTCTGCCCGAACTGCAAGCTCCTGCTCGTCGAGGCGAGCTCGAACTCGAACGCCAACCTCTATGCGGCCGAGGACTACGCGGTCGCGCACGCGAACGTGGTCTCGAACTCGTGGGGCGGCAGCGAGTCGTCGGGCGAGACGTCGACCGACAGCCACTTCAACCACCCCGGCGTGCCGATCACGGTCTCGTCGGGCGACAGTGGCTACGGCGTCGAGTACCCGGCCGCCTCGCGCTACGTCACCGCCGTCGGCGGAACGACGCTGAACCTGAACGCGGACAACTCACGTGCAAGCGAGACCGTCTGGAACGGCGCCGGCAGCGGCTGCTCCGCCTACGAGACGAAGCCGGGGTGGCAGACGGACACCGGCTGCTCGCGGCGGACGGTCGCCGACGTCGCGGCGGACGCGGACCCGAACACGGGCGCCTCGGTCTACGACTCGACGCGGTACTGCTCGCTCTGGGGCTTCTTCAACTGCAGCACCGGGTGGTACAAGGTCGGCGGCACGAGCCTCGCCTCGCCGCTGGTCGCCGCCGTCTACGCGCTCGCGGGCAACGGCGCCTCGACGACGGCCGGCTCGTACCCGTACAGCCACGCAGGCTCGCTGTACGACGTGCTCACCGGTAGCAACGGCAGCTGTTCGCCGGCCTACCTCTGCACCGGCGGCGCCGGCTACGACGGGCCCACCGGGCTCGGAACGCCGAGCGGCACCGGCGGCTTCTAGCACTCGGCTTCGCGGCGGCGGCTCCCGGTCAGACGGCCGGGAGCCGCCGCTCGAGCAGCTCGCGCGCGCGGTCTTCGTCCTCGGCGCGAACGAGGATCTCGCGCGGCCCGCCAATCGCGTACCCGTCGCCGATCCCGGCCGCGAAGTTCGTCGGCCGGGCCATCGACTGGATCCCTTCCTCGCGGAGCAGCGAGGAGACGATCTCGGCCTCGGGCTCCGTCGCGACCGACCGGAGGACTACGAGATCGTCCACGTGTCTCCCGCGCCGAGCAAACCGGCCAGGTCGCCTTCCTTCTTTGCCCGCGCGGTCGCCAGCTGGTCCTCCATCAGCTCGTCGTAGACCGGCCGCTCAACGTCGCGGAAGACGCCGATCGGCGTCGCGCCGACGGTGTCGCGCGTCAGCCGCGAGAGCGCAAAGGCCGGCGAGGCCTCGGGATGGTGCGCGTCCCAGACGAGCGCGTCGCCCTCGCCCTCGAACACCTCGGCGGAACCGTCCGAGCGCAGCCGGACGCCGTGCCCGCCCTCCGGCCCGAACCGAACCGGCTGGCCGTGCTGGAGGTGGATGCGGTTCTCCTTGTCCTCGCGGACGAAGTCGAAAGCGCCGTCGTTGAAGATGTTGCAGTTCTGGAAGATCTCGACGAACGCGCTGCCCTTGTGGGCGGCAGCAGCGCGCAGAACGTCCTGGAGCTGGGCGCGGTCGGTGTCGATCGCGCGCGCGACGAACGTTGCCTCGGCGCCGAGCGCGAGCGAGATCGGGTTGAACGGCCAGTCGAGCGAGCCCATCGGCGTCGACTTCGTCACCTTCCCGAGCTCGGACGTGGGCGAGTACTGACCCTTCGTCAGCCCGTAGATCTGGTTGTTGAAGAGGAGGATCTTGATGTTCACGTTCCGGCGCAGCGCGTGGATCAGGTGGTTGCCGCCGATCGAGAGCGCGTCGCCGTCGCCCGTCACGACCCAGACCGAGAGGTCCGGCCGCGAGACGGAGAGTCCGGTCGCGATCGCCGGCGCGCGGCCGTGGATCGAGTGCATCCCGTACGTCTCCATGTAGTAGGGGAAGCGCGCGGCGCAGCCGATCCCGGAGACGAAGACGATTCGCTCTTTCGGAATCTCGAGCTCCGGCATGAACCCCTGGAGCGCGGCGAGGATCGCGTAGTCGCCGCAGCCCGGGCACCAGCGGACTTCCTGGTCGGTCTTGTAGTCCTTCGCCGTCAGCTTCGGCTGCGTCCCGTTGCCGTTGGATTCGGCCATCGCCAGCAGGATACTCCCGGGCAATGGAGGCGCCGGGAGGACGGTCGGCAGGGACGGACGGGGAGGCTTCGGCGCTGTCGATGCGGGCCTCCGACCGCGATCGCGACCAGACCGTCGAGGCGTTGCGGGAGCACGCCGCCGTGGGCCGGCTGACGCTCGAGGAGCTTTCCGAGCGGACGGGCCGCGCGCTCGAGGCTCGGACGCTCGACGAGCTGGCGCAGATCCGCGCCGACCTGCCGTCGGAGGCGCCGCGGGAAAAACGGCGCCGGTCGCGGCTCCTGGGCGCGATCTTCGGCAACACGCATCGAACCGGACGCTGGCGCCTGGGCCGGCGCGCGACGGCGTTCGTTCTCTTCGGCGACGCGGACCTCGACCTGCGCGAGGCCTCGCTCGACGGCCCGGCGGCGTCGCTCGGCGCGTTCGTCCTCTTCGGCAACGTCGACGTCTACGTCCCGGAGGCGCTCGAGGTCGACTTCAGCGGCCTGTGCGTCTTCGGCCACCGCCGCGAGTGGGGACGCGACGCGCCGACGAGCGCGGGCGCGCCGCTCGTGCACGTGCGCGTCTTCTCGCTCTTCGGCACCGCCGACCTCTGGCGCGTACCGCCGGCCCTGGCCGGCCGCTCCTTCGGCGACGTGATCGCGGAGCTACGGAAAGGCGGCTCGGGCGAGCTGCCCCCGCCGGCCGACGGCTAGCCGGCGCTGCTCGGCGCCCGTCGCCGCCGCGCCGCCACGATCGTGAGTACGGCCGCGGCGACGAGGAAGACGCCTGCCTCGGGCCACGCCCGGCCGATCAGGGCGATCACCCCGCCGACCAGGGCGATCACGGCCGCGACGGCCCAGCGGTCGTCGGTCAGCCACCAGCGGCGCTCCTCGTTCACGGGCCCGGCTGCTCGTGCTCGTGCGGGTTCGGCTGGATGCCCTCGCCCTCGTGCTCCGGCGTCGCCGGATCGTCGGCGAAGTCGCCGGGCCGGGTCGTCCCCAGCGCGAGGTCGTCCGGCGCACGAGACGCCCCGCGCGTCCGCTCGACGAGCCAGCTCCAGATGCTCACAACATCGCCTCGATCGCCTCCTGGACTTCTCCCGCGCGGAACGGTAGCCCGCGAACCAGGTTGAAGCCCTGCGCATCGACCAGGAACTCGGCCCTGATCAGCTTCCGAAGCTGGCCGAGGTTGATCTCCGGGATCAGCACCTTCCGGTAGCGCGAGACGACGTCGCCCGTGTTCCGTGGGAACGGGTTGAGGTAGTGCAGATGCGCATGCGCGACGCGGCCGCCGTTCTGCCGCACGCGCCGCACGCCGGCCGCGACCGGGCCGAATGTGCCGCCCCACGAGAGGACGAGCAGGTCGGCGCCCTCGGGATCGTCCACCTCGAGCTCCGGGATGTCGTCCGCGATCCCGGCGACCTTCTGAGCGCGCAGCCGCGTCATCAGGTCGTGATTGTCCGGGTCGTACGAAACGTTCCCGGTCAGGTCCTGCTTCTCCAGGCCGCCGATCCGGTGCTCGAGCCCGGGCGTCCCGGGAATCGCCCACGGTCGCGCGAGCGTCTGGTCGTCGCGCGCATACGGCTGGAAGTCCGCCACGTCGGTCGTGAAGGCGGGCTCGATCGGCGCGATCGCGTCGAGATCCGGGAGCAGCCACGGTTCGGACCCGTTCGCGAGGTACGCGTCCGAGAGGAGGTAGACGGGCGTCCGGTACGTGATCGCGATCCGGGCCGCCTCGATCGCGGCCTCGAAGCACTGCGCCGGCGTCGAGGCGGCGACGACCGGCACGGGGCTCTCCGAGTTGCGGCCGAACATGACCATCAGCAAATCCGCCTGCTCCGGCTTCGTCGGCATCCCGGTCGAAGGGCCGGCGCGCTGGATGTCGAGGATCAGCAGCGGCAGCTCGAGCGCGACCGCGAGCCCGACGGTCTCGGACTTGAGCACGACGCCCGGGCCGGCCGACGTGGAGACGCCGAGCGCGCCGCCGAAGCTCGCCCCGAGCGCGGCGCCGACGGCGGCGATCTCGTCCTCCGCCTGGAAGGTCCGCACGCCGAAGCTCTTGTGCCGCGCCAGCTCCTCGAGGATCGAGCTCGCGGGCGTGATCGGGTAGGCGCCGAGGAACAGCGGCAGGCCGGACTTGACGCTGGCCGCGATCAGCCCGTAGGCGAGCGCGGTGTTGCCCGTGATGTTGCGGTACGTGCCGGGCCGCAGCTTCGCCGGCTTCACCTCGTACGAGACGGCGAATGTCTCGGTCGTCTCGCCGAAGGAATAGCCCGCGTTGAAGGCGCGGCGATTCGCCTCGGCGATCTCGGGCTTCTTCGCGAACTTGCGCTCGATGAACGTGACCGTGCTCTCGGTCGGGCGGTTGTAGAGCCACGACATCAGCCCGAGCGCGAACATGTTCTTCGCGCGCTCGGCCTCGCGCTTCGTGACGCCCTCGACCTCCTTCGTCGCCTCGAGCGTCATCGACGTCAGCGGCACGGCGTGCAGCTCGTACTCGTCGAGCGTCCCGTCCTCGAGCGGGTTCGCGTCGTAGCCGGCCTTCGTCAGGTTCCGGTCCGTGAACGTGTCGCGGTCGACGATCAGCGTGCCGCCGCGGGGAAGGTCGCGCAGGTTCGTCTTCAGCGCCGCGGGGTTCATCGCCACGAGCACGTTCGGCGCGTCGCCGGGAGTGAGGATGTCGTGGTCGGCAAAGTGGACCTGGAAGCCCGAGACCCCCGGCAGCGAGCCGGCGGGCGCGCGGATCTCGGCCGGGAAGTCGGGGAAGGTCGAGAGGTCGTTCCCGACGATCGCCGTCTCGCTCGTGAACCGGCCGCCGGTCAGCTGCATTCCGTCGCCCGAATCGCCCGCGAAGCGGACGATGACGCTGTCGACTCGTTCGACCGGCTTGGCCTGTTTGGCCATTTCCGTAGGTATAGCGGAGCGGCGCGCCGCCTAGTCGACGCCTCGGCGCACGACCTTCAGTCCCCAGGCGCGCCCGCTCGCGAACAGCTCGTCGGGATCGACGTCTTCGCGCCAGCCGAGGAAGTGCGGCTCGGGGTCGTCGTCGGTCGAGCCGATCACCGCCAGCCGCTGCTCCGAGGCCGCCGGCGCAGGCCGCTCGAGCTCTTCCAAGCGGCGTTCCGCCTCCTCGGCAGCGGGCCCTTCCATGTATCCACGCGGCATGTGACAAACGTATCCGTTTGGAATCCACGCGTCCGGCGATACCAACCTATGGCGTTTCGACGAAACAACACGACAACGCGTGCGTGGACGCCGAAGGCGATCCCGTTCGGTCTGCTCATCGTGCTGCTCGGCGCGTGGGTGATCGTGGCGGCGCTGATCGGCCCCGCGTTCAACTTCGGCTTCTTCAGCGACAAGAGCTGGAACTTCTCCTCGGAGCAGTGGCAACTCCAGCTGATCCCGGGGATCGTCGCCGTGGTCGGCGGCCTGATGCTGATGACGCCGTCGAGTGGGGGCGGCTCGTTCGGTGCCCTGCTCGCCTTCGCGGCGGGCGCGTGGCTGATCGTCGGCCCGGTGCTCTACCCGCTCTGGTCGACCGGCACGGTGAAGCCGTACGGCGGCTCGGAGGGGATGCAGGCGCTCCGGTGGATCGGCCACTTCTACGGGCCCGGCGCCCTGATCTTGTACTTCGCCGGGTACGCACACGGCCTCTTCTCGCGCCGGACCGTCGTCCAGGACACCACCGTCGACGAGCCGTCGACGACCCAGCGAACGGTCCGCACCGCCTAGGCAGCCGCGTCACGCGAAGATCGAGGGCGGGAGCAATGCTCCCGCCCTCTTCATCTCGGCACCTAGTTCCAAGGAGCGCCGGCGACGAATGCCGCCGCGATCGCCGAACCCAGGACCAGCAGAAGTCCCTGAATCCGAAGCCGCATGCCGCACCTCCTTTCCCTGTTCGGGGGGCCGAGGTACCCGATCTGGCCGCCGATACCCCGGACATGACGACTTTTGTCGACTCTATTGATGGCGATTGACGACTTCCGGCGCAATCGCTATTGATGGACAGAACGTGGACGTAGCTCGCCGGCCTGATCCCGGAGAGACGATCGGCCAACGGCTCCGCCGCCTGCGTCTCGAGAGAGGCTTGTCGCAGCGCGAGCTCGCTGGACCAGGGGTCTCATACGCCTATATCTCCCGCATCGAGGCGGGAGCGCGCCGCCCCTCGGTCAAGGCGCTGCGGATGCTGGCGCCGAAGCTCGGCGTCTCCGTCGAGTACCTCGAGACCGGCTCCGACCTGCGCGACGACGAGGAGCGTGAGCTGCGGCTAGCCGACGCAGAGCTGCAGCTGCGGCTGAACGACGACCGCGCCGACGCGGAGCGGACGATCGCAGCGCTGCTCGACGAGGCTGTCCATGCCGGGGACGCGGTCGCCGCGGCCCGTGCGCGGGTGGCGCTCGGCCTCGCGGCGGCCGGCGACGGGCGCGACACGGAGGCCGTCCGGCAGCTCGAGCAGGCCGTCGCGTCAGGCGTCCTCACCCCGGCGACGAACGTGAACGCGTACGCGACGCTCGGGCGCTGCTACGCGGCTCTCGGCCGCGCGGAGGCGGCCGCCGAGCTCTTCGAGCGCTGCCTCGCCGAAGTACGCGACCAGGCGCCGGAGCAGACGGCCGCGGTCGTGCGCTACGCGACCTACCTGAGCAACTCGCTGACCGACCTGGGCGAGCTCGACCGCGCCGAGGCGGCGGTGCAGGACGTGCTGGACGAGTCGAGCACGCTCGCCGATCCGCACATCCGCGTCCATCTCTACTGGTCGCTCGGACGCGTCGTCGCCCATCAGGGGAACGCCGCGGCGGCGCTCGACTACCTGCGCCGGGCCGTCGCGATGCTCGAGGCGACCGAAGACACGGTCCAGCTCGCGCGGGCGCACCTGATGTGCGCCTGGATCTTCATCTCCTCGGGCCGCGCGCAGGAGGCCGGTCCGCATCTCGGGCTCGCGGAGGAGCTGCTCGGGCCGCGTCCCGATCCGCTCGACCTCGCCTATCTCCGGACGGAGCAGGCGAAACGGGCGGTGCAGCTCGGGGACGCCGGCGAGGCGGTCGCACGCGCGACCGACGCGCTCGAGGTGCTCGGCGATTCCGACCCGCACGAACGAGGAAGCGCGTCGTTCGCGCTCGGGCAGGCCTACGCCCTCGAGGGGAAGACCGACGAGGCCGACGGCGCCTTCCGCCGGGCGGCCGACCTGCTCGAGGAGCACGGCCCGTCGCGCGAGGCGGCGGAGGCGCTGCGTGCGTGGGCGCGCCTGCTCCGTGACCACGGCCGCGAGGCGGAAGCGCTCGACGTCCTGGAACGCGCGGCCGAGATCGGCGCCCGCGGCGAGACAGAGGTCAGGCCGGCCGTCCGTTGATCGAGGCCTCGCTCCGTCCGCGCGGCCCCTATTCGCTCCGACTCTCGCTCCGGCACGGCGGCGACGCGACCCGTCGGTGCGCCGACGGGACGATCCGCGCGCTCCTGCGCTGCGACGGCCGGCTCGAGCTCGCCTACGCGCGGCAGCTTCCGGACGGCACGGTCGTCGTCCGCGGGGAGTCGGAGGCGGCGCTGGAGCAACTCCGGTTCGTGCTCGCGCTCGACGACGACCATTCGGAGTTCGTCCGCCGCTTCTCGGACGACCCTTTCCTCGGCCAGACGATCCGGACGGTCCGCGGCCTGCGTCCGCTCCGCTGCGGCTCGGTCGCGCAGGCGCTGCTCCGGGCGCTCTGCGGTCAGCTGATCTCGGCCGCGGTCGCGCGCCGGATCGAGCAGCGCGTCGTCCGAGCCGCCTCGCCGACGCGCGACGGCCTCTACGCACCGCCGAGCTCGGCCGAGCTCGGACGCTTCTCGCCTGCAGAGCTCCGCGCGCTCGGCCTCGGCGGCCCGCGCGCGAGCGCGCTCGTCCGCCTCTGCCGCGCCTTCGATCTGGAGCGGCTCCGCGGCGTGCCGACCGACGCGGCCGCGGCGCGGCTCGTGCGCGAGTCGCGAATCGGTCCCTGGTCGGTCGGTGTGGTCTGCCTCGAAGGCCTCGGCCGGTACGAGCGCGGGCTCGTGGGCGACCTCGGCCTCGTCAAGCTCCTCGCGGCGCTGCGAGGCCGCTGGGTCGAGCCGTGGGAGACCGCGGAGCTGCTCGAGCCGTACGGCGAGTGGGCTGGGCTCGCGAGCGTGTACATGCTGACGGGGTTCGGACGCGGGCTCGTGCCGATTCCGCGCGCGCACGCCGCCTAGACTCCGGCACATGGCGATCGACGAGCGACGCGTCGCCGTCCTCGGTGCCGGCACGATCGGCGAGGCGCTGAGCGCGGGCCTGCTGAGCGGCGGCTGGCGCGCCCCCGCGGAGCTCGTCGCGACCGGGCGGCGCGAGGAGCGCGTCACCGAGCTGCGCGAGCAGCTCGGCGTCGACGCCACGCTCGACAACCGTGCCGCTGTCGAAGAGGCCGCGCTCGTCGTGATCGCGGTCAAGCCGCAGGACTTCGACGTCCTGCTCGACGAGATCGGCGACGCGGTCACGCCGGAGCAGACGGTCCTCTCGGTCGCGGCCGCGATCCCAACGAAGACGATCGAGGCGAAGCTGACCGCGGGCGTCCCGGTCGTTCGCGCGATGCCGAACGCGCCCGCCACGATCCACGAAGGCGTCGCCGGCCTGTGCCCAGGGGCGTCCGCCGACGACGCGCATCTCGCCCTCGCCGAAGAGGCCCTGTCCCATCTCGGCCGCGTCGTACGTGTCCCGGAGGAGTACATGGACGCGGTGACGGCGGTCTCGGGCTCGGGTCCGGCGTATTTCGCGCTCCTGGCCGAGGCCATGATCGAGGCCGGGATCCTGCTCGGCCTCGGCCGCGAGGTCTCGACCCAGCTCGTCGTCCAGACGATGCTCGGGACGGCAAAGCTCCTCCGCGACGAGCACATGCATCCGGTCGAGCTGCGCGAGAAGGTGACCTCGCCCGGCGGGACGACGATCCGCGCCGTGCGCGAGCTGGAGCAGGCGGGTGTGCGCGCGGCCTTCCTGAACGCGATTCAAGCGGCGATGGAGCGGTCGCGGGAGCTCGCGGCCGGCGCCCCGTGAGCGCGCGCTCGATCGAGATCGTCGTCGAGCCCGACCAGGAGTCCGCAGCGCGCCGCGTCGCCGAGATGCTGGCCGCGGCCGCCCGGGCCGGCGGCGAGATCGTCCTGACCGGGGGCTCGACGCCCGGCCGCGCTTACGAGCTCGCAGCGGAGCTCGAGCCCGACTGGAGCCGCGCCGGCGTCTGGTGGGGCGACGAGCGCTGCGTGCCGCCCGACGACGAGGAGTCGAACTACGGCTTGGCGAAGAAGACGCTGCTCGCGAACGTGACGGGCCAGCCCGCCGTCCATCGGATTCGAGGCGAGGACGTCCCCGACTCCGCCGCTGCGGCATACGAACAAGAGCTGCGGGGCGTCAGGTTTGACCTGCTCTTGCTCGGCCTCGGCCCGGACGGCCATGTCGCCTCGCTTTTTCCCGGCTCCCCCGGGCTCGACGAGCGAGAGCGACTCGTGATCACAGCCGAGCCGCAACTGGAGCCGTACATCGAGCGGGTGACGCTGACGCCGCCGGCGCTCGTAGCGGCACGCAAGGTCGTGTTCCTCGTCGCAGGGGACGGGAAGGCTGACGCCGCCGCCGCCGCATTCGCCGCCGAGCCGACCCGTTCGACACCCGGCAGCCTCATCCGCGCGAGCGACGGCGAGACGGTCGCCGTGCTGGACGAGGCGGCGGCCGCAAGGTTGCGCGACTAGACAACCGGCCCCGATTCCGTATATATACCCCGCCGTGGGGATCCCCGAGACGCCGCCACCCCTGCTCGAGGTGCTCACGATCGAGCGGCCGGAGCAGCTGAAGGCGCTCGGCCATCCCCTCAGGCTGCGCGTGCTGGAGATGCTCGGCCAGAACGAGGGCCAGTACCTGACGAACCGCGAGCTAGCGCAGCGGCTCGGCGTCGACCCGGGACACCTCCACTTCCACGTCCGGATGTTGCTGCGCGCCGGCCTGATCAGCCTCGCGGAGGGCGGCCGCGGCCGGGAGAAGCCCTACCGCGCCGTCGCGCGGACGGTGCGCGTCGCGTCGGAGCTGATCTCGTCGACGTCGGGCCCGGACCTGCGCGTGACGATGGTCGACGACATCCAACGCGCGATGAGCGAGTACCGCGAGTCCGGTCAGTTCCGGATCACGCAGACGACGGTGAAGGTTCCGTGGGAGCGGGCAATGCGGATGATCGAGGAGGTCGCGGCGAGCGTGCGTGACGAGGAGATGGACGACGCAGACCCGCTCGTGATCACCACCTTCATGCATCCCGTTCCGTCGGCGAACGAGTAGGCAGCAGCGGCGACTCGAGCGGCTCAGGGCTCAGCCCGCGCCGCGCGGCCAGGGCCTGCAGGACGAGCACCGTGTCCGCGACGGGGATGTCCTCCAGGTACTCGTCCCGTTGCTCGAACGACACGAGCACCGCCTCGACCGCGAGCGTGTAGCCGAGGACGTCGTGAGCGGCGATGAACGCGAGCGCGTCGCCGACCGCACGCGGGAAGTCGGACCGGACGCGAATCGCGTCGGCGTGGTGGCGCGCATTCTCGAAGTCGTCCTTGATCAGAGCCGCGAGCGCGGCGGCGTAGCGGCCGATCGGGGAGTCGCTCTCGGCGGCGCGCGCGTCGAGCGCCCAGCCCGCGTCGTCGGCTGCGCCGACCCAGTCTCCTGCGACCACACGCGCTTTCATCGCGCCGATCGGCCGGCCCCAGCTTCCCGGCGGGGCGTCTTCGAAGCTCTCCCGGTAGCGCTCGGCCGCCCGCGAGAGCCAGGCCTGCGCTTCGTCGTCGCGCCCGTCCATGACCAGCGCCAGTCCGGCGCCCGCGGCCGCGTTTGCCATCCGCGTCAGCTGGCGTTGACGGGAATCGGGATCCTCCGGCGCAGCATCGTCGTCGGCGGTCGCCGCGAGCCGAGCCTCACCGTCGCTGTACCGCTTCTGCTCACGCTCCGCGTGTGCCCGCCAGTCCTCTTGTTGAGGCACAGCCAACCTCCTCCCCGCGTCGAGCCTATCCGCGTTCCGCTCGCGGATGGATAACGAGACGGTGCCGAAGGTGCGCCAGCGAGCGCTGCGAGGCGCGCGCGGTGAACTAGCCTTGGCGCCGTGCGCGAGCTACGCGAGGTGTACTTCGTCGACGGGGTCCGGACGGCGTTCGGCCGGGCGGGTCCCAAAGGCGTCTTCTGGCGAACTCGTGCCGACGACATGGCCGTCAAGCTCGTGCGCGAGCTCCTGCGCCGGAACGACACGCTGCCGCCGGAGCGGATCGACGACGTCGTCTTCGCCGCAACGGCGCAGGTGGGCGACCAGGGCCTGACGCTCGGCCGCGACGTCGGGCTGCTCGCCGGCCTTCCTCGCTCGGTTCCGGGCTTCGCCGTCGACCGCATGTGTGCCGGTGCGCTGACGGCGATCACGACCGGAGCGGGTGAGATCGCGATGGACGCCGCCGACGTCGTCCTCGCCGGCGGGGTCGAGCACATGGGCCGCCATCCCATGCTCGAGGACGTCGACTACAACCCGCGCTTCGTCGCCGAGCGGCTGATCGACCCCTCGGCCGCGACGATGGGCCAGACGGCCGAGAACCTGCACGACAAGCTGCCGCAGCTGACGAAGGACGCGGCCGACGAGTACGCGGTTCGGTCCCACCACCGGCTCGCCGAGGCGTGGCAGAACGGGGTCATGCGCGAGACCGTCGTGCCGATGGCGGTGCTCACGGACGGGGGCTGGCGGGAGGCCGACGGAGACGAGTTCCTGCGCCCGGACACGTCTGTGGACTCGATCCGCGACCTGCCGACGCCGTTCCGGCCAGGAGGCCGCGTGACGGCGGGTAACTCCGCGGGGCTGACCGACGGCGCCACCGTCTCGCTGCTCGCATCCGAAGAGGCGGCCGAGGAGCTCGGTCTCGAGCCGAAGCTGCGGCTCGTCGGGTTCGCCTTCGCCGGCGTCGAGCCCGAGCTGATGGGCCTCGGCCCGGTTCCGGCGACCGAGAAGGTGCTGAGCCGCGCGGGCCTGACGATCGACGACGTCGACGCGTTCGAGCTGAACGAGCCCTTCGCCGTCCAGGTGCTGAGCTGGTGCGACGGCCTCGGCGTTTCACCCGACGACGAGCGTCTGAACCCCTACGGCGGCGCGATCGCCTGCGGCCATCCGCTCGCCGCGACGGGCGTCCGCCTCGTCGCGCAGCTCGCGTACGCGATGCACGAGCGGCCGAGCGCGCGCTACGGCCTGACCGCGCTCTGCGTCGGCATGGGCATGGGCGCGGCGCTTCTGTGGGAACGCCCGTAACGGAGTTCAAGCTCGCGCGGGTCGCGGCGCGCGACGAGCTCGACGCTCCGATCGCGCTCGTGACGATCGACAACGGCGCGGATCACACCGTGCCGACGGTCTTCGGCCGGGCGGCGCTGCAGTCGCTCGCCCAGGTGCTCGACGAGCTCGAAGCGGACGAATGGGCGGCGCTCGTGATCACCGGCAAGCCATACTTCTTCTCGGCGGGAGCCGACATCGAGGAGTTCCGGCTCCGCACCACTGCCGACGACGCGCGCGAGGGCAGCCGCGTCGGGCACGAGCTCTTCGGCCGCGTTCGGGCGCTGCCCTACCCGACCGTCGCCGCGATCAACGGCGCCTGTCTCGGCGGCGGCGTCGAGCTCGCGCTCCACTGCGACGCGCGGACGATCTCCGCCGGCGTGCGCCACTTCGCCTCGCCGGAATGCCTGCTCGGGATCGTCCCCGGCTGGGGCGGCACGCAGCTGATCCCGGGGCTCGTCGGCGTCGAGACGGCGATCGAAGTGATCGTGACGAATCCGCTACGGCAGAACCGGATGCTCGACGGCCGCCGCGCCTACGAGGCCGGATTCGCCGATCGCCTGCTCGAGCCGGTGGAGTTCCTGGACGAGTCGCTCGCCCTTGCAACGGAGCTCGCGCGAGCCGGCGCCGACGCTGGGGCGAGACGCCTCGACGGGAACGCGACCGAGATCGTGCAAAAGGCGCGCGCGGAGCTCGACGACGCGATCCACGGCGCGGCGCCCGCGTACTACCGCGCGCTCGGCCTGATCGAAGGAGCGGTCTCGGGCTGGAGCCTCGAAGAGGGCTATCGCGCGGAAGAGGACGCGATTGCCGAGCTGCTCCCGAGCCCCGAGGCGCAGGCATCCGTTTACGCGTTCGACGTCGTCGAGCGACGCGCGAAGCGGAAGCCCGACCTGGCCCCCGAGCCGCACCGCGTCCGGAAAGTCGGGATCGTCGGCGCCGGGCTGATGGCCACCCAGCTCGCGACGCTGTTCCTGCGCCGGCTGGAGCTCCCGCTCGTCCTCAGCGACGTCGACGAGCAGGCGCTCGAGCGCGCGCGGGGCGCGATCGAAGCCGAGCTCGCCGGCCTCGTCGCGAAGGGCCGTTACGACGAAGGCAAGGCTCGCTTCCTCGGCTCGCTCGTCACGACGACGACGGACTACGACGGCTACGCCGGCTGCGACCTCGTGCTCGAAGCGGTCTTCGAGGAGATCGAGACGAAGCGCGACGTCTTCGGTCGCCTCGAGGCGGTGACGGCGCCTGAAGCCGTGCTCGCGACGAACACGTCGGCGCTGTCCGTCACGAGCATGGCCGTCGACCTCGCCCATCCCGGGCGCGTCGTCGGCATGCACTTCTTCAACCCCGTCGCGCTCCTGCCGCTGGTCGAGATCGTCCGCGCGGAGTGGACGGACGATGCGACGCTCGCGACCGCCTGGGACGTCGCCGAGCACCTGCGCAAACGGCCGCTGCTCGTCGCGGACGCGCCTGCGTTCGTCGTCAACCGCATCCTGACGCGGCTGCTGACGGTCGTGATCGGCGCGCTCGAGCGCGGGAACACCGTCGCGCAGGCCGACGACGCGATCCTGGGGCTCGGACTGCCGATGGCGCCGTCCGTTCTCCTGCAGATGGTCGGGCCGCGCGTCGCGAACCACGTCCTGGAGACGCTTCACGAGGCCTACCCGGAGCGTTTTCCGCTCTCGCGGACGCTGGCGAACTACGCCGACGGCCGGGAGGAGATAGTCGTCGAGCGCGAGGATCCCCTCGGCGAGGACGAGATCCTCCGGACGGCGCTCGAAGCGATCGCGGACGAGGTACGGCACCTGCTCGACGAAGGCGTCGTCGACGCCCCGGCGGACCTCGACGCGGCGCTCATCCTCGGGGCCGGGTTCCCGTTCTGGCTCGGCGGCATCACGAAGCGCCTCGAACAGGACGGTCTGTTGGAGAGAATGCCCGCGTGAACGACGACTGGAGGATCACGATCCACGTGGCCGAGGAGCACGCCCACGGCTTCCTCGACCGCCTGGGTGTCGAGCTCGGTTCCGAGGCGCAGGAGCTCGCGAAGGAGCTCGAGGGCCGCCGCCTCGCGGTTTCGCGCGACGACGAGACGATCTTCGTGTACGCCGGCTCGCGCGGCGAGGCCGAGCGCGCGCGGGCGGTCGTCGAGGCCGAGCTGCGCGAGGCGGGCGCCGACGCGACGGTGAGCGGTGTCGAGCACTGGCTCGCCGGCCAGGAGCGCTGGGACGACGAGCCGCCCGAAGAGTACGAGCCGGAAAAGGACGTGCTCGAGCACGGCGGCTGGCCGTGGGAGGTTCGCGTCGAGAGCGGGTCGGCGGACGAGGCGGACGAGCTCGCGGGACGGTTGCGCGCCGAAGGCCTCGGCGTCGCCCGCCGGGAGCGCTACGTGCTCGTCGGCGCCAAGTCCGAGGAGGAAGCCAACGCGCTCGCCGCGCGCCTGCACGGCGACGTCGAGGCCGCGCCCGACCTCGTCTACGAAGTCCTCCCGGACAACCCGTTCGCCGTCTTCGGGGGCCTCGGCGGCACCGGAACGCCGATCTAGCGCGAGGTTCCACCGGCGCCCCGATGGGGTATGCTTCGTGAGCGAGGCTCGCCATGGGGTGACCGCGAGCTCGCTTCTCACTCGGAAGTGGCAGCACGCAGGAAGTGCTGCGTCGATGCAAGAAACGACTGAGCAGCCGACGCTAGCGCGGGAGGCGACCGCAGGTCTCACGGAGGCCGCCGCCAAAGCGCAGGTCTGGGCAGGAGAACCGTTTCTCCGCCCGGACGAGGACCCTGCCGTCGTACTGGCGGCCGGGACCGCACGCCGGCTCGCGCTCGACGACGCGATCGCCGAGATCGACGCCGGCCGGGAGCAGCCGTCCTACGAATGGCGCCGGCGCTATGCGCTGATGCTCGGGCTCGAGCGCGTCCTCTCGGACCGCCCGCCGCGGCTCGCGTCCGGAACGGAGCTCAGGCGACACCAGATCGACGCGCTCGCCGGGATGCTGACCGAGCTGATCGCCGCGGCTCAGGAGGAGACCGAGCCCACGAACGGCAACGGGAACGGGAACGGCGCCTATGCGGAGGCCGAAGAGGACGAAGAGGACGAGCTCGAGCTCGAGCCGTCGTCGCCGGCGGACGCGGACGGCGAGGCGCAGCTGCCCGAGCCGCTCTCCGCCGAGGAGGATCCCGGCGCGGTTCGCCGCTTCCGCTTCCGGCATCCGACCGCGTCGGGAAAGACGATTGCCGCCGCGGGCTTCGTCGAGGCCGCGCGCACCTGCGGCGTCCTGATCCTGACCCACCGCCGCCTGCTCGTCTCCCAGTTCAACCGCGATCTGACGACCGAGGGCTATGGCGACCGAATCGCCGACGCGGTCGAGCGAGGGCAGAAGCCGCCGCGCCCGAACCTGCTCACGATCCAGACGTACGCGTGGTTCGCGCGCCACTGGCAGCAGCTCGACCCCGACGCGTACCACCTCGTCATCTGCGACGAGGCGCACACGGCGCTCGGCGAGAAGACGAGCGCGGCGATCCGAGGCTTCACGAACCCGATCTACATCGGCATGACCGCGACGGAGCAGCTGATCGCGAAGCAGGTCTCGGACGTCTTCCCCGCCTCCGTCGACGACCTGCCGCTCGGCGACGCGGCCCGCCGCGGGCTGATCGCGCCGCTTCGCTGCCTGCGGGTTCCGCCCGCGGCGGCGATCCACACGGTGCCGATCGTCGGCGGCGACTTCGAGGAGCGGGCGCTCGCGCAGGCCCTCGACCACCAGGCGCTGAACCAGGCGGCGGCGAGCCTGTACCGCGACCGCTTCGACGCGACGCCCGGGATCGTCTACGCGGCCGGCGTCGACCATGCCTACAACCTGGCCAAGGAGTTTCGCGCCGTCGGCCTCAAGGCCGAGGCCGTCAGCGGCCGGACGCCGCCCGTCAAGCTCGCCGAGATCCTCGCGGCCTACGAGCGCGGTGAGATCGACGTGCTCATCAACGCGATGCTGCTCGCGGAGGGCTGGAACTCGCCCCGCGCGACCGTGTGCATGCACCTCGCGCCGACGGCGAGCAAGCGCGTCTACCAGCAGCGGATCGGCCGGATCATGCGCATGCATCCGCGCAAGGAAGCCGGCGTCGTCGTCGACTTCGTCCCGAAGGCGGCGACGCACAACGAGCGCGTCGTCTCCCTCCACAGCCTGCTCGACTCCGACTTCTACCGCGAGGGCGCGCGCGTGACGCCGGCGCCCAGACGGCGGCAGCAGCGACGGGCGCGGCGGAAGCTCTCGCCGGCGCCGTGGCTGGTGCCGGTGACGGCAGACGTCAAGCGCCGCCTCGGCGTCATCACTCGCGAGTGGCAGCGCGTCGACCCGCGCTACCTCGACGAGGACGAGCAGCGCTACTGGGCCACGATCGCCGGCCGGAACGTCCGCTTCGACGAACGGGTCGAGTTCGCGAAGAAGTTCACCGAGGGCGGCGCCTCGAAGGCGGCGCTCGAGACGTTCCTCTCGACGTGCGCGGCGGAGAACCCAAACCGTCGGCTGCGCATGACCGCGCTCGCCGACCGCGTCTCGATGATCGTCGAGCGCGCCGATTTCGACGACCTCGTCACGCTCGTCACCCAGGCGCCGACCTGGGACAAGGACCGCGTCCAGGGCGTCCGCACGCTCCTGCGCGCGATCGGCGAGGGCAAGGCCGACGCGCCGGAGCAGATCCTCGCCCGCTGGACGTGGCGCCTCGCCCGCGCGACGCGGAAGGTGCAGGACCGGCGCGCGAGCGCCGAGTTCCCGGAGGCGAAGCGCCTGCTCGGCGCGCTGGCGAACTCCCGCGGCCACCGGCACGAGGAGAACGCCGCGAAGCTCGTCAACGCCGCGATGGATCAGCCGCTCGAGGTCGGGGTCGCGCTGCTCGCCTCGGCCGAGGGCTACACGCCGAGGGCGAACCAGCTCGTCGACGCGGCGCGCGAGAAGATCGGGACGCTGCAGGAGGTCGCGCACGCGCTCGCGGACAACCTGCCGGCGCCGAAGCAGCCGAGCGGCCGCTCACGCCGCCGCCGCAGGCGGCGGAAGAAGAAGAGCCAGACCGCAGCCCAGCAGCAGGTGAACGGCCAGCAGCCG
>JBPYFE010000141.1:0-7678 GCA_051986525.1 Gaiellaceae bacterium
CGCGGCGGGATCTGCGCCTTCATCGACGCCGAGCACGCGATGGACCCCACCTACGCGAAGAGGATCGGCGTCAACATCGACGACCTGCTCGTGTCCCAGCCGGACACCGGCGAGCAGGCGCTCGAGATCGCCGAGCTCCTGATCCGCTCCGGCGCGCTCGACGTCGTCGCGGTTGACTCGGTCGCCGCCCTGACGCCGAAGGCCGAGATCGAGGGCGAGATGGGGGACAGCCACGTCGGCCTGCAGGCGCGGCTGATGTCGCAGGCGCTCCGGAAGCTCGCCGGCACGCTCAACCGGACCGACACGATCTGCATCTTCACGAACCAGCTGCGCGAGAAGATCGGCGTCATGTTCGGCAACCCCGAGACGACGCCCGGCGGCCGGGCGCTCAAGTTCTACTCATCGGTTCGCCTCGACATCCGCCGGATCGAGACGCTGAAGGAAGGCGTCGAGGCGATCGGCAACCGCGTCCGCGTCAAGGTGGTCAAGAACAAGGTCGCGCCGCCGTTCAAGCAGGCCGAGTTCGACATCATCTACGGCAGCGGCATCTCCTGGGAGGGCACGGTGCTCGACGCCGCGCTCGAGCGGAAGATCGTCGCCAAGTCCGGTTCGTACTTCAGCTTCGGCGACGAGCGGCTCGGACAGGGGCGCCAGAACGCGACCGCGTTCCTGCGTGAGCATCCGGACGTGACCCAGCAGATCCTCGCCAAGGTTCAGGTGGACGCCGGGCCGGAGCAGGTCGTCTCGGCACGGCTCCTCCCGACCGCCGTCGAGGCGGCGGAGAAACCGGTCGCCGAGAAGGACGCCGAGCCCGCAGAGGACGCCGCACCGGCCCGCGCCGCCGGCGCCCGCGCCCGCTAGCGCGTGGAGCCGTCGGCGCTCGACCTCGCCGCGCGGGCGCTGTCCCGGCGCGACCGCTCCGAGGCCGACCTGCGCCGGATCCTCGCGCGCAAGGGCGTCGACGCGGCTGCCGCGGACGACGCGCTCGACGCTCTCCGGCGCGCCGGAGCGGTCGACGACACCCGCTTCGCCGCCTCGGCGGCGGCCTCGCTCGCGCGGCGCGGGTACGGCGACCGGGCGATCGTCTTCCGGCTCCAGCGCGACGGAATCGGCCGGGAGGAGGCGATCGAGGCGACGTCCGCACTCGAGCCCGAGCGCGAGCGGGCAGTGGGATTCGCGGAGCGCCGGGGCGCGTCGGAGCGGACGGTGCGGTGGCTGACTGCGCGCGGCTTCGAGCGTGACGCGATCGAGCACGCCGTGGCAACGATTGCGGATTCGACCGCGGCGGAGCTAGGATGAGGGAGCTTCACTCAAAAAATTGCCTGCATCTGACTGTTTCGAAATCGGTCCTGAAAACGTGAACTCGACCCAGACGATCGAAAGCTTCGGGAGGCCGCAGCTGCGCTGAGGTAGCGGCATGGGCCCGTCCGCGGGCCTTCGAGGCACCCGATTCGAGGCATGCCTGATGTGGGCGCACTGCTGGGGGCGCCCATGTTCGTCGTCATCGGAATCTTGCTCGGGCTGGCAGCGGGAGCCGCGCTTGCCTTCATCGCCCTCTACGCCCTGACCGGTTCCCGGCTCGCGGCCGCCCGGCGAACGCGGCAGCTGCTCCTGACGGAGGCGCGGCGGGACGCCGACGCGATGCGGCGCGAGGCGCAGATCGAGGCGCGCGAACAGTCCGTCAAGCTCCGTTCCGAGGTCGAGGAAGAGGTGGGGGAGCGGCGCGCCGAGATGATCAAGATCGAGGAGCGCGTGCTCGCGAAGGAGGAGGAGATCGACCGCAAGCTGACGGAGCTGATGCGGCGTGAGCAGGGCGTCTCCGACCGCGAGACGCACTCGAAGCAGCTCCAGGAAGAGTTGAAGGCGGCGAAGGACGCCGAGCTCACCGAGCTCGAGCGGATCTCCGGGATGACGACGAACGAGGCGAAGGCGCATCTGCTCGAGCGCTCCGAGGAGCTGATCCGCCACGAGCTCGCACGGCGCGTCCGCCAACTCGAGGAGGAAGCGCAGACCGAGGCCAAGCGCCGGGCCAGGAACCTCGTCGCCGACGCGCTCCAGCGCGTCGCGGCGAACCACGCCTCCGAGACGACGGTCTCTCTAGTCGAGCTCCCGTCGGACGACATGAAGGGCCGGATCATCGGCCGGGAGGGGCGCAACATCCGCACCCTCGAGCACCTGACCGGCGTCGATTTCATCATCGACGACACGCCCCAGGCGGTCGTGCTCTCGTCCTTCGACGGCATCCGCAGGGAGATCGCGAAGCTGACCCTCGCGAAGCTGATCGAGGACGGCCGCATCCACCCGGCGCGGATCGAGGAGATGTACTACCAGTCCAAGGCGGAGATCGAGGAGCACATCGTCCACGCCGGCGAGCAGGCCGTCTACGAGGCGAACTGCGGCCAGGTGCACGAGGAGCTCGTCAAGATCCTCGGTCGGCTCCGCTTCCGCACGAGCTACGGCCAGAATGTCCTCAAGCACACGCTCGAGGTCGTCCACCTCGCCGGGATCATGGCAACGGAGCTCGACGCGAGCGTGAAGACCGCGAAGCGCGCGGCGCTGCTGCACGACCTCGGCAAGGCGCTCACGCACGAGATCGAGGGCTCGCACGCGGCGATCTCGGCGCAGTTCGCGCGCCGCTACGGCGAGACCGACGCCGTCGTCCACGCGATCGAAGCCCACCATTACGAGGTGCAGCCGCAGACCGTCGAGGCGGTGCTCCTGATCGCCGCGGACGCGGTCTCGGCCTCACGGCCGGGCGCGCGGGGAGAGAGCCTCGAGCACTACATCAAGCGGCTCGAGTCGCTCGAGGAGCTGGCCGCCCACCACCGCGGCGTCGAGAAGGTGTACGCGCTGCAGGCGGGACGCGAGATCCGTGTGATCGTCCGGCCGAAGGAGGTCGACGACGACCAGGCCATCCTCCTCTCGCACGAGATCGCACGCGAGATCGAGGATCAGCTCGAGTACCCGGGGCAGATCAAGGTGACCGTCATCCGCGAGAGCCGCGCGGTCGAGGTCGCCCGGAACACGACCGAGAACGCCTCCGGCCCGGGCCGGATCGACGAAGACTCGGAGCACGAGGCCCAGCGCCGGCAGGCGCTCGGCCAGCGCGCGAAGTAGCCGGCTAGCGCTCGAGCTGGCGTGCGAGGCGCTGCAGACGCGCTCCGTCGGCGACGCTGAATGCCTTCGATCGCCGACGGCCCGTCTGCGCACGCACCTCGCAGCGATACGCGCGCAGATAGGACCGCCGCTTGTTCGCGTTCTTCGCCCGAGCGGCCTTGGCGAGCAGGTGGCAGAGCTCGTCGGCAACGTGGCGCTTCCGCGAGAGCGAGCGCGTCAGGGTGCAGAGCGCGTCGAAGCCGGCCGCCGCTCCGGCCGCGACGGTGGCGTGGTACTCGCTGACGCCGCCGTCCTTGTCGCGGATCCGGCCGCCGACATGAAGCGTTCCCGTGCCGGCGGCGCAGGTCGCGGAAGGCGCGGCGCCGTAGGCGCCGAACCCGGAGCCGCAGTCGAAGCTGTACGTGAACCCGGCCGCCGTGTCGGCGAGCGACGGGTCGTGCGGCGACGCCAGCGCGATCGCGAAGCTGCCGGAGGCGGAGCCGGGCGCCGTGAAGGTCGCCGTCGGAGCGACGTTCGCGATCGTCACCGTCGCCGGCGCGTCCGCGGTCAAGCCTCCGTCGTCGGTGACGCGAACCTGGACGGTCCGCGTCGCCGGCCCGTCGCCCGCGGCGAAGGAAACGTTCTGACCCGTCGTCTCGAAGACGCCGTCCGCGTCCAGATCCCACGCGAAGCCGAGCGGCCCCCCCTCGGGATCGAGCCCGAGGGCGGCGAGCGTGACCGACGATCCCTCGTCGACCGTGTAGGGGCCGCCCGCGTCCGCGGTCGGCGCCTGGTTCGGGATCGAGTCCACGTTCAGCGTGATCTGCGGCAAGGCCGCGCGCCCCTGCGCGTCGGAGACGACACAGGGGAACGTGCGCGTCCCGAGCGCAGCGGTCGGGCTGACCGTGGCGCGGTAGGAGAAGACGAGGTCGCCGGCGTTGAGATCGCCGTTCGTGCCGTCGTCGGCGAGCATCTGGTTGAACTCGCCGCCGATCGAGGAGAAGTTGCAGCTGACGAAGACGCCGCTGCTCGCGGGCGCGGCGCCCGGCGTGACGGCGACTGTCAAGAGCGCGGAGCGCCCCGGCGCGACCGTGCCCGGGTTGGCGGCGCCGACGGCCGACGGGTTCGATGCGGATGCGTTGCCGGTGAGAACGGCGAAGCCGACAACGACGGCGATGACACCTGCCTTGACTCTCACGGTTCGTCTCCTTGGGCGGTTTGGGCGGCGATCTCAGCTTGGTCCAGGCGCCGCCGAAAATCCTCACCCGCGCGAGTGAACGCACTCTTGGCCTGGAGCTGACGTCTTCGAGCCGCTGGCACAATTCGGCGGTGCGCCGCTACCACGTCACGACCTTCGGCTGCCAGATGAACGCCCACGATTCCGAGCGGATCAAAGGCATGCTCGAGGAACTCGGCCTCGGCGAGGCCGCCGACCAGGCCGACGCCGACGTGCTCGTCTTCAACACCTGCACGATCCGCGAGAAGCCCGACCAGCGCTTCGCCGCGCACCTCGCCCAGGCGCGGGCCCTGAAGGAGCGCGACTCGGAGAAGGTGATCGCCGTCGGCGGCTGCTACGCCGAGGCGCAGCGCGAGCGGCTCTTCGATCTCTATCCGTACGTCGACGTCGCCTTCGGCCCCGGGTCGATCCCACACCTCGGCGAGTGGCTCGGCGCGGGCGGGCTCGGCGTGGCGCGCGGCAGCTTCGGCCTCGACGAACGCAGCTTCGCAGGCGCGCTGCCGACACATCGCGAGCGCCGCTTCCAGGCGTGGCTGCAGATCTCGATGGGCTGCAACTCGGTCTGCTCCTACTGCATCGTGCCGTCGGTTCGCGGCCGCGAGCAGAGCCGGCGGCCCGGCGAGCTCGTCGCCGAGGCGGAGCAGCTGGCGCGCGAAGGCGTACGCGAGCTGACGCTGCTCGGCCAGAACGTCAACTCGTACGGCCGCGACCTCCTCCCGGGGGTCCGCACCGATTTCGCCGAGCTCCTGCGCTCGGTCGACGCCGTGGACGGAATCGAGCGGATCCGCTTCACGAGCCCGCACCCCAAGGACTTCCGCGCGCCGGTGATCGAGGCGATGGCGGACTGCGCCGCGGTCTGCGAGCACGCGCACCTGCCGCTGCAGTCGGGCTCCTCACGGATCCTGAAGGCGATGCGGCGGACGTACTCGCGCGAGCGCTACGTCAGGCTTGCGGGCGAGATGCGCGAGGCGATTCCGGATCTCGCCCTGACGACCGACCTGATCGTCGGCTTCCCGGGCGAGACCGAGGCCGACTTCGAGGAGACGGTCGAGGTGGTCGAGGAGGTCGGCTACGACGGCGCGTTCACCTTCGTCTTCTCGCCGCGGCGCGGCACCGAAGCCGCGGGGCTGCCGGATCAGGTTCCCGACGACGTCAAGCGCGAACGCATCGAGCGATTGGTGGAGGTCGTGCAGCGCGTCGCAGAGGAGCGGAATCTCGCGCGGGTCGGGAGGGTCGAGGAGGTCCTCGTCGAGGGCTCGAGCCGGCACGGCGACGGGCTGCTTCGCGGCCGGACGCGCCGCAACACGACCGTCAACTTCGCCGGCGAGGCGGCTCCCGGCGAGCTCGTGCCCGTCCTGATCGAGGGAGCGACGTCGACGACCCTCCGCGGTTCCCTCGCCGCGCCGGTCGCGGCCTAGGCTCGCCGAAGCGAGCGGAGGCCGAACACCGCCGGCACGATCGGCAGCCAGAAGTTGACGATCCGGTAGGCGAGCACCGCCGGCACCGCCGCGGCGAGCGGGATCCCGCTCCAGGAGAGCGCGAAGGGAAGGAGCGCCTCGACCGCGCCGGCGCCGCCGAGGGGGAGGCTCCGGCGCGTGAGCGCGTAGCCGGTCGCGTAGCCGACGAGCAGAGGCGCGATCGAGGGGAAGTGCCCCAGATACGCACGGAGACAGAGCGCGAGGCAGGCGATGTCGCCGAACCAGTAGATGCCGCTGCCGAGCGGGCCCACGACGTGCTCGAGGCGAACGAACAGCTGGCGCAGGACGTGAATCGAGTCCAGCCACTGCGCGACGTGGTCGCGCCAGCCGCGGCGGCCGCGGAGGCGCTCGCGCAGGCGAAGTGCCGACAGCGCGAGTATCCCGCCGACGGGCACGGCGATCGCCCACGGCATCGTCACGCCGAGCGCGGGCTTCTGCACGTTGTCGACGAGGAGCATGATCGCGACGATGCAGGTCGCGGGCGCGAGCAGCGCGTACTCGAGCGCACCGAGGCCGAGCACCCGGACGCGTGCTTCGCGGTCGCTCACGCACTCCTGGCGGAAGGCGTGCAGGTCGACGGCGAAGCCGCCCCGCGCGATGAAGGGCCCGAAGCCGGTCGCGACGAGCGCCGCGGTCTTCGTCGGCGGTAGCGTCGGGCCGCCCTCGACGCGCGCGACCTCGCGGTACGCGAGCATGTAGCCGAGGTACGCGACCGCTTCCGCCACGAGCGCGATCGGGATCCAGATCCAGTCGACGGCGTTGAGCCGGTGGCCGACCTCGCCAAAGCCGGCGGCCCAGCTGACGCCGAGCAGCGCGCCGACGGCGAGCGCCGCGCCGAGTGCGATGAACAGCACGAGCTGACGCGGAGTGTGGTCGAGATGCGACCTCCTCATCCGGATCCGTATCGGCACGCCCGCCGCGACTTGAGACCACAATCGGGGCATGTCTGGCTCTGTTCCCGCCGAGAACGCGATTGCAATCTTCGGCCCGACTGCGTCCGGCAAGACCGCGGTCGCGGAAGAGCTCATGCGCCGGATCCCGGCGGACGTCGTCTCCGCGGATTCGATGCAGGTCTACCGCGGCCTGCCGCTGCTCACGAACCAGCCGGCGTCGCCGACACGCCTCGTCCGGATCTGGCCGCTCGAGCATGAGGCCTCGGTCGCGGAGTACCAGCGGCTCGCGCACGAGGCGATCGACGAGATCCTGGAGGCAGGTCGAACGCCGATCGTCGTGGGCGGGACGGGTTTGTACCTCCGCGCGGCGCTGTCCGAGCTCGAGCTCCCACCGCCGCCGGCGCCCGGCCGGCGCGAGCACTGGCAGCGCGTCTACGACCGGCTCGGCGCCGAGCAGGCGCACGCGCAGCTCGCGGCCCGCGACCCGGCGGCCGCCGCGGGCGTGCATCCGAACGACCGGCGGCGCGTCGTGCGCGCGCTCGAGCTCACGGACGCAGGTCGGTCGCTGAAGCCTCCGGCAGACCGGCTCTGGAGCGGCGAGCTGCGCCGGCCGACCGTCGTCTTCGGCCTCGAGCTTCCGCGCGAGGAGCTCCTGAGCCGAATCGAGGAGCGGACGCGGCGGATGTTCGACGCCGGCGTCGAGGCGGAGGTCGCGGCCGCGCTCGCGGGGCCGATCTCGACGACGGCGCGAAACGCGCTCGGGCTCGACGAGGTCGCCACGCTCTCGCGTGCGGAGGCGATCGAAGCGATCGTCGTCCGCACACGCCGCTACGCGGCGTACCAGCGAAAGTGGATGCGGCGGATTCCCGGCCTTGTTAGCGTCGCCGCCGACCGGCCGCCGGGTGCAGTAGCCGATGAGATCCTCGAAGTGGTCCGCACACGGGAACGTCTACCTGCTCCTCGAGGGCGAACGG
>JBPYFE010000142.1:0-15440 GCA_051986525.1 Gaiellaceae bacterium
GTCGGGGCCGTGCCCGCCCGTGACGATCACGGCCGGCGCGCCGAGGGCGTGCAGCCGCTCGGCGAGCTCGCGCCGCGGCACCTCGACGCCCGCGAGCGCAACCGCCTCGGGCAGGTTCGGCGTCACCACGGTCGCGAGCGGGAAGAGCCGCCCGACGAACACGTCGACCGCGTCGTCCTCGAGCAGCCGTGCACCCGAGCTCGCGACCATCACCGGGTCGACGACGAGCGGCACCGGGTGCGCCTCGAGCCAGTCGGCGACCGTCTCGATCAGCAGCCGGGAGAAGAGCATCCCGGTCTTCGCCGCGTCGACGCCGAGGTCGGACCACACCGTGTCGAGCTGCGCGAGCACGAACGCCGGCGGCAGCTCGTGGATCCCGGTCACGGAGACGGTGTTCTGCGCGGTCAGTGCGACGAGCGCCGACATCCCGTGCGCGCCCGCCGCCGCGAACGCCTTCAGGTCGGCCTGGATCCCCGCTCCGCCGCCGGAGTCCGACGTGGCGATCGTCAACGCTCGAGGAACCAAGAGCCTCCCTTCGCCGGCATGACCCGGATCAGGTTCGACGGGTGTGTTCTCAGCCCAGAGGGCACCCCGGGCCGCCGATCGTACCGTCAGACTGGCGCCGTGCGCACGTTCGTCCTCGCCGTCACCGGGCGCGATCGGCCCGGGATCGTGGCCGCCGTCACCCGCGCACTGCTCGACCACGGGCTCAACATCGAGGACGCCGAGATGGCGATCCTGCGGGGGCACTTCGCGGTGATGCTGATGCTCGCGGCGCCCGACGGCCTCGACGAGGACGCGCTCCGCGCCGACCTCGAGCGGGTACGAGCGGCCGTGCCGCTCGAGACCCTCGCGCTCACGGAGGTGCCCGCCCTCGACCCGCACGCAGCGACGGCGTCGCACGCGATCAGCGTCTACGGCGCCGACCACCCCGGCATCGTCCACGGGGTGGCCGAGGCGCTCGCCGGCGCCGACGTCAACGTCGTCGGCCTGAGCACGCGCATGCTCGGCGAAGACGAGGGCGAGCCGATCTACGTGATGCTGCTCGAGGTCGCGCTGCCGGCCGGTTTCGACGAGGCCGGGCTCGACGAGCTGCTCGCGCGCGTCGCCGAGGAGCAGGGCGTGGACGTCTCGGTGCGCGCCGTCGACGGCGACGTGCTGTAGCCGTGGCCGAGCGGCCGATCGTCCGCTACCCGCACCCGCTCCTCAAACGGCGCTGCGGCGAGGTCGAGCCCGGGGCGGAGCTGGCCCGGATCGCCGCCGACCTCGTCGACACGATGCGCGGGCAGCCGCGCTGCGTCGGGCTCGCGGCGCCGCAGATCGGCGAGGCGGTGCGCCTCGTCGCCGTCGACGTCACCGGCCACCCGAAGGCAGCGAGCTGCCACGGCCTGCTCGTGCTGGCGAACCCGGCGATCGTCCGCGCCGAGGGCGACGAGCTCGGCCGCGAGGGCTGCCTCAGCATCCCCGACCTGACCGCGAACGTCCGCCGCGCCACGCTCGTCGCGGTCGAGGCCGCGACGCCGACCGGCGAGCCGATCGTGTTCGAGGCGGACGCCTTCGAGGCGCGCGTCCTCCAGCACGAGCTCGACCACCTCGACGGGATCCTCTTCCTCGACCGGATCGCGTCCCGGCAGGACCTGTTTCGCCGGCGCTCGTACGGCTGAGCGGCCGCGTCCAGGTCAGACATGTCAGGCGGCAGCCGTCGCAACGGAAGTGCGACAAACGACCCGCAGCGACGAGCGCCGCTCGGACACGTCCGGTGCCAGGCACCGTGACGGAAGTGCAACACGTCGCGGGCGAAGGAGCAGAACGCCCGCTCCTGCGCCCGATCGTCCGGGACGTGTCCGGTGCCAGGCACCGCATCGGAACCGTGACAGGCGATCCACACCTGCCCCTTCGGCCTCCGGCTCGACGGGACGTGTACGGCGGCAGCCGTCGCAACGGAAGTGCGACAAACGATCCACACGAGCTCCGGCGCGGCCGAGGCGCCTCCCGCCGCGATTACCATCGTCGGCATGTCGGAGTCCGCGTTGCTCGCGCTCGTCGCCGCCCATCCGCACCCGCGGGCGCTCGCGCGGCGGGCCGGCGAGGCGCCCCTGTTCACGGGCCTGCGGCGCCTCGAGCGCGCCGGGCTCGTGTCGCGTCGCCGGGGCCTGTATCGCATCACCCGCCGCGGGCGCGACGAGCTCGCGCTCGAGCGCGCGCTCAGTGTCCGCGTGACCCGCGCGCTCGCCGGATGACCGTCGCCGCGCTCCCGGCCGAGCTGCTCGAGGGCGAGGAGCTCGCGTACCGCGCAGACGAGCCGGCACGCGGCGCGCGAACCGCGACGATCCCGGACGAGCTCCACCCGGCCGTGCGCGACGCGATCGGGCTGCCCGCCCTGTACGCCCACCAGCGCGAGGCCTGGGAGGCTGCCGCCCGCAGCGAGCACGTGATCGTGACCACCGGCACCGCGTCCGGGAAGACGCTCGCGTTCAACCTCCCCGTGCTCGACGCGCTCGCGCGCGACCGGCGCACCCGCGCGCTCTACCTCTACCCGACCAAGGCGCTTGCGCAGGACCAGTTCCGGACGCTGGCGGGCTACCGCCTGCGCGGCCTCCGGCCGGCCATCTACGACGGCGACACGCCGGGCGAGCAGCGCGCGCAGATCCGCCGCTCCGCCAACGTCGTGCTCTCGAACCCGGACATGCTCCACGTCGGCGTGCTGCCCCACCACGACCGCTGGGGCGAGCTGCTCTCGAGCCTCCGCTTCGTGGTCGTGGACGAGGCGCACGTCTACCGGGGCGTCTTCGGCTCGCACGTCGGCAATGTGCTCCGGCGGCTGCGCCGGCTCGCGCGCATCTACGGCGCCGACCCCCGGTTCCTGCTCGCCTCGGCCACGATCTCGAACCCGGGCGAGCTCGGGCTCGAGCTCCTCGGGCTCCCCGTCACCGTCATCGGCGACGACGCCGCGCCGCGCGCAGAGCGGACGGTCGTCCTCTGGAACCCGCCCCTGGTCGACGAGGAGCTCGGCCTGCGCGGATCCGCACTCGCGGAGGCGGCGAAGCTCCAAGCCGCGTTCGTCGACGCCGGCCTGCGCACGCTCACCTTCGCCAAGAGCCGCAAGGCCGCGGAGCTCATCCACCGCTTCACCGCGGAGCGCCTCGGGGACGACTCGCGCCTGTCGCCGTACCGCGCCGGCTACACGCCCGCGCAGCGCCGCGAGATCGAGCGGCGGCTCGGCGAGGGCGACCTGCTCGGCGTCTCGGCGACGAACGCGCTCGAGCTCGGGATCGACGTCGGCCTCTTGGACGCGGTCATCTCGGTCGGCTTCCCGGGAACGGTCTCGAGCCTGCACCAGCAGTGGGGCCGGGCCGGCCGCCGCGGCCACGGCCTGGCCGCGCTGGTCGCGAGCGAAGACGCGCTCGACCAGTACTTCATGCGCGAGCCGCAGGCGCTGCTCGGCCGCCGCGTCGAGGCGGCGATCCTCGACCACGAGAACCACCGCGTCCTCGACGGCCACGTCCGCGCGGCCGCGTTCGAGGCGCCGCTCGACGAGGGCGACGCGGAGATCCTCGGCGACGTCGCGCTCGAGCGCGCAGCCGTGCTGCCGGAGCTGAAGCGGACGCCGAAGGGCTTCGTCTGGGCGGGGCGCGACTACCCGGCCGCCCGGGTGCCGCTGCGGTCGACCGGTCCGGAGGCGTTCACCGTCGTCGATCGCTCGACCGGCGACGTGCTCGGCCTCGTCGAGCACGAGCGCGCCTACTCGACCGTTCACGAGGGCGCGATCTACCTCCACCTCGGCCGCCAGTACCGCGTCGTCTCGCTCGACCTCGGCGCCAAGGCGGCGCTCGTCGAGCCGTTCTCGGGCGACTACTACACGCAGGCGAAGAAGGAGCTGATGACCTCGATCGACGAGGAGCGACGGAACGAATGGCGGCTCGGGCTCGAGCTCAGCTTCGGCACCGTCGTCGTCACCGAGCAGGTCGTCGGCTATCAGAAGAAGTCGATCCACGACCAGACCTCGCTCGAGCTCGTACGGCTCGACCTGCCGCAGACGGAGTTCGAGACCGAGGCGATCTGGTTCGTGCCGGAGCCGTGGATGACGGAGGACCTCGACTCGCCGCGGCGGCTGCTCGGATCGCTCCACGCCGCGGAGCACTCCATGATCGCGATCCTGCCGCTCTGGGCGATGTGCGACCGCTGGGACATCGGCGGCCTCTCGACCAACGTCCACTACCAGACCGGCGCGCCGACGATCTTCGTCTACGACGGCCACGCCGGCGGCGTCGGAATCACCGAGCGCGGCTTCGAGGCCTTCGAGGGCTGGGTCGAGGACACGGCGAAGATGCTCGCCGGCTGCCCCTGCCTCCAGGGCTGCCCCTCCTGCGTACAGAGCCCGAAGTGCGGCAACCTGAACGAGCCGCTCGACAAGGCCGGCGCGCTGGCGCTGCTCGAGCGCATGTCGAATTCGGCCTAGCCCGTTCGTCGTATCTTGGTAAGCGACCGAAGGAGGGCACATGCAGTACGGACTTCTCATCTACGGCGAGGACGGCCGCTGGGAGACGTTCAGCACCGAGGAGCAGGAGGCGATGACGCAGGAGTACATGGCGATCGCACAGGACTCCCACACCCGCGGCGGCGCCGACCTCGGCGACCTGGCGAAGGCGACGACGGTCCGAGTCCAGGACGGCAAGACGATGACGACCGACGGGCCGTTCGCGGAGACGAAGGAGTACCTGGGCGGCTTCTTCCTCGTCGAGGCCGACAACCTGGACGAGGCGATCGAGCTGGCGGCGAAGATCCCGGCAGCGCGCACCGGCGGCGCCATCGAGGTGCGGCCGGTGGTGGAGCACTGACCCGGCTCGAACAGGTCGTCCGCGAGGAGTGGAGCCGCGTCCTCGCGAGCCTGATCGGCGTCCTCGGCGACTTCGAGCTCGCCGAGGACGCCCTCCAGGACGCGATCGCGACCGCCCTCGAGACGTGGCCGGTGCGCGGCGAGCCGGAGAACCCGGCCGCCTGGCTGACCGCGACAGCGCGCAACCGGGCCGTCGACCGGATCCGCCGCGACCGGACGCTCGCGCGGAAGACCGAGCTCCTGCGGCGGCTCGCCGAGCTCCCGCCGGAGGAGGAAGAGGACGAGGTGCCCGACGAACGGCTCAGCCTGATCTTCACCTGCTGCCACCCGTCGCTCGCGACGGAGGCGCAGGTCGCGCTGACGCTGCGTGCGGTCGGCGGGCTGACGACGACCGAGATCGCCCGAGCCTTCCTCGTCCCCGAGGCGACGATGGGCCAGCGGCTCGTCCGCGCGAAGCGGAAGATCCGCGACGCCGGCGTGCCGTTCCGCGTCCCGCCGGACGAGCTGCTCCCGGACCGGCTCGAGGCCGTCCTCGCCGTCCTCTACCTGATCTTCAACGAGGGCTACACGTCGACGTCCGCCGACCGGCTCGTGCGCGCCGACCTCTGCGAGGAGGCGATCCGCCTCGGCAAGCTGCTCGCCCTGCTGATGCCCGACGAGTCCCAGGTGCTGGGCCTGCTCGCGCTGATGCTCTTCCACGACTCGCGCCGCGACGCGCGCGTCTCGGCCGACGGCACGCTCGTCCTGCTCGAGGACCAGGACCGCTCCGCCTGGGACCACGGCCGGATCGCGGAGGGCGAGCGCATGCTCGCCCGAGCCGAGAGCCTCGGCGGTGGCACCTACGTGCTCCAGGCCGAGATCGCCGCCGCGCACGCGGCCGCAGCGACCCCGGGGCAGACGGACTGGGGGCGGATCGTCGCCGCCTACGACCGGCTGTTCGAGCTCGCGCCTTCGCCGGTGATCGAGCTCAACCGGGCGGCCGCGGTGGCGATGGCCGAGGGGCCGGAGCGGGGGCTGTCGCTGATCGACGAGATCGAAGGGCTGGACGGCTACTACCTGCTGCACGCGGCCCGGGCCGACCTGCTTCGCCGCGACGGCCGCTGGCGCGAGGCGGCGGCCGCGTACCGGCGGGCGCTCGCGCTGGCGACGAACCCGGTCGAGCGGCGCTTCTTCGAGCGGCGCCTCGTCGAGGTCGGCTGAGGCCGGTCAGGCGGCGTCGCGCTGGGTCGGCCGCTCCTGGCCGAGCGCGAGCGGAGTCGTCTTCCAGACGATCCGCAGAGCGGCGACGACCTCCGGGCAGAACTGTGTCCCGGCGTTCTCCTGGATCTCGCTCAGCGCGGCGATCACGGGCCGCGCCTTCCGATACGGCCGATCGCTCGTGAGAGCGTCGAACGCGTCGGCGACGAAGACGATCCGTGCGGCGAGCGGAATCTCCGCGCCCGAGAGGCCGTCCGGGTAGCCCGTCCCGTCGATGCGTTCGTGGCTCGAGCGCGCGCACTGTCGGACGATCGGGTGGAGGTCGAGCTCGGAGAGGATGTAGTCCGAGATCAGCGGGTGGGACTTGATCACGTCCCATTCGGAGGCGTCGAGGGGGCCCTGCTTGCGCAGGATCTGCTCGGGGATCCCGATCTTGCCGATGTCGTGCAGAAGGGCGCCGATCTCGATCGCCTCGAGCTCCTCGCCGGCGAACCCGAGCTTCTTCGCGAGCGCGACGGTGACCGCTGCAACGCGGTCGATGTGGCCGCCGGTGTAGTCGTCCTTCGCGTCGAGGCTGCGCGAGAGCGCCGCAATCGTGTCTCGATGAGCACGCTTCAGGCGCAGGTTCATCTGCCGCACCTCCTCGACGGCTTCGCTCGTACGCTCGATGTACTGACGCACGGAGACGACCATGAGCGCGGGGGGCAGAGCGAAGGCCGCGAGGCCGGCGAGCCCGATCTGCTCGTAGGCGATCGACGCAGCCAGCGCGAGCGGACCGAAGGAGACGAAGTAGTAGCGAGCCCAGTGGAAACGCTCGAACCAGATGGTCCGCGGCGAGACCCCTTCCGTGAGGCTCATGACGAGACAGAGCAGCCCGTTGTTGAGCGCCGCGTAGACGCAGCCGGCCACGACGGCGGCAGCGGGACGGCTGAGACCGAGAACCGCCGAGTACGCGAGCGCCGCGGCGCCGGCCGCGAGAACGTAGTTCGAGGCGTCGAAGACGGCCTTGTAGATCCGGCCGCGGCCGCGAAGCGACTGCGCCACGGCCGCCAAGAGACCGACGGCCATGGCCGCGCCGGCTCCGAGCACGAAGGCGGTCGCCAAGACGCCGATCGCGGAGACGCTGACACTGCCGCGCCCGTAGACACGGATCGAGAAGAGCTGGAGCACGAGCGTCAGCCCGACGAGCGCCGCGAAGCGGGTCGGCTCCGCAGACAAGATCCGGGCCGCGGTGGGCAGCTCGACCACGAGTGCCGCGCCCGCTGTCGCCGCGAGCGCCGCGATCAGCCCGGCTGCGCGGCCGTCAAGCCGCTCGGTTGGAGCGGGGGCGGTGGCGGCGACGGCGTTCATTGCCAGGGGTCGAAGTCCGCGTCACTCGCGTTCCAGCTCGTCGAGCTCCAGCTGGAAGAGCTCCAGCTGGACGAGGTCCAGCTCGAAGAGTCCCAGTCCGCGGTCGAGTTCCAACTGGACGAGTTCCAGCTGGAGGAGTTCCAACTGGACGAGTTCCAACTGGACGAGTTCCAGCTCGACGAATCCCAGTTCGAGGCCACCGTGCCGTCCCCGAGACAGGTCGAGCCGGGAGCGCAGACGAGCGCCGGAATTCCCTGGTTCGCACGCCCGGGGGTGCCGGCCAGGTTGTAGGACGAGCTGAGGCTCAGCGCTCCGGTCCTCGAGTTTCTCGGCTTCGCACCCTGCTTCGCGACCAGCACCCACTTGACGTTGTCGGGGCTGTAGCCGGGGTGCGCCTGGAAGATGATCGCCGCCGCGCCGGCGACCTGCGGTGCAGCGAACGAGGTACCGCTGATCGACGCATAGCCGGTCGCAACCCGGTTCGCGGCCGGCGCTCGGCTCGAGTAGAGGCTGCCGGCCGCGAGAGGACCGGCGATATGGCGTCCGGGAGCGACGAGATCGGGCTTCACGAAGCCGTCAGTCGTCGTTCCGCGCGCGCTCCAGGGCAACAGGGTGTCGTCTCCCGGCCCGCTGGTGTCCATCGTGTCGAAGGCGCCGACGGTGAAGACGAGCGGATCGTTCGCGGGCGCATAGTCGACTTCGCCCACGCCGCCGTTCCCGGCCGAGGCGACCACGAAGACGCCGCTCGCCCAGAGGCGCTCGACGGCGAGGTCGAGCGCGCTGTCGGCGTACGAGCTCTTGACCGTCTCCGAGAGCGAGAGGTTGACGACCCGGATGTTGTCCGCATGTGCATTGTCGAAGACCCACTTCAGCGCCGTGATCACGTCGCTCGTGTAGACACCGTCGGGGCGGCTGATGTTCAGGGCGTACACCGTGGCTCCGGGCGCGATGCCGATGAATCGGCCGTCGGAGCTCTGGCCGGCGGCCACACCCGCGACGATCGTGCCGTGCCCGACAGTGTCGTCCAATGATCCAGTCTGTCCGTCGAGTCGAACCTGTACGAGCCGCGAGCCGAAGTCCGCGGACGGCGTGACTCCGCTGTCGATGACGGCGATGCCGACGCCTGCGCCCGTCATTCCCGCGTTCCACGGATTCGAGGCCGAGTCTCGCCCGGGGTAGGTGGTCGCGAGGCCTGCCGCCGAAACGCTGCCGACCGCGTCGAACGCGATGCGAGCGTCGGGCGCGACGAGCGAGACGCCCGGCCGCCCGGCGAGTCGATGCAGCCGCGCCGCGCTCACCGCCGCCGCGACGGCCCCGTCCGGGAGGTGCCGCTCGATCCGGCCGCACGCGGACGCGGCCGAAGCGGCTCCGTCTCCTTCGACGATCACGTGAAGCGTGCGACCCGGTGCGGAGCGAGCGGCAAGACGCGAGAGCGCCGCGCTGACGTGGCCGCTCCTCGCGTGCTGCGTCGCTGTGGCGCCGGGCAGGGCAAACACGCCCGCCAGAGCCGCCAGTGCCGTACAGATCCAAATGAAGCGCTGCGTCTTGACCCGCATGCTTCGCCGCATCCTTCCCTTCCTGCTTTCGCCGCTGCATCTCGTTTTGCGCCGGAGACTCGCTGCTCGCCTCCCCCAGGAGGGGGAGAAACCTCAAGCGAGCTTGAGTGCGAGCGCGACGGCTTCTTCGGGCGTCGTCGCCCGCGCGACGCTGTCGAGCTCCCAGCCGGGGTCGAGGACGACGACCCGCCGCCCGAGCCGGGAGGCGAAGCCGATCTCGGCGAGGGTTCCCCAGCTGCCGCCGACAGCGATCACTGCGTCGCCCGAGGCGGCGACGGCGAGATTGCGCGCGTGCCCGATCCCGGTCACGACGACATGGTCGATCCACTCGTTCGCGTCCTCGCGCCGCTCGCCCGGCAGGATCCCGATCGTCGTCCCGCCGGCCGACTTGGCGCCGCGAGCCGCCGCTGCCATGACTTCGCCGAGCCCGCCGGTGACGACCGTGCAGCCGCGCTCCGCGAGCAGCCGCCCCACCTCCTCGGCCCGCGCCTCGTGCTCGCGGCCGCTGCCGATCACCGCCACCTGCATCGCCATGATGGGATGCTAAGCCCGTGGATCGGGAGGCACGCGGCGGCACGCTCATCCTCGGCGGCGGGTTCGCCGGGAGCTACGTCGCGCGCAACCTGAAGAAGCGCGGCGCGACCATCGTCAGCCCGGAGAACTTCATGCTCTTCGCGTCGATGCTGCCCGAGGCGGCGTCCGGAACGCTCGAGCCGCGGCACGTCGTCGTGCCGCTGCGCCAGATGTGCCCGCACGCGGAGCTCGTGCTCGGACGGGTCGTCACCCACGACGGCGCGCGGAAGCGCGTGCAGGTCGAGACCGAGGACGGCCTCGTCAACGTCCTCTACCGGAACCTCGTAGTCGCGCTAGGCGCGATTCCGCGCGTGCTGCCGATCCCGGGACTCGGGGAGCACGCGCTCGGCTTCAAGGACCTCGCCGACGCGATCGCGTTGCGGAACCACGTGCTGCGACGGCTCGAGGCCGCCTCCGCAGCGCCGACCGAGGAGCACCGGCGGCTCGAGCTGACGTTCGTCTTCGTCGGCGCCGGCTACGCGGGCGTCGAGGCGCTCGCCGAGCTCGCCGACCTCGTGCGTGGCGCCCGTCGCTACTACCCCGAGCTCGCGGCCACGCCGGACCGTTGGATCCTCGTCGACGCGGCGCCGAAGATCCTGCCCGAGATCCCGTCGCGCCTCGGCGAGTACGCCGCGGCGCAGCTCGAGCGGCGCGGGGTCGAGATCCGCGTCGGCACGACGCTGGAATCGGTCGGCCCCCACGAGGCCGTCCTCTCCGGCAACGAGCGCATCCTCACGAACACGCTCGTCTGGACGACCGGCGCACGGGCCAACCCGTTCGTCGCCGAGCTCGGGCTGCCGCTGGACGAGCGTGGACGGATCAAGGTCGACGGGACGCTTCGCGTCGAGGGGAATCCGAGCGTGTGGGCGCTCGGCGACTGCGCGCGCGTTCCGAACGAGGCCGCGGAGCAACCCGACCCGCCGACTTCACAGCACGCGCTGCGCCAGGCCCGCCGGCTGGCGAAGAACCTCGCCGGCGAGCCGAAGCCGTACCGCTACCGCACCCTCGGCCAGGTCGCGACCCTGGGGATGCACAAGGGGATCGCCGACGTCCTCGGGCTGAAGCTGCGCGGCTTCCTCGGCTGGTGGGTGACACGGACGTACCACCTGTACCAGCTGCCGACGGCGTCCCGGAAGCTCCGCGTCGTCACCGACTGGACGGTCGCGCTCCTGTTCCCGCGGGACATCGCTGAGCTCGGGCAGCTCGGCCATCCGAGGCCGTTGCGCGATGACTGAGTTCGAGCGGGCCTTCGAGCTGATGGACGCGCTGGACGAGCGCCAGGCCGAGCGGATCGAGTCGACGCCCTACGGTCCCGTCGTCGTCCACGAGCGGCTCTGGAAGGTTCACGACCTGAACTTCCTGCGCGCCGAGGAGCCGGGCGACGCGACTGCCGAGGAGCTCGCCGCCGAGGCCGAACGGGTCCAGGGCGCAGCGCGCCTCGGCCACCGTCGCGTGAACCTCCGCGACGTCGGCGTCGCCGAACGGCTCGAGCCCGGTTTCGCGGCGCTCGGCTGGCGGCCGGAGCGGTTCGTCCTGATGGCGCTCCACGGCGAACCGGACAAGCCGGCGGCGGCGCCCGTTCGCGAGGTCGAGGAGCCGGAGCTGCGGCCGCTGTGGGCGGAGGCGACGCGTCGGTTCCCGCACGGCAAGGACGAGAACCTCGTGCAGATGATCCTCGAACACCGCCGGATCGTCGCGGAGGCGATGCCGACGCGGTACTTCGCCGTCGAGGCCGACGGCAAGCTCGTCGCACACACGGAGCTCTACTCGCGCGACGGCGTCGGCCAGGTCGAGAACGTCGTCACGCTCGACGAGTACCGGGGCCGCGGCTTCGCGCGGGCGCTCGTGCTCAGGGCGGTCGACGCCTCCCGGGAGGAAGGCAACGACCTGACCTTCCTCGTCGCGGACGCCGACGACTGGCCGCAGCAGCTCTACGAGAAGCTCGGCTTCGAGACGGTCGGGCGCTACACCCGCTTCCTCAAGCTCCTCCCGGGCGCGGCTTCACGGCCCTGACGAACGTCGCGCGGCCCTGCCGGTCGACGAGGTACACGCCCGGCTTTCGAAACTGGCTTCCGCAGGCGGCGCGCGGGACGAGGATGCGCGCGCGGTTCTTTTCGGCCCAGCCGAGCGCGAGCGACTCGTCGCTCGCGTGCCCGGTCACCGGCCGCGCCCTGCCGCCGCGGGCCGGGATGAAGTAGGCGGTCTGCACCTCGCAATCGCCCGACCACTGCCCGAGCCACGTCTTCCCGTCGGGCGAGAGCTCGAGCTTGACCCAGCGGCCGGCGGACGCGGCCGGCTTCACGACGACGGTGGCGCTGCCCCCGTGGGAGGCGGCGGGCTTCGCGCTCCCGCCACCCGACGCGCCGCAGCCGGCGAGAAAGAAAGCCGCGACTACGACTGCGCCTGCCCGCACGACAGCAATCGTCGCGGATCGGGCCGCTGCCCGCTAGTGGCCGTTCAGGACAGCGCCTTGAGCGCGTCGTTCAGCCGCTGCCTCGTCGTCAGCACGCCCTCGAACAGGTCGCCGTGCTTCTGCACCCGCTCCTGGACGGCGTCCATCGTGAACGCGAGCGGGTCGAGCCCGGGCACGACCTCGTCCCAGCGGAGCGGCGTCGAGACGGGAGCGCCCCGCCGCGGGCGGACCGAGTAGACGGACGCGATCGTCTTCCCCTCGCCGTTCTGGTTCGCGTCGATGAGCACGCCGCGGCGCTTCGCCTTCGCCCACTGCGTGGTCGCGAGCTTCGGGTACGAGCGCGCGATCGCACCGGCGACGATCTCCGCGAAGCGACGCGTGTCGTCGTACGTGTGGCGCCGCTCGATCGGGACGAGCACGTGCATCCCGTCGGCGCTCGACGTCTTCGGAAACGAGACGAGCCCGAGCGCGTCGAGCGCCTCCTTCACGAGCAGCGCGACTTGCACCGTCTCCGCGAAGCCGACGTCGGGCGAGGGGTCGAGGTCGAAGAGCACGAAGTCGGGCCGGTCGAGCTTGTCCACGCGCGAGTACCACGCGTTCATGTCGATGCAGCCCATGTTCACCATCCAGAGGAGAGCGAACTCGTCGTCGACGAGCGGCGCTTCGATCCACCGCTTCCGGCGCGGCGCGTCGCGGGTCGAGACGAGGATCCGCTCCGTCCGGATCCAGTCGGGCATCCCCTTCGGCGCGTCCTTCTGGAAGAACGCCTTCCCGTCCGCGCCGTCGGGATAGCGCCGCATCGTGAACGGCCGGCCGCGGAGGTGCGGCACGAGTACCGGCGCGACCGCGCGGTAGTACGCGAGCAGGTCGCCCTTCGTGATGCCTTCCTCGTGCCAGAAGACCTTGTCGAGGTTGGACAGCTTGAGCGTTTTCTTGCCGTCGCGGAGCTCCTCGTCGATCGGCTGCTCGCGCCGGACCTCGTCGGCCGACTTGTCCTCGCGCGTCCCCTGGTAGGAGGGCGCGCGCAGGCGGCCGTCGTGCGTCCACTCGGCGAACTCGACCTCGACGACGAGCTTCGGATCGACCCAGGTGACGTCGCCCTTGCGGACCTTCGGCATCTTCGGGACGACGCGAAACGGAGACGTGCCGCGCTCGAGCGGACGCAGCTTCTTCAGCAGCTTCTCGATCTCCTCGCCCGTGAAGCCTGTCCCGACGTTGCCCGCGTAGACGAGCTCCTGCCCGCGCTTGACCGCGAGCACGAGCGAGCCGAGCGTTCCGGCCCGCCGTCCCTGGCCCTTGGTGTAGCCGGCGACGATGAACTCCTGGCGGCCGTGCGTCTTGATCTTCAGCCAGTCGCGGGTGCGGCGGCCGACCGCGTACCGAGAGTCGGCCCGCTTGGCCATGATCCCCTCGAGCTTCTGCTTCTGGGCGGCGGCGAAGAGCGCGTCGCCGTCGTCGAAGGCCTCGGAGATCCGGATCGTCCGGCTCCGCTTGTCGAGCAGCCGCTCGAGCCGCGCGCGCCGCTCGGTCAGCGGCAGGTCGACGAGCGGCTCGCCCTCCAGCTCGAGCAGGTCGAAGACGAAGTAGACGATCGCGGCCCCCGGCTTGCCCTGCTGCATCGCCGAGAAGCTCGAGCGGCCGAACTCGTCCAGCGCGCAGACCTCGCCGTCGAGGACGCAGTCCGGCGTCTTCAGCGCCTTGGCCAGCTCCTTCGGGATCGTCGGAAAGCGCTGCGTGAGGTCGTTGCGGTTCCGGCTCGCGAGCACCGCCTCGCCCTGCGACACGTAAGCGACCGCGCGGTAGCCGTCCCACTTGACCTCGAACAGCCAGTTGTCGCCGTGCGGGACCGTCTTCTCGAGCGTCGCGAGCATCGGCGCGTACTCGCGGTGCTCCCGCTCGGCCACGCCCTCGTCGCGCTTCTTGATCAGGAGCCAGTTCTTCGGGTCGCCGTCCAGATGCGCGGGCACGAGCGTCCACGTCCCGTCGAGCCGCGCGCCGTGGAGCCGGACCGTGAGCCCGCCGTCCTTCTTCTCCTCGACCAGCTCGTAGGTTCCGTCGTCCCAGATCTCGACCGTCCCGGCCCCGTATTGCCCCTTCGGGATCTCGCCGGCGAAGGTCGCGTACTCGAGCGGGTGGTCCTCGACGTGGACGGCGAGCGCCCGCTGGCCCGGCTCGAGCGGAACGCCTTTCGGGACGGCCCAGCTCGCGAGTGCGCCGTCACGTTCGAGCCGGAAGTCGTAGTGAAGGCGCCGCGCGTCGTGGCGCTGCACGACGAAGATCGGGCCCTGCCGCTTCTTGCCGCGGCGGCTTCCGAAGGGCTCCGCCGTCCGTTTCGGATTGCGTTTTCGGCGATATTCCTTCAGCTTTTCGGTCGCCACGGCCTGACGCTACCCGCCCGGGCGCGGGAAGCGCGCCAATATCGGTTGTAACTCGGAATAGACGCCCGATCCACGCATGAACACAGCTTTCCAGGCCTGTGTTTCAACCGGGGAAAAACCTGTGGATTCTGTGGATTTACGGGGTCTTTACAGACTCGAGCGCGCCGATCGCGCGGAAGCGGGCTCGTCGTCTCCGACGGAGCTCATCGCCCGGGAGCGCGAGTAGCTCGTCGAGCGCCTCGCTGAGCGAATCCTTGAGCAGCCTCGCGGCCGCGTCCGGATCGGCGTGGGCTCCTTCGGGCGGCTCGGGCACGATCGCGTCGACGACCCCGAGCTCGAGACAGTGGACGGCGTCGGGCTTGAAGGCAGCAGCCGCCTTGCGGGCCTCGCCGGCGTCGCGCCAGAGGATCGCCGCGCAGCCCTCCGGCGAGATGACCGAGTAGATCGCGTTCTGCTGCATCAGCACCCGGTCGGCGAGCGCGATCGCGATCGCGCCGCCGGAGCCGCCCTCGCCGATGATGCAGGAGACGATCGGGCTCTCGAGCCGCGCCATCATCGCCTGCGAGCGCGCGATCATCCCGCCCTGTCCGTGCTGCTCGGCCGCGACGCCCGGATACGCGCCGGGCGTGTCGACGAGCGTCAGCAGCGGGAAGCGGTGGCGGTCGGCGATCTCCATCACGCGCATCGCCTTGCGGTAGCCCTCGGGATACGCCATCCCGAAGTTCCGCTTCGTCCGCTCCTGGATGTCTCGCCCCTTCTGGTGCCCGATCAGGGCGACCGTCCGTCCCTCGAACTGCCCGAGCCCGGTGACGAGCGCCTCGTCGTCGGCGCGGCCGCGGTCGCCGTGCAGCTCGACCCAGTCGTCGAGCATCCGGGCGACGTAGTCGAGCGTGTAGGGGCGGTCGGTGTGGCGTGCCAGCTCGACGGAGCGCCAGATGTCCTCGTCGGTAGGCTCGGTGACGATCCGGTCGAGCTGCCGCTGCAGCCGCTCGAGCTCGCCGGAGAGCCGCGCGCCGCGCAGGAGCGGGATCCCGCGAAGCCGGGTCAGCCGGTCCCGCAGGTGGAGCTCGGCCTCATTCGCCATTCGAGAAGAGCCGCACGAGACGGGCGACGAAAGGCTTCAGCTCCGGCCTCGG
>JBPYFE010000143.1:0-7833 GCA_051986525.1 Gaiellaceae bacterium
CGCTGGATCCGGACGCGCTCGGGCCCATGCTGCTCGAGCGCCGCGAAGGACGCACGCACGACGCCGCGCCAGAGCAGGCTCATCAGGACGACGTTGTAGGAGCGGCGCGTCCGCTCCCGGTCGGCCTGTTTCTCGCGCGACTCCTCGGTCCCGTTGCGGCCGGCGGCTGCGTGCCAGTCGCGGTGCGAGGCGACGACGGCACGCGGATCCCGCAGCAGGCAGACGACCCGAGCGTCCGGGAATGCAGACAGCAGCTCGTCGATGCGGTAGACGTGCCGCGGAGTCTTCTCGCCCCAGCGCTCGCGGCCGTGGCGTTCCGCGCGGATGCGGCAGAGCGCCTCGAAGTACGCGTCGCCGCTGCCGCCGAGCCGCGCCGCCTGCGTGCGGAGCTCGTCCGCGTCGACGGCGCTCGCGTCCGGATCGCCGTCCTGACCGAACGGGCGATGCGAGAGGGCGAGGAAGTAGCGCTCGCAACGCTCGCGCGCCTCGCCTTCGAGCGGTGCTGTCCCGCCGCCCGGGAGCCGCGGGCGCAGGTCGTCGAAGTAGTGCGTCTCGCCCGAGACCCAGACCCCGTCGTGCCGGTTGAGCAGCGCGCGGACGAGGTTCGTGCCCGAGCGCGAGGCGCCGACGACGAAGATCTCGCTCACGGCAGCCTCACCGGCGCGCTTGTCCCGGTGAGGTAGCCGGGCGCCGCCGGAACGACGAGCCGAACCGTGGCGGCGTGGAGCCCCAGCCGCACCCGCCCACGCGAGCCCCGGCGCAGCCGGATGCGCTTGACGACGCTCCAGCCGGAGCCGCGCGCGACCTCGAGCAGCGCCGGCCGCCCGATGTACGAACGGCCCGCGGTGACGCGCGCCGCGAGGACGGACCCGCTGGGGGCGAGCGAGACGAGCGGGCGGACGCCGACGCTTACGCTCGTGCTCGCCGAGCCCGAGCTCAGCCGGACGCGCTCGGACATCCGCGGCCGGAGCGTGAAGTGGAACCGTCCGGTGTGCGACGTCGTCGTCGCGGCGGCGCGCACGAACCGCGCCGCGCCGGCGGGCTTCACCTCGAGCGAGACGGCCGAGCCCGGCGCCTGCGCCTCGAAGATGCCGCTCAGCTGCAGCGTCCGCGAGAAGACGACCGTCCGCGGCCCCGGATCGAGCGCGATCAGCCCGGGGCCGCACGCGCGGATCCGGTTGCCGCTCGAGACCGGAGAGGAGGCGTCGGCGCCGACGTCGAGGGTCAGCTGCGGGAAGCGCGCGTAGCAAAGGGTCGAGTTCCGCAGGCCGGAGCGGAGCGAGGCCTGGATGCTCGCCGTGTGGGCGGCGAAGCCGCCGAGGAAGCAGCCGTCGCAGACGACGTCGGTCGGCGGGTGCAGCGACTTCCCCGCCTGCTTGATGAACAGGTTCGAGTTGACGAGCCGGTCCTGCTGCCGTCCGCAGTCGATCGAGAGCCCATGGAAGACGATGTTCGAGCCGCCGAGCACCTGGATCCCGTCCTGGTGGAGGACCGGCGCCTTCGCGAAGCAGCGGATGCTGCCGCCGCCGATCGTCAGGTCGTGCGCGCCCTCCGCGACCTTGACGCCGTCGCCCGCCCACTGGCTCACCTCGAGCCGGCCGATCCGGCCGGTGCACCCAGGCCGGAGGTGGACGGCGTCCTCGTTCGCGCGCGACCCGATCGCCTTCGAGGTGATCGTCACCTTCACGAGCGCGACGTCGATCGGCCCCTTGCACGTCCACGTCTTGTCGACGGAGATCACGTCCCGGGTGGACGAACCGGCAGGCGCGGCCAGGACGGCCAGCGCCAGAACGGCTATCGCGAGCGCTCTCACGACCCGGCGGGTGCGGCCGGCGGCCCGTCGGCGGAGATGACCGTCCGCCGCAGGCGCAGGAGCTGCTGCTCCTCCTCGCCGGCCGCCGAGCGCCAGAAGAGGACCGCGTACACCGGCACGAAGACCGCCGCCACCGCGAGCACGTGGAGGATCGGCGGCATGAAGCCGTCGAGCAGCGCGACCGGCAGGGCGACGATCGCGGCGGCGACGCCGGCGCCGCAGGCACGGGCGGTCTCGGCCCGGAAGGGGTTGACCCCGAACAGGATCCGGACCTGGACGAGCTTGATCAGGTTGACGATCACGATCGACGCGGTGGTAGCACAGGCGGCTCCGGTGATGCCGTAGCGCGGGATCAGGATCAGGCACGCGACGACGTTGAGCGCCCCGACGGCGGCGTTGTTCACCAGCGTCAGGTACGGCCGCCCCGACATGTTGATCACCTGGCCGAGCGGCCCGGTCGCGGCGTTGAAGAGCTGTCCGGCGGCGAGGATCACGAGCGCCTTCGCGCCGGTTCCGTAGATCGGGCCGAAGAGGTGGAGCAGCGACTCGGGCGCGAGCAGGAGGACGCCGAAGACCGGAATCGCGAGCGAGACGTTCCAGTACGTCACGCGCTTCAGCATCAGTGCGAGCGTGCGGCGGTCGTTGCGCGCGTCCTCGGCGGCGATCCGCGGCGCGAACATCTGCCCCGTCGCCGTCGAGACGGTCTGCGCCGGCGAGAGCAGGCGCTGGACGATCGTGTAGACGCCGACCTCCGCAGCCGTCCGCAGCCGTCCGAGCAGCAGCGTGTCGGCCCAGAGGATCGTCTGCAGTAGCAGCGTCGTCAGCGTCTGCGGGATCGAGAACCGGAGCAGCGGAGCGAATCGCCGCCCGCGGACGGGGACGAAGGCGGACGGCAGCACGCGCGCGAGGAGCACCGCGGCGAGGACGAGGCCGGCCCAGGCGACGACGACGAACGCGGACGCCAGGCCCTTCGCTCCGTAGCCGAGCAGGAGCAGCGGCAGGGCGACGACGATGTTCACGGCGACGCGAACCGGGTTGATCAGCGCCGCGTGGCGCATCAGCCCGAGGCCCTGGAGCCCGCCGGTCAGCACGCGCGTGAGCGCGAGCGCGGGCAGCGACCAGGCGATGATCTGGACGAGGACGTCGGCCCGGCCCTTGTGGAAGAAGGAGTCCGTCAGCCAGGGCGCCGTCGCGTAGAGGAGCAGCGCGAGCGCGGTGCTGACGGCGGCCGCGAGGGCGAGCGCGGCCTGGATCGTCGCCCGGACGCCGTGCGCGTCGCCGGCGGAGGCCCGCAGGGCGACGAACCGGACCACGCCGACGTCGAGCCCGAGCGTCGCGGGAACCTGGGCGAGGAGCACGGTCACGAGCGCGATCGAGAAGAGACCGAACGTGCCGGCGCGAACCTGGTGCGTGATCAGGAGGCTGAGCGCGAACGAAAGCGCCGTCGTCGCCAAGGCTCCGCCGACGTTCACCGCCGCCCCGCGCGCCATCGTGCGCGCGTCGGCGGCGAGTTCCGTCCGGACGCCTGCCTGCGTGGTCATTCGAGCAGCATCCGCGCCCGCAGCCCGAGCGCGGCGATGACGAAGAAGATCAGCGTGCACTGCACGAACGAGAACGCGTCGAAGGTGAGCATTCCCGCGGCGAAGCCGGCGCACGAGACGCCGCAGGCGGCGACGACGTCGCTCACCCGGCCGACGGTGCGGCGCGCCGTCTGGACGAGCCGCCAGACCGCGCCCCAGACGAACCAGAGCAGGCCGACGAGCCCGAGGAAGCCGAGCGAGACGAGCGAGTTCAGGTACTGGTCGTCGAAGATGATCGGCGCGCCCGTGCTCGGGTCGACGATCGTCCCGGGCTCGTTGCTGCCGCTCGTCTTACCGGTGCCGAGCCCGTGTCCGAGCAGCGGCGACTCGCGCCAGCTCCGCAGTCCCGGCCCGATGTCGGCGATGCGGCCGGAGCCGACCGCCCCGCTGCGCGCGGTCTGGGACTGGACGAGGCCGCCGCGCGGCAGGAACGAGTGGTAGAGGCTGCCGAGGGTGTGCGGCGCCGCGAAGTGGACGGCGACGAGCAGCACCGGCAGCAAGGGCCAGTATCGAACGACCGCCTGCTTGCGGACGGCGAGCGCGGCGATGGTCATCGCGAGCGCCATCAGGACGACCGTCCGCGAGACGGTCATCAGCGCGCCGACCACGACGAGCAGCGCGGCGCCGACCCAGAGATACCGCCGCGCCCGCGTCGCCGCGCGCGAGGCGAGGTAGGCCGCCAGCGGCATCGCCATCGTCAGGGCGGCGCCGAGCGCGATCGGATGCTGCGCCGAGGCGCGGACCCGGAGCCGCGTCCCTCGCTTCGCCGCCGCCTTGAACGAGCGCGTCGGCTCCATGAACGAGAACCACTTGTGCAGGTGCTCGAAGGGGTTGTAGCCCGTTCGGGCCTCGTAGATCGCCGCGACGGCGATCGCGGCCGCGCCGATCACGAGCGCCTGCATGACGAGCTCGATCGCGCCGACGCTCCGGATCGTGGAGCAGACGAGCAGGTACGCGACCAGGAAGCTGAGGAAGTACGTGAGCGACTTGATCGCCTGCGACTCGAGCCCGGCACGCGAGAGGGCGTGCACGTTGGCGAGGATCGAGAGCACGCCGACCACGGCGAGCAACGCGATGGGCTTACCCAGGCCTGCCGCCGTGATCCCGAGCGTCCCGGTCACGATCCCGACGACCCAGGCGCCGAGCAGCACGATCAGCAGCAGCCGGTAGAGCTCGAGCGAGAACGGCAACGCGACCGGAAGCCGGTACGTCTTGATCGGCACCGCCCAGACGACGAAGACGAGCAGCGCGATCGCGCCGGCCCAGCTCAGCCAGCGGTCTGCGGCGACGGCGCGGCGTCCCAGCTCCGGCCGGAGCTCGACCGCAGAGGTCGACACCGCTACCTGCCCGCGTGCGGCGACGCTGCGGGCTGCGGCACGGCCTGCGTCTTCGTCTTCTCGGTCGCCGGCCGCGCGCGGTCGATCAGCACCGCGAGGCCGCAGACGGCGAAGAAGACCAGGGCGCCGAGGAAGACCGGCAGCCCGAGCGGCCGCTTGCGGGCCTTGGTGACGACCGGCTGCTCCAGCTCCTGGACCGAGATCCGTTGGCCGGCCGGGATCCCGTGCGCCGTCTGCTGCGCGGTCATCCAGCTCTGGAACGCGCGGACGGTGGCGAGCGCCAGGCGCTGAGCGCCGAGCGCGGTCTTCGCGGTCGTCTTGACCTCGATCACCGGCAGCGGCGACGGCTTGTAGACGCCGTACGTGTTCGTCGAGGCGTCGAGGGCATTTGCGGTGACCGTCCCGGGAAGACGTCCGTAGCGGGCGGTGCGCAGGCGGGCGATCTGGTCGGACGCGATCAGCAGCGGGTAGGTGTTCGCCGCCGTGACCAGCGTCGCCGTGTCCGGCGCCTGCGTCTGGGAGGTGCTCTGCCCCGGGACCGACTGGAGGACCGTTCCGTGCTTCCCGCGGACGGGCCGCACGCGCGCCGGCTGCGACTGCAGCTGCGTCTGCGACGTGCGCAGGTACGGCGCGGAGGGGCTGTTGACGAACAGCTTGGTCGTCGCCGTCTGGTTCCCCTTCGTCTCCAGCCGGTAGACGGCGACGGCGACCGCCCCGCCGAGGATCAGCCCCGCCAGGACGAGCCACCAGAACCGGAGCAGCGCGTGCGCCGGTCCGTTCATCCCCACGCCAGTGTTCGTCGTTCCCTCCGCCATGAGTTGCCGCTTCCCCCCACCTCGAACTGCTACGACACAACTATAGGGCGCGTAGCCGCTTTTTCAATATCTGCGGCCGCCAGAACCCTTCGATTCCTGCAGCGAAAAGCTTGACTTTCCTGCGCAAATGAGGGATGAAAGGGTCGGATGCGGTCAGTGGGGAGAGGGGGCCCGGCGGGCCTTTTGTGGTCTGTGCTGCTCGGCGCTGCCGTCGCGGCGGTTGCCCAGAGCAGCCAGATCGCCCTGCCCGAAGATCTGGCCGAGGCGGCCGAGCCTCGGCTCGACGACACGGCGCCGGCAGAGCGCCGCAGCGCGGCGGCCCGCGTTCAGCGCGGACACCGGCTCGGCCGTCGCGGCTGGCTGCTGCGCCGGACGCTGCTCGCCGCGGACGCGATCGCCTTCGCCGCCGCCGTCGCCACGGTCGACGCGTTCCACCCGTTCTCGGTCGGACGGCCGTCGTACCTCCTCTTCGCCCTCGGCGCGTTCTGCGCCTGGGTCGTCTTCGCGCAGGGCTACGGCCTCTACCTGAACGACGAGCTGCAGGCCGCGAGGCCGACGGCGGACGACGTTCCCGGCGTGGTGCTGCTGGTCAGCGTCACCGCCTGGCTCGGACTGCTCGCGGTGCACGCGACCGGCGTCGCCGATCCGGCGCTCATGGTCGCCGGCGCGTTCTGGGCGCTCGCGATCGTCTACCTCGTCGCGGCGCGGGCGGTCGCCCGTTCGATCATGCGGCGCGGCTTCGTCCCGCGCGAGCGGACGCTGATCGTCGGCGCCGGCCGGGTCGGCTCGGAGATCGCACGGAAGCTGACGCGCAGATCGGAGTACGGGCTCGAGGTCGTCGGCTTCCTCGACGACGACCCTCTGCACGACCCGCTGCGGCCAGCGGAGGCCGGGCCGCCGCAGCTCGGCCGGACGAGCGAGATCGAGGACGTCGTCCGGACGCACGGCGTCGAGCGCGTGATCTTCGCCTTCTCCCGGCTTCCCGCCGACAGGCAGATCGACCTCTTCCAACGCTGCATGACGCTCGGCATCCGCGTCGACATCGTCCCGCGGATGTTCGAGGTGATCGGCTCGCGGATGCAGGCGCACGACATCGAGGGCCTGCCGCTCGTGGGGCTGCAGGCGCCGAAGCTGTCGCGCTCCTCGCAGCTGCTCAAGCGGACGCTCGACCTCGCGCTCTCGGCGGCCCTGCTCGTCGTCCTGAGCCCGCTGCTCGCCTACGCGGCGCTCCGCATCAAGCTCGAGTCGCCGGGCCCGGTCCTGTTCAGGCAGGAACGCATGGGCGGCGGCGGCCGAAGGTTCCAGATCCTGAAGCTGCGGACGATGTACGTCGACGCCGAGCAGCGGAAGGCGGCGCTCTCGCACCTGAACAAGCACACCGAGTCCGGCCCGCGGATGTTCAAGATCCCGGACGACCCGCGGATCACGCCGTTCGGGAGCTTCCTGCGGCGCTGGTCGATCGACGAGCTGCCGCAGCTCGTGAACGTGCTCCGGGGCGAGATGAGCCTCGTCGGGCCGCGCCCGCTGATCCTCGCCGAGGACGACCACGTCGTCGGCGCCGGCCGGCAGCGGCTCCGCCTGACGCCGGGGATCACGGGGCTCTGGCAGGTGCTCGGGCGCAGCGACATCCCGTTCCGGGAGATGATCGCGCTCGACTATCTCTACATCACCAACTGGTCGCTCTGGGGTGATGTGAAGCTGCTCGCGCGGACGGTGCCGCGCGTGCTGCAGCGAACCGGCGCCTACTAGCTCCGCGTGGCCGACCGGGCCGAACGGGCCGACCTCCTGCTCGTCGCGTCCTCCGGCGGGCATCTGCTCCAGCTCGTTGCGCTCCGCCCGGCGTGGGAGCCCTTCTCGCGCGTCTGGGTGAGCTTCGACGCCCCGGACGCGAGGTCGCTGCTCGCCGAGGAGCAGGTCGTCCACGCGTACTCGCCGACGAACCGGAACGTCATCAACCTGCTGCGGAACCTCGTGCTCGCAGTCCGCGTGGTCGCCCAAGTCCGTCCGCGTGCGATGGTCACGACCGGCGCCGGAGTCGCCGTCCCGTTTGGCGTGGTCGCGCGCCTCTTCGGCAGCCGGCTCGTCTACGTCGAGAGCATGACGAGGATCGAGCGGCCGTCGCTGACGTATCGCCTGATCCGGCCGTTCGTGACGCGGACCTACGTCCAGTGGGCCGAGCTCGACGCGGCCGTCCCCGGCGCGCGCCACCTCGGGACCGTCTTCGACCCGGCGTGATCTTCGTCACGGTCGGGACGCTCCAGTACCCGTTCGACCGCCTCCTGCGCGCG
>JBPYFE010000144.1:0-25267 GCA_051986525.1 Gaiellaceae bacterium
GGCGGACCGCGCGGTGCTGCTCGGGACGCAGATGGTCGCGAAGGGCCATCACTTCCCCGGCGTCTCCCTCGCCGCGGTGATCGACGCCGACACCGGCCTCGCCGTGCCCGACTTCCGCGCCGAGGAGCGGACGTTCCAGCTGCTGACGCAGCTCGCCGGCCGGAGCGGTCGCGAGGCCCCCGGCCGCGTGATCGTGCAGACGTTCCAACCGGACAGCCGCGCGATCGAGCTGGCGGCGCGGCACGATGTGTCGACGTTCCTCGCGGGCGAGCTCGAGCGGCGGCGCGAGCTCGGCTACCCGCCCTTCAGGCATCTCGTCCGGATCGTCGTCAGCGGTCCGGAGTCCGGGCCGACGCTGCGCGCGCTGGAGGAGCTGCGGGCCGGGCTCGGCGACGCCGACCTCCTCGGCCCGGCGCCGCTCTATCGGCTCCGCGGACGACATCGGGCGCAGCTGATCGCGAAGACGGAGACGCCGAGGCGCGTCGCCTCGCGCGCGGCGCAGCTCCTCTCCGCCGCCGCGCCCGCCATGCGCCGCGCCGGCCTCACGGCCGTCGTCGACGTGGATCCCCAAAGCTTGTAGCCGAGGTCTCGGTTTCGAGTCGACTTTCTACCCGGGTTTATCGGTCGGCCGGGCAAAGCCCAACCGACCTTTCAGGCGGCATCGCAAGCGACGCCGCTGGGACCTTGCAGGCCGCCTAGACTGACGGCGTGAGCGAGGTCGAAGGACAGGTCCGCGAAGAGCAGCTCGACCCGGAGCGCGAGGCGCGCCGCCGGCTCGCGCTCGCGCAGATCCGCCAGTACCCGGACCCCGTCCTGCGGATGCGCGCGCACGAGATCGAGAGCTTCGACGACGACCTGCGCCGGCTCGTAGAGCGGATGACGCAGCTCATGCAGGACGCGAACGGCGTCGGCCTCGCGGGCACGCAGGCCGGGACGCTGCAGCGCGTCTTCGTCTTCCAGCCCGATCCCGAGTCCGAGCCGCAGGCGGTCGTCAACCCGGAGCTCGTCGAGCGCAGCGAGGAGACTGAGAGCGACGACGAGGGCTGCCTCTCGCTGATCGGGATCACGGTCCCCGTCGAGCGGCCGGTGCGGGTCACGCTCGCCGGCAAGGACGAGCGCGGGGAAGACGTGCGGCTCGAGCTCGAAGGGCATCCGGCGCGCGTCGTCCAGCACGAGCTCGACCATCTCGACGGCGTCCTGACGATCGACCGGACGACGCCCGAGGCGCGGCGCAGGGCGCTCGGGGAACTGCGGCCCGAGCCGCTGCTCGGCGCCGTCTCCTGAGTGGCGCGGATCGCCGTCGCGGCGACGGCGCCGTTCGGGGCCGAGGTGCTCGAAGTGCTGGCGGCGCGGCATGAGATCGCTTACGTCCTGACCCGTCCGGACAAGCCGCGCGGCCGCGGCCGCCGGCTCGCGCCGCCGCCGGCGAAGGAGGTCGCGGGACGGCTCGGGCTCGAGGTGCGTCAGCCGGAACGGCTCGATTCGTCCTTCGATCCCGAGGTGGAGACGGTCGTGACCGTCGCCTACGGGCTGCTCGTCCCGACCGAGCTGCTCGCGCGGGCGCGCTGGCTCAACGTCCATCCGTCGCTGCTCCCGCGCTGGCGCGGCGCGGCGCCCGTCGAGCGCACGCTGATGGCCGGCGACGAGGAGACGGCGGTGAGCGTGATCGAGCTCGTCGAGGAGCTCGACGCGGGTCCGATTGCCGCCCAGGAGCGGTTCCCGATCGGCCCCGACGACGACGCGGGTGTTCTCTTCGGCCACGCGCGGGGCCTGACCCCGGCCGTGGTCGAAGCGGCGATGGCCAACCCGCACCCGGCTCCGCAGGCCGAGGCCGGGATCACGTATGCGGAGAAGATCACCGCCGCCGATCGGGAGCTCGACTGGTCGCGCCCGCCGGCGGAGCTGCACAACCGGATCCGGGCCTTGTCGCCCCACATCGGCGCGCGCGGCGAGCTCGACGGGCGGCGGCTGATCGTCTGGCGCTCGCGCGTCGTCGACGGCGAGCTCGAGCTGCTCGAGGTTCAGCCGGAGGGACGCCGGCGGATGAGCTACGCCGAGTACCTCCGCGGCCGGCGGTGACGGTCTCGCCGGCGCGGCGGGCGGCGTTCGAGACCGTCGTCCGCGTCTTCGAGAACGACGCCTACGCCGACCGCGCCTTCCGCTCCACCGCCGAGCGGCTCGACGGCCGAGAGCGCGCGCTCGCGCAGCGGCTCGCGTACGGGACGATCCAGCGCGTCCGCACGCTCGACCACGCGATCGAGGAGCTCGGGCGCCGGCCGGTGCGAAAGCTCGACCCGCCGGTGCGCGCGGCGCTGCGGCTCGGCTCGTACGAGCTCGGCTACCTCGAGACGCCGCGCCACGCGGCGGTCAACGAGGCCGTCGAGCTCGTCCGGACGGCGCGGCTCGAGCGGGCGGTCGCGTTCACGAACGCCGTCCTGCGGCGCGTCGCAGACGGCATCGGCGCGCTCGTCGCCTCGCTGCCGGACGGCGCATTGAAGGAGTCGTACCCGGACTGGGTCGAGGACGTCTGGACGCGCGACTTCGGGCGCGACGAGGCGCTGGAGCTGATGCGCGCGCAGAACGAGCCGCTCGAGACGGTCGTCCGGCTCGTCCGGGGCGAGATCGAGGGCGAGCCGACCGACGTTCCGGGCGCGTATCGCGTCGAGCGCGTCGACGAGGCGGCGGTCGCGGACGGGAGGATCTGGCCGCAGAGCCGAGGCTCCCAGCTCGCGGGGCACGTCGTCGGAGCGCGGGACGGCGACCGCGTGCTCGACCTCTGCGCCGCGCCGGGCGGCAAGGCGACACAGCTCGCCGGCGCGGTCACGGCCGTCGAGGTCAACCCGGGCCGGGCTCGTGAGCTGGAGGCGAACGCGCGCCGCCTCGGCGCGTCGAACGTGACCGTTCTGCGCGCCGACGCGCTCGAGCTGCCGGTCGACCTCCGCGGCTTCGACCGCGTGCTCGTCGACGCGCCGTGCTCGGGGCTCGGCGTGCTCGCGTCGCGGCCGGACCTCCGCTGGCGGGCACAGCCGCTCCCCGACCTCCAGCGCGCTCTCCTGCGCGTCGCGGCGGAACGAGCGCGTCCGGGCGGGGCGATCGTCTACTCCGTCTGCACGCTGAACGCCGACGAGAACGAGGCCGTCGTCGACGGGAGCGGCCTCGCGGTAGAGCCGCTCACCGACGAGTGGCCGCAGTTCGTCCACCCGAGACGGTCGGAGTTCCTGCTGGCGACGCCCCACCGCCACGGGACGTCGGGCTTCTTCATCGCCCGCCTGCGCGCTCCGGATTAGGCTCAACGTGTGTTCTGGACAGCGGAGACGCGGCCCCTCGAGGTGGAACCGTCGCTCTATGCGGCGGACTTCGCACGTCTCGGCGAGCAGATCGACGCGCTGCTCGAAGCGGGCGCACGCGTCTTCCACTACGACGTCGGCGACGGCCACTTCGTCGAGCCGATCATCGTCGGGCCGATCGTGCTCCAGTCGATCGCCGAGCGGATCCACGCGGGCGGCGCGTTCGTCGACGTCCACCTGATGGTCGAAGCGCCGGCGCGGTACTTCGAGGCGTTCCGGAAGGCAGGCGCCGACAGCGTCACCTTCCACTACGAGGCGGTCGAGGACGTGGCCGAGACCGCCCGCGCGGCCCGGGCGCAGGAGCTCGGCGTCGGCCTGGCCCTGAAGCCGGCGAGCTCGGTCGACGACGTCGCGGCGGCCGCGATCGACGCCGGCGTCGACCTTGTCCTCTGCATGAGCATCGAACCCGGCTACTCGGGGCAGGAGTTCATGCCGGAGGCCTACGGCCGCCTCGCGCGCCTGCGCGAGCTGCTGCCCGAGAGCGTGCGGCTGCAGGTCGACGGCGGCGTGCACGGCGAGAACATCGGCCGCGCTCGCGACGCCGGCGCCGATCTGCTCGTCGCCGCGACGGCCGTCTTCGGAGGCGGCGATCCGGCCTCGGGCTATCGCGGTCTCGTCGCCGGAGCGGAATGAACCACCTCGAGCGCGCGCTGGAGCTCGCGGAGCTCGGCCGCGGCACGACGCGCCCGAATCCGGTGGTCGGCGCCGTCGTCGTCGCGGGCGGCGAGGTCGTCGGCGAGGGGTGGCACGAGCGCAAGGGCGGACCGCACGCCGAGGCTGTCGCGCTCGCCGCGGCGGGCGAGCGGGCGCGTGGGGCGACGCTCTACGTCACGCTCGAGCCGTGCGCGCACGAGGGCGCGACGCCGCCGTGCACGCGCGCGGTGCTCGATGCCGGAGTCGCTCGAGTCGTGGTCGGTGTGCGCGATCCGAATCCAGCCGCAGCGGGAGGATTGGAGGAGCTCGAGCGAGCCGGGGTCGAGGTCGAGGTCGCCGACGGCGAGCTCGGTCGGCGCGCGCGCGAGCAGAACGAGGCGTGGTTGACCTGGGTGGCCGAGCGGCGCCCGTTCGTCGTCTACAAGGCGGCGGTCACGCTCGACGGCCGCGTCACGGTGCCGGGCGAGCGCTGGGTGACCGGCGAGGCGAGCCGCCGCCTCGTCCACGAGCTGCGGGCGCAGGTCGACGCCGTCGCGGTCGGCGCGGAGACGGCCAGAATCGACCGACCGGAGCTGACCGCGCGCGACGTCGCCGCCGCCCGGCAGCCGCGCCGACTCGTCTTCGGCTCGAGCCTGCCGGACGGTTCGGAGCTCGAGCTTCGCTCGGGCGCGCTCGAGGAGGAGCTTCGGGCCCTGGCGGCCGAGGGCGTCCAGTCGCTGCTGGTCGAGGGCGGTCCGACGCTCGCGACGTCGTTCGTGCGCGCTGGCTTGGTCGACAAGCTGCTCCTGTTCGTCGCGCCGCGCCTGTCGGGCCACGGCCCGAGATTCGTCGGCGAGCTCGGAGAGCCGACCCGGCTGACCCGTCTCGAGTCCCAGCGCGTCGGGGCGGACGTGCTGCTCAAGGCCTACGTCGGCGACGAGGCCGACGCCCCATAGCCCCACCCCTGGGTGGGGAGACGGGTCCACCCGCCACCCGCGGTGAGCGTATCGGCGTCCGGCGCGCGGAGGTGCGGCGCGTTAGTGCCGAGTGTGCGCCGATCGCGATGCCGGCCGGGGCGGCGGGCCCGGAAACGGCCCCGACCGGAGAGACGGCGCCGTCTCGCCGCCCGCCGCATAGGCTTTTCCGCATGTTCACGGGCATCGTCCACGAGCGGGCACGCGTCGACTCGTTCGACGGCTCGCGGCTCGTCGTCGAGACGACCGTCGACGCGGCCGTCGGCGACTCGGTCGCCGTCGACGGCGTCTGCCTGACGGTCGCCGACAACGGCGGCAGCCGGCTCTCCTTCGACGTCATGCCCGAGACGCTCGCGCGCGCGAAGCCGTTCGGAGACGCCGTCAACGTCGAGCCCGCCCTGCGCGTCGGCGACCCGCTCGGCGGGCACTACGTCCAGGGCCACGTCGACGGCACCGGCCGGATCCGGGCCGTCGAGCCGGCGCGGGACGGCCACCGCGTCACGATCGAGGCGCCGCCCGAGATCCTTCGCTACTGCGTCGAGAAGGGCTCGATCGCGGTGGACGGGGTCGCGCTGACGATCACGCGGCTCGCCGAGGACGCCTTCGAGGTCGCGCTGGTCGAGCACACGCTCGCGGTCACGACCCTCGGCGCGATCGCGCCCGGCGACCCGGTGAACCTCGAGGTCGACGTGCTCGCCAAGTACGTCGAGCGCCTGGTCGCGCGGTGAAGCTCGAGACGCTCTACCGCGTCGCGTTCTCGTACCCGGAGCACTATGCGGTCTCGGGCCCCGAGGTCCGCGGCGTCTACTTCGCCGAGGGGACCTGCACCGGCAGGCTCGCCGGCCGCTTCCGTGGAATGAACCATCCGCGGCTCCGCGCTGATGACGACGTCTACCTGCCGGACTTCCAGGGCATGATCGAAACGGAAGACGGCGCCCGGATCGCCTTCGACTACCGCGGCTTCGGACGCGCGCGAGACTACGGGCGCGAGGTCGTCGGCACGGCGTTCCACTCCACGGGCGACGACCGGTACGCATGGCTCAACGACGCCGTCTGCGTGCTCGCCGGCGAGGCGCGTGAGCGCGCCATCCGCCTGGAGATCGCCGAGCTGGTCTTCGAGCCGCTCGCCGAATGAGGGAGGGTACGATCACCGCGATGGCGACAGAAACGCGCAGAGAGACGGCGTTCGCGTCGATCGAAGAGGCGATCGAGGACATCCGCCAGGGAAAATTCGTCGTCGTCGTCGACGCGGCCGATCGCGAGAACGAAGGCGACCTGACGATCGCGGCCCAGTTCGCGACGCCGGAGGCGATCAACTTCATGGCCACGCACGGCCGCGGCCTGATCTGCCTGTGCCTGACCGAGGAGCGCTGCGACGAGCTGCAGCTCGGGCCGATGACCCAGCGAAACGAGACGCCGTTCGGAACCGCGTTCACGGTCTCCGTCGAGGCGCGCGAGGGGATCGCGACCGGCATCTCGGCGCACGACCGCTCGCGCACGATCCAGGTTGCGATCGACCGGACGAAGGGCCCGCACGACCTCGTCCGTCCGGGACACGTCTTCCCGCTCCGCGCCCGCACCGGCGGCGTCCTCCAGCGCGCCGGCCAGACCGAGGCGGCCGTCGACCTCGCCCGGCTCGCCGGGCTGATCCCGGCCGGCGTCGTCTGCGAGATCATGAACGACGACGGGACGATGGCCCGCGTCGGCGACCTGATCCCGTACTGCGAGCAGCACGGCGTGAAGATGATCACCGTCGCCGACCTGATCGAGTACCGGCGGCGGCACGAGAAGCTCGTCGAGCGCACGACCGCGGTGCGCCTGCCGACGGCCTACGGCGAGTTCACGGCCGTCGCCTTTCGCGAGAAGCTGACCGGCAAGCACCACGTCGCGCTCGTCAAGGGGGAGGTCGAGGGCGCGCACGAGGTGCTCGTCCGCGTCCACTCGGAGTGCCTGACCGGCGACGTCTTCCATTCGCTGCGCTGCGACTGCGGCGAGCAGCTCGACCAGGCGCTGAAGCAGATCGCCGGCGAGGACCGCGGCGTCCTCCTCTACATGGCGCAGGAGGGTCGCGGGATCGGCCTGCTGAACAAGCTCAAGGCGTACGAGTTGCAGGAGTCCGGCTTCGACACCGTCGAGGCGAACCTCGAGCTCGGCTTCCCGGCCGACGCGCGCGACTGGGGGATCGGCAACCAGATCCTCGCCGACCTCGGGCTCTCGACGATCCGGATCCTGACCAACAACCCGAAGAAGATCAGCGGCCTCGAGGGCTACGGCCTCACCGTCGTCGAGCAGGTGCCGATCGAGGTGCCGCCGAACGCCGAGAACCGCCGCTACCTCGCCGCGAAGCGCGACAAGCTCGAGCACCGGCTGCACCACCAGGACCTGCGCTTCGACGAGCCGGAGCGCTCGGAATGACGATGGGCGACGAGCGTTGGCCGGGCGAGGAGCGCCTGCTCTCGGTCGACGACGAGGCGCTCGGCCCGGAGGTCGCGGAGGACGACGTCGATCTCGCCCCCGGCGAGGAAGAGCTCGCCGAGGCCGAGGGCGAGCCGGCTCCGGAGCGCGAGCAGGTCGACGGGGAGCCGGCGGAGGAGGAACCGGCGGAGGAGGAGCCCTCCGAGGAGGACGAGCTCCCGCGCCTGCGGACTCCCGACCACGCGAGCGGCGGTCTGGACGTCCCGGACAGCTACTCGGTCGTCCAGGGAACCGCCGACGGCGGCAAGCGTGCGGTCGGCGTCGTCGTCAGCCGCTTCAACGGCGAGATCACGAACCGGCTGCTCGAGTCCGCGCTCGCCGAGCTCGAACGGGCCGGCGTCGCCCCCGAGGCGGTCACGGTCGTCCCGGTCCCGGGTGCGTTCGAGCTTCCGCTGGCGGCGATGGCGCTCGCGAAGAGCCGGCGCTACGCCTGCGTGATCGCGCTCGGCTGCGTCGTCCGCGGTGAGACCGCCCACTTCGAGTACGTCGCCGGCGAGGCGGCGAGCGGCCTCCAGCTGGCGGCGCTGGAGACCGGGATCCCCGTCTCGTTCGGCGTCCTCACCCTGGAGAACGCCGACCAGGCCGAGGCGAGGGTCGACAAAGGCGCCGAGGCCGTCCGCAGCGGGCTCGAGATGGCCGACCTCTTCTCGCAGATCCGCGCGGCCGCAACGGGCTCGTAGCCGCCGCTACACTGCCGATCCGATGTCGAAGGTCTGCGCAGTCTGCGGGAAGAAGCCCGGCTTCGGCCACAACCGGAGCCACTCGATGGTGGCGACGAAGCGGCGCTTCAACCCCAATCTCCAGCGCGTCCGCGTCCTCCTGGACGGGAAGGCGCAGCGCGCGTACGTCTGCACGCGCTGCCTCAAGGGCAACAAGGTCCAGAAGGCCGTTTAGCAACCACGATCGAGCGCCGCGGCGTCTAACGACACGATGGAACGGCGTGAGCCTCAGCTCTCGACCGACCTCGGGCGGATCACGATCGCATCCGGCGCGATCGCGCAGATCGTCGCGCAGACGGCGGAGCGCTGCTATGGCGTGGTCGGGATCGGTGGTGGCGGCGCGCGCGCTCGGGTCGAGCGCCTGCTTCCGCGCCGCGCGGCGCAGGGGATCTCCGTCTCCTCGAGCGACGACGGAGTCGCCCTCGACCTGCACGTGGTCGTCGAGTACGGGCTCAACCTCGCCGAGGTCGCGGCGACGATCCGCTCGCAGGTGCAGTACGAGGTCGAGCGCCTGACCGGCTTACCCGTCGCGTCGGTGGACGTCCACATCCAGGACGTCCGCCAGTCCGCGTGAGCGACCGCGAGCAGGCACTTCGCCTCCTTCGCGGCGCCGCGGCGGCGATCGACCGCAGCCGCGCCCGGATCGACGACCTCAACGTCTACCCGGTCCCCGACGGCGACACGGGCACGAACCTGGCGCTGACGACGCGCGCGGTCGTCGATGCGGTCGAGGCCTCGAGCGCGACCGACCGCGCCAGCCTCGCGCGCGAGATCACGCGGGCGGCGCTGATGGGCGCCCGCGGCAACTCGGGCGTCATCCTCTCGCAGATCGTTCGCGGCGCCGCCGACGCCCTAGCGGCGGAGGCGACTGTGGACAGCGGCGCGATCGCCCGCGCGCTCCGCGCTGCGGCCGACGCCGCCTACCGGGCGGTCCGCCAGCCGGTCGAAGGGACGATGCTGACCGTGATCAGGACGCTGGCGGAGAGCGCCGAACGCGAGCGCGAGCTGCGGCCGCTCGAGCTGCTCCACGCCCTCGTCCGCACCGGCGAGGACGCGGTCGCGAGGACGCCCGAGCAGCTCGACGTCCTGCGCGACGCGGGGGTCGTCGACGCGGGCGGGGCAGGGCTCGTCGAGCTCCTGCGCGGGATCGCCGCCGCGGCCGCGGACGAGCCGCTGCCGGAGCTGTCGCTGGCGCCGGCCGAGGAGCCGGGCGCGGAGGCGTTCCACCAGGAGCCCTCGCGCTACCGCTACTGCACGACCTTCGTGATCGAGGGCGAGCTCGACCCGCCCGCGATCGAAGGACGGCTCGACCCGCTCGGAGACTCGCTGCTCGTCGTCGGGGACAACCGTGCCGTCAAGGCGCACGTCCACACCGACGATCCCGGCGCGGCGCTGCAGGTCGGTACCGCCGCGGGGTCGATCGCGAACGTCGAGATCCACGACATGCACCTCCAGATCGAGGCCCGCGAGCGCCGCTTGCTGGCCGCGGTCCCGGATCCCGACGACCGGTCGGCGGTCGTCGCCGTGGTCACCGGCGACGGCAACCGGCGTCTGTTCGAGAGCCTCGGCGCCGGCGGCATCGTCGACGGCGGCCGGACGATGAACCCCTCCGCTGCGGACCTCGTCGCCGCGATCGATGCGCAGAAGGCGCCGGGCGTCGTCGTGCTGCCGAACAACGAGAACGTTGTCCTCGCCGCCGAGCAGGCGGCCGAGCTCAGCTCGAAGGACGTCCGAGTCGTGCCGACTGCGTCGCTCCAGGCCGGGCTGGCGGCGCTCGTCGCCTTCGACCCGTCGCGCGATCCGAGCGAGAACGCGGTCGAGCTGCAGGACGCCGTCGCCCGGGTCGCCACCGGCGCGGTGACCCGCGCCTCCCGCGCCGTGCAGCTGAACGGGAGAACGGTCGAGCCCGGGACGTACCTCGGGCTCGTCGACGGAGAGCCGGTCACCGGCGGAGACGCATTCGAGGCCGTCGCCGAGGCCGTCGTCGAGCGGTTGCTCGCCGAGCCGCGCGACGTCCTGACCCTGCTGGCCGGCGACGTGCATCCGGCTCTCGACGAGCTCGTCCGCGCGCTCGGCGAGCGGAACCCGGAGCTCGAGATCGAGGTGCATGAGGGCGGGCAGCCGCTGTACCCGCTGCTCCTCTCCGCCGAGTAGATTCATCGCGGTGGCGATCCGCGTTCTGCTGGTCGAGGACAACCAGGTCTTCAGGGAGGGTCTCGAGCTCGTGCTAGGCCTGCGCTCCGAGATCGAGATCGTCGGCGCGGCCGAAGACGGCTCCGAGGCGGCGGAGCTCGCCTCCGACCTGCTTCCCGACGTGATCCTGATGGACTACCGCCTGCCGGGGATGGACGGCGTCGCGGCGACCTCGGCCGTGTTGGCCGCCTCGCCGGAGTCCGCCGTCGTCGGCCTGACCGCGACCGCGAACCTGCGCGAGCGCCAGGCGCTCTACGACGCCGGTGCGGTCGCGTGCCTGAGCAAGGACGACGACCTCGAGGAGATCGTCGCCGCGATCGTCAAGGCGGCGGGCCCGCGTTGACGGCGCAGCTGACGGCCGAGAACACCGCCGTCGTCGTCGACTCGACCGCCGACTTCCCGCAGGCGCCCGAGCGCTTTCCCAACTGGCGGATCGTTCCGCTCTACGTCCGCTTCGGGGACGAGAGCTACCGCGACTACGTCGAGCTCGGGCCGGCCGACTTCTACGCCCGTCTCCGAACGGCGACCGAATCTCCCACGACGTCGCAGCCGACGCCCGGCGACTTCGTCGGCGTCTACGAGCAGCTCACCTCGTACGAGCGCGTCTACTCGCTCCACATCGCCGGGACGCTCTCGGGCACGGTCGAGAGCGCCAGGCTCGCGGCGTCGGAGTTCGGCGACCGGATCCGGGTCGTCGACACCGAGACGGCGTCGGCCGCCGTCGCGATGCTCGGGCTCGCGATCGAGCGCCGGCTCGCGCGCGGGACGACGGAGGACGAGCTCGCGTCCCTGATCGAGCGTCATCGCACCCGCTCCGAGCTGATCTTCACCTTGGACACGCTCGACTACCTCGCACGCGGCGGCCGCATCGGACGAGCCTCTGCCTGGGCTGGCCAGCTCCTGAAGGTGAAGCCGATCCTGACGATCAGAAGCGGCGAGGTCGTTCCCCTGAAGCGGGTGCGCGGCAACCAGCGCGCCTTCCTCGAGTTCGTCTCCGTCTTCGAGGCGGGCTCCGAGGATCGGCCCGAGCTCCGCGTCGCGCTCGCCCACGCGGACGCCCCTGACCGCGCCGCCGCCCTCGAGGAGATGGTGCGGCGGACGAGGCCGCAGGCCGAGCTCGAGCTCGTGACCTCACTCGGCCCGGTGGTCGGCACTCACGCGGGGCCCGGCACCGTCGGGCTGTTCTGGTTCACTGACGACTGATCGCGTGAGGGGCTTCGCCGGGACGGAACCGCCGGATCGCTGGCCGCGGACCCGCGGCTATGCGGGGCCGGAGACGCTCGAGCGGTCGCTCGAGTCGCTGCCCGGCGTCGGGCCGGCGCTGCGGGGGAAGCTCGCCAAGCTCGGGCTGCGGACGATCCGCGACCTCCTCGAGCATCGCCCGCGCGACTACCAGCAGGCGGTCGGCGAGACGCGCATCTCGGACCTCTTCGGCGACGACGAGGCCGTGATCGCCGGCGAGGTGCGCCGTGTCGCCATTCGACCGACGAGGCGCCGGCTGACCGTGCTCAAGGCCGCCGTCCGGGACGAGAGCGGCGAGATCTCCGCCGTCTGGTTCAACCAGCCCTGGCTCGCGGACAAGCTGCAGCCGGGAACGCGACTGCGGCTGCGCGGCCAACTGCGGCGCAACGAGTTCCACGTCAAGTCCTACGACCTCAACGGCGCCGCGGCGACGGCCGACTTCGCGCCGGTCTACCCGGCCAGCGAGGAGGTGACCTCGGCACGGCTGCGGAGTCTCGTCGAGCCTGCGCTCGACCACGCGCGCGACCTGGGGGACACACTGCCCGCAGCGTTGCGGACACGCGAGCGGCTCCCGCTCCGCTTCGACGCGCTCGTCGCGCTCCACCGTCCGCGCGACGCGGCGGAGGCCGAGCGGGCGCGGGCACGGCTGGCGCTGGACGAGCTGCTGCTGCTCCAGGTCGGCCTGGCTCGGATCCGCGAGGGGACGGAGGAGGCGACCGCGCCCGCGCTGGGCGAGCCGGGCGAGCTCGTCGCGCGCTACCGGGGCGAGCTTCCCTTCGAGCTGACGCCGGACCAGGAGCGCGCGATCGGCGAGATCGACGGCGATCTCGCGCTGGCGCGGCCGATGCAGCGCCTGCTCCAGGGCGACGTCGGCTCGGGCAAGACCGTCGTCGCGCTCCACGCGCTCCTCCGCGCGGTCGAGGCGGGGAGGACCGGTGCGCTGATGGCGCCGACCGAAACCCTCGCCGAGCAGCACTTCTTGACGGTCGAGCCGATCGCGACGGCCCTGGGCGTCCGCTGCGCCCTGCTCACCGGCTCCGTCAGATCGGAGGTCGGGGACGCGCAGCTCGTCGTCGGCACACACGCGCTGATCCAGGAAGGCGTCGACCTCGGCGAGCTCGCGGTCGCGGTGGTCGACGAGCAGCATCGTTTCGGCGTCGAGCAACGGCGGGCTCTCGCGTCGATGGGATCACAAAGCGGGATTAGCGCTTCACGGGCAAAGCCCGCGAAGCTCTTAGGCGGAACCGCAAGCGGTTCCGCGGGCGTCGAGCAGCGCCGCGCGCTCGCGGAAGGCCGAAGCCCGCACGTGCTGCACATGACCGCGACGCCGATCCCGCGCACGCTCGCGCTGACCGTCTACGGCGACCTCTCGGTGACCGAGATCGCGAAGCCGCCGGCGAACCGCAGGCCGATCGTCACGAGCTGGGTCACCGAGGACCGCAGCGCCGAGGCGTACCGGCGGCTGCGCAAGCACCTCGACGACGGACGCCAGGCGTACGTCGTCTGCCCGCTGATCGAGACGTCGGAGACGTCGCAGGCCCGCGCGGCCGAGGCAGAGGCGGAGCGGCTCCGGCGGGCGGAGCTCGCGGACTATCGCGTCGGCCTGCTGCACGGGCGGCTCAGGCCGGCGGAGCGGCGCGAGCTGATGGCGCGGTTCAAGGCGCGCGAGCTCGACGTGCTCGTCGCGACGACCGTGATCGAGGTCGGCGTCGACGTCCCCAACGCCACGATCATGATCGTCCAGGAGGCCGACCGGTTCGGGCTCGCGCAGCTGCACCAGCTCCGCGGTCGTGTCGGCCGGGGCGCGGAGCAGTCGTACTGCCTCCTCGTCTCGCGCGCCAAGGAGGAGCTGACGGACAACGCCCGCGAGCGGCTCCAGGCGCTCGTCGAGACCACGGACGGCTTCGAGCTGGCGGAGAAGGATCTCGAGCTCCGCGGTGAGGGACAGCTGCTCGGGACGCGTCAGGCCGGGCTGTCGGAGTTCCGGTTCACGCGGCTGCGGGCGGATCGCGGCCTGCTCGAGCGGGCGCGCGAGCTCGCGACGGAGCTCGTCGACCACGACGGGCCGCTGAACGACGAGGTCGGCCGCTTCTTCGCCGATGCGTCGACGGAGTCGCTCGCCTGAGAATCGTCGCCGGCGAGCACCGAGGCGCACGGATCTTCGCGCCGCCCGGCCAGGAGACGCGGCCCACGTCGGACCGGGCCCGCGAGGCCGCGTTCAACCTGATCGGTCCGGTCGACGGCGCCGGCGTGCTCGATCTCTTCGCAGGCTCGGGCGCGATGGGCCTCGAAGCCATGTCGCGCGGCGCCGATTCGGTCGTCTTCGTCGAGACCGACCGGCAGGCGGCGCGGACGATCGATCGCAACCTCGAGAAGCTCAGGCTCCGCGGAACCGTCCTCCAACAGGACGCGCTTCGGGCTCTCGCCGCCGATGCCGCCGCGGGTCGCCGCTACGATCTCGTGCTGGTCGATCCGCCCTACGGAATGTTTTCTTCCCTGCAAAACGGCCTGTCCACGTACCTCCCGCGCGTGCTCTCGGAGGACGGCCTCGTCGTCGTCGAGACCGAGTCGCGCCTCGAGCCCGAGCTGCCGAGCCTGCAGAAACGGACGAGCCGCAGCTACGGGCGCGCGCGCATCACGCTCTTCGAACACGAGTGATCACCGCCATCTACCCCGGCACCTTCGACCCCGTCACGAACGGTCATGTCGACGTGATCCAGCGCGCCGCGGGGATCTTCGACCGGCTCGTGATCGGCGTCGTCGGCAAGCCGCAGCACAAGCAGCCGCTGTTCTCGCTCGACGAGCGGGTCGACTTCCTCCGCCAGGCGCTCGCGGGCTTCGACGGCAACGTCGAGGTCGACGTCTTCTCCGAGCTCGTCGTCGAGTTCGCGCGGAAATGGGACGCGAAGGCGATCGTCAAGGGCCTGCGCGTGATCTCGGACTTCGAGTGGGAGTTCCAGATGAACCAGCTGAACCGGACGCTCGCGCCCGAGGTCGAGACGGTCTACGTGATGGCCAGCCCGGAGGTCAGCTTCGTCTCCTCGAGCGGCGTGAAGGAGATCGCCTCCTTCGGCGGAAAGGTGGACGCGCTGGTGCCGCCGAGCGTGGCGGCGCGTTTCGCCGAGATGTTTCCCGACGGACGGCCCGGGACGCCGGAGAAGCCAGGGGAATGACGGAGACGACACAGCTCGAGCAGTTGCTCACCGCGGCCAACGGCGGCGCGGTCACGATCCCGCGCAAGCACGCGCAGGAGCTGGCGCAGAAGCTGAAGGCCCGCGGAGAGACGGGGCCGGGGGCGACGCGTCTGTCGGAGCTGCTCGACAAGCCGGGCGACGTCGAGCTGAACCGCGACGAGGCGTCGACGCTGCTGGAGGAGCTGCGCGCCAGCGGCCGCCGCTGGGTCTTCGGCACGAACGAGGCGAGACCGCTGCCGTCGATGACTCCGCCGCCGCCCGAGCCCGAGCCGGAACCCGAGCCGCAACCAGGATTCTTTCGCCGGCTATTCGGCTAGCGATTCCTCTGTAAACTCGGGGAATCCATGGACGTACTCGTACTCATCGACAAGCTCGACGACCTCGTGCACAACGCGAAGGCCGTGCCGCTCACCGACCAGGTCCGCATCGACCGCGAGGAGATCTACGACATCCTCGATCAGATGCGGGCGACGATCCCCGAGGAGATCAAGCAGGCCCGCTGGATCGTCAAGGAGCGGCAGGAGATGCTCGCGGAGGCGAAGCGGGAGTGCGATCGAATTCTCGGCGAGGCGCGCGAGCAGGCCGTGCGCGAAGCGTCGCAGACGGAGATCGTCAAGCTCGCTGAGCGGCAGGCGCAGGAGATCGTCGACGAGGCCAGGCGCCAGGCGCGCGAGACGCGGCTCGAGATGGAGGACTGGGCCGACAGCATCCTCTCGACGCTCGAGACGAATCTCGACAAGTTCCTGGGCGCGGTCAGGCGGGGTCGCGAGCGGCTGCACGAGCGCTCGCAGGAGTCGGTCGTCGCGGGCGTCGGAGCCGGCGTCGGCGTCGACGGCTCGAACAACAACGACCCCTACTAGGCCCTCGTGGACACCTACCTCGCCGTCGCGAGCAAGCGCGACTGGCGCAGCTACGCCGAACGGCCGCTTCCGGGGGACGTCGTCGAGCGGATCCTCGACGCCGGTCGCGTCACCGGCAGCGCCGTCAACCGGCAGCCGTGGACGTTCGTCGTCGTCGGCGACCCCGAGCGGAAGCAGCGGCTCGCGGAGACGGTCTACGCGTCGCGCAACGTCGAGGGCGCGGCGCTCGTGGTCGCGATCGCGACACAGGGCGGCAAGAGCCCGCTCGACGTGGGGCGCGCGATGCAGGACATGATGCTCGTCGCCTGGAACGAGGGCGTCGCCTCGTGCCCGAACGGCATGCCCGACCCCGACGCGGCGGCGGAGGTTCTCGGTCTCGAAGACGGTCTGCGGCCGGTGACGGTGCTGACGTTCGGCTACCCGCGACGCGACCTCGGAGCCGAATCTCGGTCGGCCGAGGAGTGGAGCCGCGAGGCCAATCGGAAGCCGCTTTCGGAGGTCGTTCGGCGCATCTGACGGTTGCTACGGTGACCTCGTGACCGTCTTCAACCTGCGCAACCTCAGGCTTCGCTCCGGCGAGCAGTTCGCCGACGTCAAGGACGTCGAGCTCGAGCCGCTCGAGCTCGGTGGCCAGCGCTACCTGCCGGTTCCGGCGACCGTCCCGGCGGAGCTCTCGATCACGCGCGCCAGCACCGGCACCGTCTTCGAGCTCGCCTTCGAGGCCCGCCTGCACGGTCCCTGCTACCGCTGCCTCGGCGACGCCGTGCTCGACATCCCGATCCGCGCGCGCGAGTACGAGGCGACCGCGCCGGAATCGGAGGAGCTGCGGACGCCGTACGTCACGGACGACAAGCTCGACCTCTCCGGGTGGGCGCGCGACGCCGTCGCGCTGGCGCTGCCGGATCAGATCCTCTGCCGCGAGGATTGCGCGGGCCTCTGCGCCGTGTGCGGCAAGAACCTGAACGAGGAGCCGCACGAGCACGAGGAAGCGGCGACCGACGAGCGCTGGGCCGCGCTCGCCGAGCTCAGGGACCGGCTCTGACGCACCAGGGCGTCGCTTGCGATGCCCGCTGAAAAGGCCGCGCGATTCACTCGCGCTGCCGATGAACCCGCGTCGTGTGTCGCGAGCTCGACCGGAGTACGTGACGAGCCTCCGGCTATACTGGCCGACCGCCGATGGCAGTCCCCAAGCGAAAAACGTCGAAGTCCCGCCGCGACAAGCGGCGCGCCCAGCACAAGATCACGGCGCCGCGCCTGAGCGTCTGCCCGAACTGCGGGCACCCGACACGGCCGCACCAGATGTGCCCGAACTGCAGGACGTATCGCGGCCGCGAGGTCGAGCCGCTCCGCGCACCGGCGCCGTAGCCCGTGATCCGCGTCGCAGTCGACGCACTGGGTGGGGATCGCGCACCTGAAGAAGTCGTCGCCGGGGCCCTCGAGGCGCGGTCGTCGACGATCGCTCCCGTTCTCGTCGGTCCGGCCGGGCTCGACACCGGCGGGCTCGAGCTCGTCGAGGCGCCGACGGCGATCGCGATGGACGAGAAGCCCGGCGAAGCGGTTCGGCAGAAGCGCGACAGCTCGCTCGTCGTCACGTGCCGCCTCGTCCGCGAGGGCGAAGCCGACGCCGCCGTCTCGGCCGGTAACACGGGCGCGATGCTGGCCGCGGGGCTGCTCGAGATCCGGCGCCTCCCCGGCGTCAACCGGCCCGCGATCGCGGTCGTGATCCCGACGCGGCTCGGGCCGTCCGTCCTGATCGACGCCGGGGCGAACGCCGACGCGCGTCCCGAGCACCTGCGCCAGTTCGCGCACATGGGCTCCGTCTTCGCGCACGAGATCCTCGGAGTCGAGAGCCCGGAGGTGCGCCTGCTCTCGATCGGCGAGGAGCCGGAGAAGGGCAACCAGCTGACGCTCGAAGCGCACGCATTGCTCGAGGCCGCGCCGGACCTGAACTTCGCCGGCAACACCGAGAGCCGGAACCTGCTCGAGGGCGCCGCCGACGTCGTCGTCTGCGACGGCTTCACCGGCAACGTCGTCCTGAAGACGCTCGAAGGGACGATCCTCACCCTGCTCGGCGCGCTGCGCGAGGAGATCACCGCCAGCAGCCGCGGCAAGCTCGGCGGGCTGTTGATCCGCCCGTCGACGCGACGGCTCCGCGAGCGGCTCGACCCCGACACCTACGGTGGCGCCTATCTGCTCGGCCTCCGCGGCCTGGCGGTGATCGCTCACGGCAACTCGAGCCGCACGGCGATCGCCAACGCGATCCGGCTCGCCGCGCGCGGCGTCGAGCACGACGTCGTCGGAACCTTGCGAGAACGGCTTGCAGAGCGCGTGTTAGAGTCCGCGCGCCCCTGACCCCGACCAGGCAAGCGAGGTGAAATGGCGGCTTCTCGAGAGGAAGTCTTCGAGCGCGTCAAGGAAGTTCTGAGCGAGCAGCTCGGCGTCGACGAGAGCGAGATCACGGAAGAGGCGTCGTTCCAGGAGGATCTCGACGCGGATTCGCTCGATCTCGTCGAGCTGATCATGGAGCTCGAGGACCAGTTCGGGATCAAGATCTCGGACGAAGACGCGCAGAAGATCCAGACGGTCGGTCAGGCTGTCGACTACGTCTCCTCGCACCAGTAGCCGAACCTCGCTCGACCGCTTGATCGACGGGCTGCCCGCAGAGCGGCTCGACAACGTGTTCACGCACACGTCGTGGGCGCCGGACCGGGCCTCGTCGTACGAGCGGCTGGAGTTCCTCGGCGACAGCGTGCTCGAGCTCGCGATCGCGCGTTCCCTCTACGAGCGCTATCCGGACTTCTCGGAGGGACGGCTGGCGAAGATCCGCTCGCACGTCGTCTCGCGCGCATCATGCGCCGTCGTCGCGCGCGAGCTCGGGCTCGGCGAGCGGCTCGAGGAGCGCGGCCGCGAGCTCGTCCCCGCGGAGGAGCTGAAGCGCCTGATGCGCAACCGCAACGTGCTCGCGGCGTTGTTGGAAGCGTCGCTCGCGGCCCTGTTCCTCGAGTACGGCTTCCCGAAGATCGAGCAGTCGATCGTCGACGCCTTCAACGGCCGGATCGAGTACGCCGCGACCGAGCACGTCGACTACAAGACGGAGCTCCAGGAAGCGCTTGCGCAGCGCGGCCGCTCCGTCTCGTATTCCGTCCTCGACGTCGAGGGCCCGCCGCACGACCGCAACTTCACGTGCGCCGCGAACGTCGACGGCGAGCAGCTGGGTGTCGGCAAGGGCCGGTCGAAGAAGGCCGCCGAGCAGGCCGCGGCCAAGGAAGTGCTCGCGAAGCTCGGCATCTCGTAGGACGCGGGCTCGCCATCCGCCTTCGCCGCTAGCGTTCGGCGCGCGTGCACCTGAGCGCGATCAAGCTGCGCGGCTTCAAGTCGTTTCCCGATCCGGTCGAGGTTCGGCTCGAGCGCGGCGTCGCCGTGGTCGTCGGGCCGAACGGGTCGGGGAAGTCGAACGTCTCCGACGCGCTGCTCTGGGCCTCCGGCTCGCTGGCGCCGTCGGAGCTGCGCGCCGAAAAGCCGGACGACGTGCTCTTCGCCGGCGCCGCCGGCCGGGCGCCGGCAGAGTGGTGCGAGGTCGAGCTCTTGTTCGACAACGCCGACGGCGCGTTCCCGGAGCTCGACTTCAGCGAGATCTCGATCGCTCGACGGCTGCATCGCGGCGGCGAGGGCCAGTACCTCGTCAACCGCGCACCGGTCCGCCGGACGGATCTCGTCGAGCTGCTCGCCGACGTCGGCCTCGGCGGCGGCCACAGCTCGGTGATCGGTCAGGGGCGCGTCGAGGAGATCCTCTCGTCGAAGCCCGAGCAGCGGCGCGCGCTGCTGGAGGAGGCGGCCGGGCTCGGCAAGTACAAGTCGCGCCGGCACCGCGGGGAGCTGAAGCTCGCGCGCGTCCAGGTGCAGGCGGAGCGGGCGCGCGACCTCGAGGCCGAGGTGCGCAAGCGGCTCCGGCCGCTGGCGCTCCAGGCGACGGCCGCCGAGCGAGCCGAGAAGCTGAAGGACGAGATCGCCTCGGTCGACGCACGCATCGCCCAGCTCGACCTGGCCGAGCTCGCCGCCGAGGCCGAGGCGATCGAAGAGCGGCGGACGGCGGCCAGACTCGGGCGGAAGTCCGCGGAGGCGAAGCTCGACGAGCTGCTCGTCGAGCGCAACGCCGCCGAGGAGGAGCTCGCGGATGCGGCCGGCCGGCGCGAGCGGGCGACCGCGGCGCTCTACCGCCTGAAGAGCGCGGTCGACCGGTTGGAGCTGCGGCGAGAGGCCGCCGAGGCGGCCGCGCAGCGGCTTCGCGTGACGCCTGCAGCGCCGCCGACGGTGGACGAGGAGCGGCTGCGGACGACGCGCGAGCGTCTGGCGGCCGTCGAGCGGGCCCTGGCGGAGCGGGAAGGTCTCCCGCCGGCGGCGCGAGCCCTGGCGGAGCAGGGCGCGTCGCTGGCGCTCTCGGAGCTCGAGGTCGAGCCCGGTCGCGAGCGCGCAGTCGCGGCGGCGCTCGGCCCACGGGCCTCGGCGCTGCTCGCCGACGACGCGAGCGGCGCGCTGTCGCTGCTCGAGCAAGCGCGTGCCGCCGGCCTGGGCAATCTCACGGTTCTGGTCGGGCGGAAACCGGCCGAGCTCGTGGGCGAGTTCGCGGTCGTCCCGAAGGACGAGCTGCTGCGCTCGAGCGTTCCCGCGGTCACGCCCGAAGGCTTCGGCTACGCCCCGCACCGCGGCGAGCTCTGGTTCGCGGGCGAGACGGCGGAGGCCGTCTGGCTGGAGCTCGAGGCGCGGCGGAAGGCGCTGGCGCAGGAGGCCGACGAGCTCGAGCGGAACCCCTCGAGGCCGCCGCTCTCGGCCGATCCTCGCGTCGTCGGGCTCGCGGACCGGCTCGTCCGCGGACTGTCGGGCGCGGCCGAGGCCGCAACGCGCTTCGAGGCGCCGCTTCAGGCGCGGGTCGATGCCGGCGGCTCGCGCACCGGCGGCGCGGCAACCCGGCTTCGGGAGCTGGCGGCGCGCGAGGCCGACCTTCGCCGCGGCTCCGCCGAGGCGGGCGAGCGCGCGGCGGCGATCGACGTCGAGCTTGCACGGCTGGAGGCCGAGACGGCGGCCGCGACGCGCAGGCTCGAGGAGGCCGGCGCCGACCCCGCCGAAGGCGACGATCGCGAGGCGCTCGCCGAGCGGCTCCTGCGCCTCGAGCGCCGGCGCGAGACGCTCGGCCAGGTCAACCCGCTCGCCAAGCAGGAGTACGAGGAGGAGAAGGAGCGGCTCCAGGAGCTCGCGACGCAGCGCGAGGATCTCGAACGGAGCCTCGCCGAGCTGCAGAAGCTGCGCGACGACCTGACCGAGACCGTCGAGCGGCGCTTCGAGGAGACGTTCGCCGCGGTCCAGCAGCATTTCGCGGACGTCGCCGAGACGCTCTTCCCCGGCGGCCAGGGCCGGCTGCGGCTGACGGAGCCGGACGAGGACGGCGCCGACGACGGCAGCGAGCCCGGCGTCGAGATCGAGCTCCGCCCGGCGGGCAAGCGCGTCACGAAGCTGTCGCTCCTCTCGGGCGGCGAGAAGGCGCTCGGCGCGATCTCGTTCCTGTTCGCGCTCTTCCTCGCCAGGCCGTGCCCGTTCTACCTCCTGGACGAGGTCGAGGCCGCGCTCGACGACACGAACATCGGCCGCTTCGTCGAGCTCCTGCGCCGCTACGCCGACCAGGCGCAGTTCATCGTGATCACGCACCAGAAGCGGACGATGGAGGCGGCGGACAGCCTCTACGGGGTGACGATGGGTGGCGACGGCGTCTCGCAGATCGTCTCGCGCCGCGTGCCGCGCGACGCGCCGCTCGCGGCCACCGCCTAGCTACGGTTCGCGGCCGTGGCGCGGTCGTGGGCACAACTCTTCGGCGAAGACGGCGCGGCCGAATCCGAGGCCGAGCGCGAGGGGCTCTTCTCGCGCCTACGGGACTCGCTCGGCAAGAGCCGCCGGGCGCTCAGCGAGCAGCTCGCCGTCGGCTCGTTCGATCCCGCCGACGACGAGGCGTGGGAACGACTGGAGGAGGCGCTGATCGCGGCCGACGTGGGCGTGCCGTCCACCGCGGAGCTCGTCCGCCGCGTCGAGGCGCGCGGCGAGGTCGGAGATCTCGGGGAGGCGCTGGCCCAGGAAGCGGCGTCGCTGCTCGGCGATCCCGGCACGCTCGCCGTCGGCGCGCGTCCGAGCGTGATCCTCGTCGTCGGGGTCAACGGGACGGGGAAGACGACGACGATCGGCAAGCTCGCGCAGAAGCTCGCCGAGCACGGGCACTCGGTGGTCGTCGGCGCGGCGGACACCTTCCGCGCGGCGGCCGAGGAGCAGCTCGAGATCTGGGCACAGCGCGCCGGCGCCGCGTTCGTCGGCGGCGAGCGAGGCGGCGACCCGGCTGCGGTCGCCTACGACGCGATCGAGGCCGCGACGGCGCAGGGTCGCGACATCGTGATCGTCGACACGGCGGGCCGGCTGCACACCCAGGCGAACCTGATGGAGGAGCTCGCGAAGGTGCGTCGCGTGATCGCGCAGAAGCTCGAGGGCGCGCCGCACGAGACGCTCCTCGTCGTGGACGCGACGACGGGGCAGAACGCAGTCCAGCAGGCGAGGCTCTTCGGCGACGCGGTCGGAGTGACCGGCGTCGCGCTCACGAAGCTCGACGGCTCCGCGAAGGGCGGCGTCGCGATCGCGATCGCGAACGAGCTCGGCCTCCCGGTCAAGCTCGTCGGCGTCGGCGAGGGGCTCGACGACCTGCGGCCGTTCGACCCGAACGACTTCGCCCGCGCGCTGCTCGCCGGCTGAAGCGGCAACTCGAAGCGGCCGGGCCAGCCGGCGAACCCCCACCCTAAGGGTGGGGGAAACCCGCCACCCTCTGCGGCGAGCCTAGCCCCCGAAAACGCGCGGGTCCGTTGTGGAACCGCGCCGACTCTGTGACTTTTCGCCTACCGCTCGACGGCGAAGGCGATGTTGACGGTCGTGCGGTACTCCGCGATCCGCTCGCCCTCGACGCGCGCGCTCATCGACACGACGTCGGCGCCCGTGATCCCGCGCACCGTCTTCGCCGCTTCCTGCACCGCCGCGTCGGCCGCCTTCGCGAAGCTCTCGGGCGACGAACCGATCACTGTGATCACCTTGGCGATGTCGGCCATCTCATTCCTCCCAACGATCGTTTTCCGAATCTCTAACCGGGCGCGGAAACGTCGAAACGGCGGCTAGCGCGACCGGCCGAGCAGCGCGTCGACGATGCCACGGCGGGCGGCGTTCTTGCGCAGCAGCTCATCGATCTCGACCCCGACGAGGAACACGATCGAGGACGCGTAGACCCAGATCGCCAGGAGGATGAACACGGTCAGCTGGCCGACGGCCGTCTTGAAGTTCGCGACCGAGGTGACGTAGAAGCGGAAGACGACCGTGAAGACGATCCAGGCGACGACGACGAGCACGCCGCCGACGCTCGCCCACCGCTTCGGGCGTCTCTCGGCGGGCGCGAAACGGACGAGCAGGCCCGCCGCAAGAGCGAGGAGTGCGACCGCGCCCACCCAGCAGCCGATCAGGACCGGCACCTGGAGCGCGCCGCTCGGCTTCGGGACCGCCTCGACCAGCAGCGCCGCGCCGACGATCCCGACGACGACGCAGAAGGCGAGGCCCACCGAAAGCAGCCAGCGCTCCCACGTCGGCCGCGTCTCGTCGGCCTCGTAGACCCGGTTGATCCCGGTCATGATCGCCCGGATCCCGCCCGCCACGTACCAGAGCGTCAGCAGCGCCGCGAACACGATCACCGGGGCCGTGTCGTTCGCGAAGATCTTCTTCGCCCCGTAGTCGATCGCGTGGTAGACGGGCGGGTCGAAGCGCTTCTGGATCTCCGGCGCGATCGTGTTCGTCCACACGTCCTGCCGCCCGAGCGCGCCGAGCAGCGCCAGCCCGAGCAGCGTCAGCGGCACGAGCGACTTCAGCACCTGGAAGGCGACGGAGCTCGCACACGTGAGGACGTCGTGCTTCGCGAACTCGTCGACCCACAGTCGAACGGCGCCGCGGCCGCGCTGCTCGATCGCCTCGAACGTGGTCATGGAGCGTGTGTACCCGCTTTCGAGACCGAAAACTGACGCCAGTACACTGGCCGCGATGTTCGACACGCTCTCAGAGCGGCTCCAGAGCGCCCTCGGCGACGTCCGCGGGCGCGGAAAGCTGGACGAGGAGACGATCTCGAAGGCCATGCGCGAGATCCGGCTCGCGCTGCTCGAGGCCGACGTCAACTTCAACGTCGTCAAGGACTTCGTCGCGCGCGTGCGCGAGCGGGCGCTCGGCGAAGAGGTGCAGAAGAGCCTGACGCCGGGCCAGCAGGTCGTGAAGATCGTGCAGGAGGAGCTGACGACGCTGATGGGCTCCGGCGACTCGCGGCTCGCCTTTGCGAGCAGGCCGCCCACGGTGATCCTGCTTGCCGGACTGCAGGGCTCGGGCAAGACGACCGCCGCGGCGAAGCTCGCGCTGCTGCTGCGGAAGGACGGCAAGCAGCCGGAGCTCGTCGCCGCCGACCTCCAGCGGCCCGCGGCGATCGAGCAGCTCGAGCAGCTCGGGCGCCAGATCCAGGTTCCGGTTCACAGCGCCGAGCGCGGCGACCCGGTCAAGGCCGCCCAAGAAGGAATCGCCGCGGCGGCCGGCGACGTCGTGATCGTCGACACGGCCGGCCGTCTGCACGTCGACGCCGCGCTGATGGACGAGCTCGCCGCGGTCCGCGACGTCGCCAGGCCTACCAATGTCCTGCTCGTCCTCGACGCGATGACAGGCCAGGAGGCCGTTTCCGTCGCGCAGGCGTTCCAGGAGCGCGTCGACTTCGACGGCGTCGTCCTGACGAAGCTCGACGGCGACGCGCGCGGAGGCGCCGCGCTCTCCGTCAAGGCCGTCACCGGCAAGCCGATCAAGCTCGTCTCGGTCGGCGAGAAGGTCGACCAGCTCGAGTACTTCCACCCGGATCGGATGGCCTCCCGCATTCTCGGCATGGGGGACGTCCTCAGCCTGATCGAGAAGGCGGAGGCGGCGGTCGAGGAGGACGACCGGGCCGAGCTCGAGCGCCGGATGATGGAGGGCGAGTTCACCTTCGACGACTTCCTGAAGAGCTACAAGATGCTGCGCCGGATGGGGCCGCTCCAGGGCGTGATGAAGCTGATCCCGGGCCTCGGCGACAAGCTCGAAGGCCTCGACCAGGTCGATGAGAAGCAGCTCGCGCGCGTCGAGGGGATCATCCTCTCGATGACGCCGCGCGAGCGGGCGTTGCCGCACACGATCGACGGCTCGCGGCGCCAGCGGATAGCCCGCGGCAGCGGCAGCGACGTGCAGCAGGTCAACCAGCTGCTCGAGGCGCGCAAGGCGATGGCGAAGATGATGAAGCAGATGAGAAGCGGCAAAATGCCCGCGTTGCCTGGAATGGGCATGCCGGCGCCGAACGGCCAGCGCGCCGCAACTGCACGCAAGACCAAGAGCAAGCGAAAGAAGAAGAAGGCGAGGAGATAGATGGCTGTCAAGCTCAGGCTGACGCGGGTCGGCTCGAAGAAGAACCCGATCTACCGCGTCGTCGCCGCCGACTCGCGCTCGCCGCGCGACGGCAAGTTCATCGAGATCGTCGGGCGCTACAACCCGCAGACCGATCCGTCG
>JBPYFE010000145.1:0-10564 GCA_051986525.1 Gaiellaceae bacterium
GCTGCTGTCGTCTCGTCCCTCCGCGACGCGCTTGGACGTGATCCCCTCGGGCTCTACGTGTTCGGGTCGGCGACGGTCGGTGGGCTTCGGCCGGACAGCGACCTCGACCTGCTCGCCGTCGTCGAGCGGCCAGTGACCCCCGCGGAGAAGAAGGTGCTGGCGAATCGTCTCGGCGAGATCTCGCGGGGAGGAGTGGGCGCCGAGCGATGGCGACCCGTGGAGCTGACGATCCTCGTCGCCGCGCAAGTCCGGCCGTGGCGATATCCGCCGACGATGGACTTCCAGTACGGCGACTGGCTGCGCGGCGAGCTCGAACGGGACGACGCTCCCGCCTGGCAGCCGTCGCCGAACCCCGACCTCGCCGTGCTCGTGACGATGACGTTGACCTCCGGTCGCCCCGTGCTTGGGCCGCCGGCGAGCGAGCTCTTCGACCCGGTTCCCTTCGGGGACGTCGAGCGCTCGATCGTCGACGGCCTGCCGGCGCTTCGCGGGGGCCTGGGCTCGGACACGCGCAACGTGATCCTGACGCTCGCGCGCGGCTGGATGACCGTCGCTACCCGTGAGATCGCGTCGAAGGACACCGCGGCAAACTGGGCGCTGGGCCAACTGCCGCCGCACCACCGGCTCCCCCTCGTCCGGGCGCGCGATCTCTACCTGGCAGGCGGAGACGACGATCGGCTCGAGATCACGTATGCCGACGTCGCCGCTCACGCCGACTACGTCATCAGCCGGATCAAAACCTCCGTTGAAGCCGGTGCGGCTCCGAGTAACACCGGCCCGGGCGAGCGGCCTTAGACTGCGCAGATGGTCGAGCTGACCGCCGTCGGCGATTCCGACCAGGTCGAGGCCCGGCTGCGCGAGGCGCTCGACGCACATGGGCTGCAGCTGTTCGCACGCATCGACCACGCGACCGGCGCCCGCAAGGCCGACGTCGAGCTGCAACCGAACGTCCTGCTGATCTTCGGGAATCCAAGTGTCGGCACCCCGTTGATGCAGGCCGACCCGCACGTCGGCATCGAGCTGCCGCTGCGAATGCTGATCTGGCAAGACGCCGACGGAACGCATGTCGGCTATCTCGACCCGCGCGAGCTCGCCGACCGCTACGCCCTCGACGGCCACCAGGAGACGCTCGAGCGGCAGGCAGCGGTGCTCGCCAAGGTGGCCGCCGCGGCCGCAGGCTGAGCTAGGTCACCAGAGGCCGCGCCGAACCTTCAGCCCTACGCCGCGTCGGCTGCGCGCGGTAGCTCGGCGACGACCTCGCCCGGCTCGACCGCCTGCGACTCGCTCGCACGCTCGAGCTTCGTCTCGAACTTGTCGAGCCGCTTCTCGGCGTCCGTGAACTTGTTCTGCGCGTTCCCGAGGTGCTTGCCGACGAGGTCGAAGTCCTCCTTGAAGCGCCCGAAGTCCTTCTGCAGCTGCGCGCAGTACGCCATGACCTCCTGGGCGTGCTGCTCGATCTGGAGTCCCTTCAGCCCGAGCAGCACCACCTGGAGGTAGGCCGTCAGCGTCGTCGGCGAGACCGGCAGCACGCGCTTGTCGTGCGCGTATGCGAGCAGCGCGCCGGTCTTGCCGCAGACGAGCTCGTAGTAGATCGCCTCCGAGGGGAGGTACATGAACGCGAAGTCGTACGTTCCCTCGTCGGGCCGGATGTACTTGGACGCGATCGCGTCGATGTGGCCCTTCACGTCGCGCGCGAACGCCTTCTCGTAGAGCTCGCGCTGCGAGTCCTCCTGTGCGTCGACGAGGCGCTCGAAGTTGTCGAGCGGGAACTTGGCGTCGACCGGCGCCAGCTTGTCGGCGCGGACGACCGCGTCGACGCGCTCGCCGCTCTTGAATCCGTACTGGAGCTCGTACGCCTGCGGCGGCAGCCGGTCGCGCAACAGGTTCCCGAGCAGCAGCTCGCCGAAGCCGCCGCGCGCCTTCGGCGGGCGGAGCACCTGCTGCAGCTGGCCGAGCTCCTTCGCCTGCTCCGCCAGGATCGTCGTCGCACGGCCGACGTCGCCGAGCTTCTCGTGGATCGCGTTCGTCTGCTTCGACGCGTGCTCGAGCCGGCGGTCGACCTTCTCGTCGAGCGTGCCCAGGCGGCGGTCGACCGTCTCCGTCAGGCCCTGGAGCCGCCGCTCCATGTCGGCGTTCCGCGCGTCGACGGCCGCTTCGGACTGAACGCGGAACGCGGTCAGCGTCTGCGTCAGCCAGTACGCGAGGCCGCCGAGCGCGGCGAGAACGACGAGTCCGAAAGCGATCGTGAGCATGGCCCACGAACGGTAGAGACCGCGTCGGACGGTGTATGAAAAGGGCGGCCGAAGCCGCCCTCGTCCTAGCTTTCCCGCTCGGCGCGGTGCTCGGCCGCGCGCTCGCGTTCTTCCTGCGCCATCTGCTCGGCGCTCGCGGCGCGGTCCTCCGCCATGCCCTCCTGCTCCTGGTGCATTCCCTCGCTGCGCATCGAGCTGTCGCCGGTCATGTCGCCGGCAGCTTTCTTGGTGCGACCGAGCAGCTTGTCCATGAAACCCATTCCGGCCTCCTTGGAGTGAGCCCGAAGTATCGAAAATGTAAATCGAAAACGCCAGCCGCGCCGTCGCATCGCTAGCCTTCGCGAGCCGTGGCGAAGAAGAAACCTCGCACTCCCGCGCCGCCGCGGCCGGTTCAGGCACCTCAGCGGCGCGACTCGAGACAGCGCGGCGGTCCCGCGTCGGACCGCTCCCGCTGGCTGCTCTACGGCCTCGCTGCGCTCGGGCCGATCCTGCTGATCGCGGCCGTTGTCTTCGTCTTCGTGGGGCGCAGCGGCAGCAGCAGCGGCAACGCGAACGGAGCCCCGCCGCAGATCGACTACGCCGCGCTACCGGGGATCCAGAAGACGAAGGCTCCGTGGGCGCCGGAGTACAACTCGCTGCCGGACCGGCTGAAGCCGCTTGGCCTGGACGCCCTCGGCGGCGAGCTCCTCAACTACCACGTCCATCAGCACCTGGACATCTTCATCGACGGCAAGAAGGAACAGGTTCCCGCCTTCGTCGGGATCGACGACGGCGCCTTCCTGACCCAGCTCCACACCCACGACGCCTCCGGGATCGTCCACGTCGAGGCGGGCAAGGCGTTCCCGTACAGCCTCGGCCAGTTCTTCGGCGTCTGGGGCCTGCGCCTGTCGAAGACCTGCATCGGCGCGTACTGCGCGACGACGGCGAAGCCGCTCAAGGTCTACCTGAACGGGAAGCCCTACACCGGCGACCCGAACAACCTCGTGCTCAAGAACCACGAGGAGATCGCGATCGTCTACGGCAAGCCGCCGAAGAAGATCCCGACCACGTACGACTGGAAGGCCGCCGGCGTCTAACGGCCGCGCCGGGTCGCGGACGCGAGGCATCGCAGTCCTATACAAAGCGGGAAAGATCGACTACCGTTGTAAGTGCCTGGCATGGCAGGTCGTCAGAGGCGAGGACGTGTCATCCGGGCAACTTCCTCGGTGAGCGGTGTCCACGCATCGCCGACAGCGACAAGGCCCGCTCCGGCGGGCTTTGTCACGAATGAGGCTGAATCGCGACCGGGCTATCCTTCGCCCGCCGGGGTGGCGAAACTGGCGATACGCGCCTGACTTAAAATCAGGTGTCCCCTCTGGGGGCGTAAGGGTTCGAGTCCCTTCCCCGGCATCGAGCAGGGATTTTCCTCTCTACGCGGCGAAATAGCACCTAGCTTCCGATGGCGACGGGTCGAGACACCAGACAGCTCCAGCGTCTGCAGCAGATTGCCGACGCGGCGCTCGCGCACCTCGAGCTCGACGAGCTGCTCGGCGCGATCCTGCTGCGGACGCGGGCCGGCCTGGAGGCGGACACGTGCGCGATCCTGCTCCTCGACGTGGACACGAACGAGCTCGTCGCTCGTGCCGCGGTCGGGATCGAGGAGGAGGTCGAAGCCGGCGTGCGCATTCCGGTCGGGCTCGGCTTCGCCGGCCGGATCGCGGCGCAGCGGAGGCCGGTGATCCTCTCCGACGTCGACCACGCGGACGTGCGCAACCCGATCCTGCGCCAGAAGGGGATCAAGAGCATGCTCGGCGTCCCGCTGCTGATCGAGGGCGAGGTGCTCGGCGTGCTGCACGTCGGCAGCCTGACGCCGCGCGAGTTCGGCGAGGAGGACGTCGACTTCCTCCAGCTCGCGGCCGACCGGATCGCGCTCGCGATCGACCACGCCCGCCTCTTCGAGGCGGAGCAGAAGGCGCGGCGCCGGCTCGAGAACGTGCAGGCGGTCACCGACGTCGCGCTCGCGCACCTCGAGGTCGACGAGCTGCTCGGCGAGCTGCTCGTGCGCGTCCGGGAGATCCTCGGAACGGACACGGCGGCGATCCTGCTCCTGGACGAGGAGACGAACGAGGTCGCGGCCCGGGCGGCCGTCGGCCTCGAGGAGGAGGTCGAGGCCGGCGTGCGGATCCCGGTGGGCGCCGGCTTCGCGGGGAAGATCGCGGCCGAGCGCCGGCCCGTCGTCCTCCCGGTCGTCGATCTGGACCACGTCGTCAACCCGATCCTGATCGAGAAGGGGATCCAGAGCATGCTCGGCGTTCCGCTGATGCGCGGCGAGGAGGCGATGGGAGTCCTCCACGTCGGCACGCTCACGCCGCGCGACTTCACGGCCGAGGACGTCGAGCTGCTCACGCTCGTCGCCGAGCGCGCGGCCCTGGCCATCGACCGTGCGAACGTGATCGCGGACATCCTGCGGCTCGACCAGCTGAAGCTGAACTTCGTCGCCGTCGCGTCCCACGAGCTGCGGACGCCGGCGACTGCGGTGTTCGGCGCGCTCGCGACGCTGCGCGCGCACGGCTCGACGCTCAGCGTCGGGACACGGCGCGAGCTGGAGGAGACGCTCTGGGAGCAGGCGAACCGGCTGACGCGGCTGATCGAGCAGCTGCTAGATCTCTCCCGCCTCGACGACCGGGCGATCGCGCTCGACCCGCAGCCCGTCGTCCTGCGGTCGGTGCTCGAGGACGTAGCGCGATCGTCGTTGCCCGACCGGGACGCGCAGAAGGTCGACGTCGCGGTCGATCCCGAGCTCGCCGTCGTCGTCGACCGGATCGCGGTCGAGCGCATCGTCTCGAACCTGCTCACGAACGCGGCGCGGTACGGCGCGGCGCCGATCGTCCTCAGCGCGGAGCAGCGCGACACGCACGTGCGGATCTCGGTCGAGGACGCCGGGCCCGGCGTGCCGGAGGAGCTCGTGCCGCGCCTGTTCGAGCGCTTCGAGCGCGGCCTCGACGGAACGGGCAGCGGGCTCGGCCTCGCAATCGCGAAGGCGTACGCGCGGGCCCACGGCGGCGACCTCGTCTACGAGCCGGCCGAGCGCGGGAGCCGCTTCGAGGTCGTGCTGCCGCGCTAGGCGGGCGGGACGATCCTCAGCGGGCGGTTGAAGCCGCTGTAGCGGTGGCGCATGAAGTGCGCGGCCGCGGTCATCTTCAGCGTCAGCGGTAGCGCGGTCTTCGGATCGACGGCCACCTCGAACCAGGCGGGCAGCACCGGGTCGAAGAAGGTGACGACGCGCGCCTCGCGGCCGCCTACCCGGGCCGTGCCGACGAGCCTCGCGTTCCTCCAGCTCGGGCTCCACCACGGCGCCGGCTGGTGGAGCGGCGTCTGGGCCGAGCGCTGCCACGGGCCGCGCCCGAACTTGTCCCAGCGGCGGGCGCCGATCACGACGGCGCGCACGTTGCCGGAGGTCGTGTACGCGAGCCGGTTCGGCGCCACGATCCGCCAGGTGGTGAACACGCGTGCGGTCGGGCTCGAGGCGAGGTGCTCCTGGATGACGAGGCTCTTCAGGCCCTCGAACGCGCGGCGGGCGCGGGCGACCAGCGCCGAGCCGGGTGCGGCGTTCGCGGGCAGGTCGAAGCGGACGGGCGCCGAGCCGCCGACGAGGACCGTGACCGGACCGGGCCGGACGCGGCCCTCGGAGCGGTAACAGCCCGGGCCGCAGGAGCTCGAGCCGAGCCGCCGCCCGTGCGTCTCGAAGCCGACGGAGAGCCCGTCGACGCCGCGGTTCTCCTGTCCGAGCACGGTCGCCTGCGCGGTTCCGCCGGGCAGCGCGGCGAGCCCGACCGCGTACACGCCCGACTCGCCGGCGAAGACGGTCGCGCCGGGCGGGGGCGGCTGGATCGCCTGCGGCTCGACCGGCTTGGCGACCGCGCGGGCGAGGTCGCGGCCGGGCGCGAGCTCGGTCAGGAACGCGACCGCGACCACGACCCCGGCCAGGAGCGCGAGCTCGACCGTGACGTTGCGTCGCAGCGCCGCGCCGTAGACGAGCCGCCGGCGGTTCAGCCAGCCGAGCACAACGACGCCGGCGAGCAAGGCTGACTTGACCAGCAGCGCACGGCCGTAGCCGGTCGTCCAGAGCTGGCTGACGGCCGACAGCTCCGTGATCGCGCGGACGAGCCCGGTCGCGGCGATCACGGCGACCGAGACGAGCGCGAGCGCCGAGAGCCGGGGGACGAGCGCGCCGGTGAACGCCGAGCGACGATCGGGCTCGAGCTCGCGCAGAGCCCGCGGCATCGCAACGGCCAGCGCCAGCAGGCCGCCGATCCAGACGGCGGCGGCGCCGACGTGGAGGACGTCGACGATCGCGCTCAGCGGCCGCCGCTGCCCGGGGTCGAGCGCGTGCCCGGCGAGCGTCGGCACAGGCAGGAGCAGCAGCGCCGCGCCCAGCGTGAACGGGACGAGCCGCCGTTCGGCGATCGTGATCGCGGCCAGCGTCGCGCCGACGATCGCGAGGACGCCGCCGGCCTCCATCACGATTCCGAAGCGCGTCGTCCCGGCGCCGTGATGCGGAAGCAGCCCGGAGGCTCCGAGGAAGGCGGCGAAGAAGCCGACGAAGATGAGCGCCCAGAGCGGAGAGTCGGCTCGGCCTGAGACTCCGGCCGCCGTGCGTGACCTCCGCCACGCGAGCAGGAAGAAGAGCGCCGCGCCGACGGCGACGAGCAGCCCGGCGAAGAACAGGAACCGCGAGGCGACCGTGGTCGCGCTCGGGTTGCCGCCGCCCGCAGAGAGCGCCGAGGTCGGCGGTGCGCTGCCGACGCCGACCGCGAACGCGAAGACGCCCTGGACGGTGTGCCCGTCGTCCGAGAGGACGCGCCAGCGGACGGAGTAGTCGCCGTTCGGGAGCGGCCGCAGCGGGATCACCACCGTGTTCCCGGCCGGGCGCGGCTTGCCGGCGACCACCGAGCGTCGGTCGGAGTTCCGGACGACCGTCGTCCCGCTCTCCGGCCGCACCCTCTCGTCGAAGTGGACGACGACCTGCTTCGGCGCCGTCGCGACGACGGCGCCGTCCGCCGGGACGCTGCCCAGGAGCCGCGCGTGCGCGAAGGCCGGCGGAGCGGCCACGGCCGCCGCCGACATCGCCGCCGCCGCGGCCAGGACCCGGTTCGATCGCCTCAAGTCTTCGAATCGTCGCGGAACTACACTCCGCCGCGGTGGCCGAAGTGCAGGACGTTTCCTACGAACACGACCCACTGGAGTGGGAGACCCCGCTCTTCCACCAGGCGATCACGCAGTACGAGCAGGCGCTTCCGCACGCGGCGGTGGACGACGCGGTCTCGGAGCGGCTCCGCTTTCCGGAGCGCTCGCTCGTCGTCAGCATCCCGGTTCGCCTCGACGACGGGAGCTGGCGCGTCTTCCCCGGCTATCGCGTCCAGCATTCGAGCGTGCTCGGCCCGACGAAGGGCGGCATCCGCTACGACCCGGAGGTCGACCTCGGCGAGTGCGCGGCGCTCGCGATGTGGATGACCTGGAAGTGCGCGCTGCTGCGGCTGCCCTACGGCGGCGCCAAGGGCGGCGTCCGCTGCAGCCCGCGCGAGCTCTCCGTGAACGAGCTCCAGGCGATCACGCGCCGTTTCACGTCGGAACTGCTGCCGGTGATCGGGCCGCAGGAGGACATCCCGGCTCCGGACATGGCCACGAACGAGCAGACGATGGCCTGGATGATGGACACGTACTCGATGCAGCGCGGATTCGCCGTGCCGGAGATCGTGACCGGGAAGCCCGTCGCGCTCGGCGGCTCGCTCTTCCGACACGAGGCGACGGGCGCAGGTGTCGTGATGGTGATCGAGCGCTGGTGCCGCAAGGTCGACGCTCCGCTGCGCGAGCAGCGCTGTGCCGTCCAGGGCTTCGGCAACGTCGGCGGGATCGCGGCGATGGAGCTGTTCGAGAAAGGCGCGAAGGTGGTCGCCGTCTCCGACGTCTCCGGCGGAGTCCACGACGAGAACGGGCTCGACGTCGCGGAGCTTCGCTCCTACGCGGCCGAGAACGGCTCGCTCGCCGGCTACGAGAATTGCGAGCGCGTCACGAACGAAGAGCTGCTCGAGCTGCCCTGCGACGTGCTCGTGCTCGCCGCGCGCGAGGATCAGGTCACGGGCGAGAACGCGGCGCGGATCCACGCGCGCGTGATCGCCGAGGGCGCCAACGGGCCGACGTCGGTCGAGGCGGATGCGATCCTCGCCGACCGCGGGATCACGGTCTTGCCCGACGTGCTGACGAATGCCGGCGGGGTCACCGTCTCGTACTTCGAGTGGGTGCAGGATCTCGGCCGGCTGTTCTGGGACCGCAACGAGATCCGGGCACGGCTCTCGGACAAGCTCGGCGACGCGTTCGAGCGGGTCTGGCGGCTGTCGGAGGAGCAGGGGTTGTCGCTGCGGAGCGCGGCGCTCGTCGCCGGGATCCGCGAGGTCGGGTCGGCGCTGATGTCGCGCGGCATCTACCCGTAATGGACCGCGTCCGCGACGCCATGGTCCCGGAGCCGCGGACGCTCGGCGGCAGCGATCCCGCGCGCGAGGCCGGGGAGCTGCTCTCGCGGCCCGAGGTGAAGGCGGTCTTCGTCTGCGACGACGACCAGTTGGTCGGCGTGGTCACGCGCGGGACGCTCGTGCGCGACGTGGTCGCGGCCGGGCGCGGGCCGGACACGGCCGTGCGCGAGATCGCCGAGCCGCCGCGCTTCACGCTCGACCCGGAGCTTCCTTTGGATGACGCCTTCCGCTTCCTGGAGGAGCACGACCTCGAGCGCGTGCCCGTGACGGAGGACGGCAGGCTCGTCGGCGTGCTCTCGCGGAGCGGCTTGCAGCGGCGCCTGGCCGAGGACGAGCCGCCCGAGCCGAACGAGGATCCGGGCACCGTCTACTGACTCAGCAGCAGGTGTAGGCGTCCGGAGGCGCAGCGCCTTCTTCGCGCTCGGGCAGCTCGGCGGCTGCGAACGCGGCGCCGTCGAGGATGTCCCGCTCGCTGGCCTCGATCCGCTCGAGGCCGAAGTGGGCGAGCACCTCGCGCAGGATCACGGCGCCGGCGACGATCACCGGCGCTCGCCCCGGCTCCATCGCCGGAAGCTCACTTCGTTCGGCCTCCGTCATCCCGGCGAGCCGCTCGAGCTGCCTCTCCACCGACGCGCGCGAGAAGACGTGGCCGTGGATCCGCGCCGGGTCGTACCCGGCGAGCCCGAGATCGAGCGCCGCAAACGTCGTCACCGTCCCGGAGACGCCGATCGCAGCCGGCGGGCGCACATCGCTCGGGACGCGCTCCTCGAGCAAGGCCCGCACTGCGCCGGCGCACGCAGTGAGCTCTTCCGAGCTCGGCGGATCCGAGCGGAGGAACCGCTCCGTCAGACGGACACAGCCGATGTCGAGGCTGTCGTGGAAGCGCAGGCCGTCCGGACCGCCCGCGACGAGCTCGGTCGAGCCGCCGCCGATGTCGACCACCAGCGTCTCCTGCATGATCGGCCGGTCGTTGGCAACGCCGGTGAAGGTCAGCTGTGCCTCTTCGTGGCCGCTGAGCAGACGAGTCGAGAAGCCGTAGCTCCACTCGACCTCGCCGAGAAACGCCTCGCCGTTCTCCGCGTCGCGGACGGCGCTCGTCGCGATCGCCAGAACGCGCTCCGCGCCGAGGCTCTCGGCCTCGCGGCGGTAGCCGCTGAGCACGTTGCGGACGCGCGCAATCGGGACGGGGAGGAGGCGCCGGCGCTCGTCCACGCCTTCGCCGAGCCGCGTGATCGTCAGCCTGCGCGCGAGCTCGTCGAGGCGGCCGTCGACGACGTCCGCGACGAGCAGACGCGTTGAGTTCGTGCCGAGATCGACCGCCGCGACGCGCACGACGAACCAGGCTAGCCAGTCAGGTTCGCTGCGTGGGGTCGGTCCCGTCGGCGATCCGCGCGGCGACGACGGCCGCATCCTCGCCGACTCCGATCAGAAGCGAAGACTTCCGCTTCCGCAGAAAGTGGACCCCGACGAAGTACAGGCCGGGCGCGACGGTGCTTGCGCCTTCGTCGTGCACAGGGAAACCGTCCCCGTCGAAGGCACCGGGTACGTGAACCCACGACGGGTAGTCGGGTCGAAAGCCGGCCGCGAAGACGACGGCCCCGAATTCGCTCAGGTCGAGCTCGACGGGCGCGTCCGTGTCGAGCGGCGTCGGCTCGACGGGCTCGATCGCAATCCCGCGCTCGTCCGCGAGCTCGCGAAACCGATTCATGAGCGTCTCGGCCCGGTCGTCCTGCCAGGCGATCGCGGTGTCGAGGTCGCTCGCGAAGAACGCACGACGCCCCTCGGCGCGGAGGAAGTGGCCGA
>JBPYFE010000146.1:0-7615 GCA_051986525.1 Gaiellaceae bacterium
CGACGAGGATCGAACGCTCCGCGGGCGGCGGCTCCCTCGCCAGATCGAGGGCAGGGTCCTGCTGGAGCATGGCCCGCTCGAGCTCTTGCAGCTCCGGCCCGGGCTCGATTCCGAGCTCCTCCACCAGCGTGGACCTCGCCGACTGGTAGGCACCGAGGGCCTCCGCCTGCCGTCCCGACCGGTAGAGGGCGAGCATCAGCTGCCCTCGCAGCCGCTCCCGAAGCGGATGCTCGGCGACGAGCCGCTCGAGCTCGGGCACGAGCTCGGCGGCGCGGCCGCTCTCGAGGTCGGCGTCGATCCGCCGCTCGTGGACGACCAGTCTCAGCTCCTCCAGCCGGCTTGCCTCTTCCCCCGCGAACGACTCGAACGCGAGGTCGGCGAGCGCCGGCCCGCGCCACAGCTCGAGCGCGGCCTGGAGCGACTCTCCGCTTCCTTCCTGCGCGAGCCGTTCGAAGCGCGCGAGGTCGAGCTCGTCGGCCTCGACGCGGATCAGGTAGCCCGGCGGCCGGGTGACGATCCGGTCGGCCCCGAGCGTCTTCCGCAGCTGCGAGACGTAGTACTGGACGGTGTTGAGCGCGGTCTTCGGCGGACGCGTGCCCCAGAGCTCGTCGACGAGACGGTCGGTCGAGACGACCTCGTTCGGTCGCGTCAAGAGCAGGGCGAGCAGCGCCCGCGGCCGTTCCCCCCCGAGGGTGAGGATGCGCTCGCCGTCGACCACCTCCAGCGGGCCGAGGATCCGGAACTCCATCTCTCAGGGGGCTCTCAGTGGCTTCTCAGTCCTCCCACGCATCTTCGCACGGTCAGAAGTCACGGATGAAGGAGGAAACGATGACCACTCGGATCCACACCAAGATCGGCGGGACGATCGTCGTCGCTCTCGCGATCGCGGCCGTCGCCGTCCCGGGCGCCGCCAAGACAGCGCCCAACGGCTCTCACGTCGTCCCCAACTCCTCGATCAACTACCGGGAGCCGGGGTCGACGGGCTATCTGCCCAGGGCGAAGTTCTCCCTTTCCTACACGGAGCCGGGCTCGACGGGATACGTGCCGGTCGGCGCGGCGGCGACGGCGGCGACAGCGACAGCGACAGGGTTCGACTGGCCGAGCGCCCTGATCGGCGCCGGCGTCGTCGTCGGGGCCGCCGTCGCCTGCGCCGGCGGGATCACGGCTGCGCGCAGGCGACGTGGGCTCGCCCACGTCTAGGGACTCTCGCTGCCCAAGCGAGACGCCGAGCGGGTCTGCGGGCCCGCTCGGGCCGGGAGGAATATGGTCCCGCCGAGCAGGAGGTACGACGTGTCGCTCACTCCAGACGTTGTTCGCATCGGGACCGATCTGCTCGGCTACCGGATCGAGGCCATCGTCGGTCGCGGCGGGATGGGCGTCGTCTACCGTGCGTACGACCCGCGCCTGAAGCGGAACGTCGCGGTCAAGCTGATCGCGCCCGAGCTGTCGGACGACGCGCGCTTTCGCGAGCGCTTCCTGGCCGAGACCGAGCTGGCGGCCTCGCTCGAGCACCCGAACGTCGTCCCGGTCCACGACGCCGGCGAGGTCGACGGGCAGCTCTACCTGGTGATGCGATACGTCGAGGGCTGCGAGCTGAAGACGCTGCTGCAGAAGGAAGGGCCGCTCGAGCCGGGCCGGGCGATCGCCGTCTGTGGCCAGGTCGCTGCCGCGCTCGACGCCGCGCACGCGCGCGGGCTCGTCCATCGCGACGTCAAGCCCTCGAACGTGCTGCTCGACGAGCACGGCCACGCGTATCTGTCCGACTTCGGCCTGAGCAGGCGGCTTGCCGATGAAGGATCGCCGGGCGTCGACGCGCGCTCGGTCGGGACACCCGACTACGCCTCGCCGGAGCAGATCCGGGGCGCCGACGTCGACGGCCGGGGAGACGTCTACGCCCTCGGCTGCGTGATTCACGAGTGCCTGACCGGGCAGCCGCCTTTCCCGCGTTCGTCGGAGCTCGCAGTCCTGTTCGCGCACCTGGAGGAGCCGCCTCCGAAGCCCAGTGAAAGCTCGCCGGACCTGCCGGGCGTGATCGACGCCGTGATCGCCACCGCGATGGCGAAGAGCCCCGACGATCGCTACGTCAGCTGCGACGAGCTTGTCGAGGCAGCGCGCGACGCGCTGGGGTTGGCTCTGCCGGCCGCGACCCGCGACCGCAAGGCGCTGGTCCTGAGCACCTTGGGCGTCGCGATCGTCGCGGCCGCCGTCGTCGCCGGCGTCCTGCTCGGCCAGGGGAGCGATCGACCCGGCAAGCCCAGCACGAAGCCGACGATCTCGCCCAAGGTCGACTCCCTGCAGCGGATCGACCCTAGGACGAACACGCTTGTCGCGACGATCGGCGGCGTCGGCTCGAATCCGACGGCGCTGGCGGTAGGTGCGGGCGACGTCTGGGTGGGCAGCCAGGACGACGGGACGGTCTCCCGCGTGGACCCGCGCACGGACTCGGTCGCGGAGGTCGTCAAGACCGGAGGGCCGGACGCGATCGTCTGGCGGTCCGGCCAGGTGCTGGTGGCCAATCAGGACGGCACGCTGACCTCGATCGACCCGTCCACGCTGCGCGTGACCTCCACGGATGCCTGGTACGGCGCGCTCGCGACCGACCGGGGTGTGCTCTGGGCGCTCGGGGCCGGAGGAGGAGCGCTCAGCCGGATCAACCGGGCCGGCGACGTTGTCACGACGCTGCCGAACGACGGCTGGGACCCGTTCGCTCTCGCTTCCGGGCAGGGAAGCGCCTGGGTCGTCGACGACGTCTTCCGCACCGTCTATCGGGTCGACAGCGCCACGAATCGGGTCGCCGCCAAGATCGCGTTGGGCTTCGACCCGAGCGCCGTCACCGTCGGGGGAGGGGCGGTCTGGATTGCGGACGCGAGCGGAGACGCGGTCGCCCGCATCAAGCCGCGCGGGAATCGGGTCACGGGGCTGACGCGCGTGGGTCGCGATCCGGTGGCTGTCGCCTTCGGCAGCGGTGCGGTGTGGGTGACGAACTACAAGGACGGAACCGTCTCGCGCATCGACCCTCGGACCGGAGCCGAAGTCGCCACTGTCCGCGTCGGGAAACATCCGACCGTGGTCGCCGCCGGGGCCGGTGGGGTCTGGGTCGCGGTCAGGGCGAGCCCCACCTAGCCGGCCAGCAGGAAGTCGTACCAGCGTCGGAACAGGTGCTCGGCCTCCGCCGGCCACGAGTTCCACGAGGCGATCCGGCACGCGCGGCGAGCGAACGGGCCGCCGTCACGCACCGAGCCGGCGCGAACGACCTTGTCTCCGGACGGCGCTCGATAGTCTCTCGCGGCCGGCCTCCCTTCCAGCCAGTACGCGTACTCGTCCCTGTCCAGGAAGCGACTCGCCGTGGCCTCGACGGCATTGAAGTAGCCGAATCGGAGCAACCGGGAGCCGGCGAAACCCGAGCTCCACCAGTTGATGAAGTCGTAGCAGGCTCGAAGCTTCGCAGGGTCGGTGACGGCGCTCGAGATCGAGAACATCCCGGCGAACGCCCGGTAGCCCTCACGGGGTGCCGCCTGTCGAACGGGGAAGCCGAGGGCTTGCAGCGGCGAGATCGTGAGCGCCCACATCGACTCGATCACGACGCTGCCCGATCTCATCCAATTCGCTGCATCAGACCAATCGAACCAGAGGCCGTAGAAGTGCTTGCGCCGCTTGAGAACGAGCAGCAGCTTGAGGAGAGCGTCGATCTCCCGGCGCGTCGGGGCGCCGAGGTCGCGGATTCGGACGAGGCCGGCAGCTCGAGCGGCGTTGCCGGCGTCCTGGAAGCCCACCAGGGCGTCGCCGATCAGCGCGACGCGACCCCGCCACTTTCCGTTCAACAGCTCTGCCCAGGACAGTTCCTCCGGTCGCTTGCGAAGGACGCGCGAGTTGTAGCCGAACGAATCGAGATTGAAGACCGTGGGGACGCCGGTGCAGAAGTGAGGCTCCGGTCCGACTGACAAGCCCGTCCGCTCGTCCGCCCATTCGACCACCAGGCCGTCGAGCTCGCGCGGAGTGGCGGCGGCGCTCGTCCAGCGATTGGAGCGGTCGGGGTCCAGATAGAGCCTGCGGAAGGCGGCGTCGCCCTGCCCGTAGGTGCAGCGTCGGTCGCCCGGTCTCAGCTTGCCGAGCTTGAGCAGGCGGCTGATCTGGTGCCATCGCTCGATCCTCGCGATCTCGATCGGCTGCAGGCTCCCGGTCGCCCAGTCAGGATTGACCAGGTAGCTGAAGCCGTCGAAGATGTCGAAGGCAGCCGGCTGCTGCCGTGCCCAGCGGTTCATCTGGTACTCGGTGGTGATCTCGGGCAGGACCCTGACGCCGATCTCCCGCTCGGCGCGTGTCGCGAGCCCGGGAATCTCGCCGAGGTCGTAGCCGATCGTCGCGACTCGAAGGGTGCGGTCGGCCGGGACGGCGGCCGAAGCCGAAGGCACTTCGAGCCCGAGCGCTCCTGCCCCCGCGGCCGCCCGAACGAGGAGGTCTCGCCTCGTGAGCCCTGTCACATTCGTCATCTTCCCTCTTCGGCGAGGGAAAGGGAAGCCGGCTCAGCGCACGTGCGGGAGGACGCGCTCGCCGAACAGGCGCAGCTGGCCGGCTCGGTCGTCGCCCCAGAGCTCGAGCATCACGTGCGTACAGCCGGCGTCGCGATACTCCTCGATCGCGGTGATGCACTCCTCCGGCGTGCCGGCGATCGGCTTGCACTTGTCGAGGATCTCGTCCGTGACCGCGGCCTTGGCCGCGAGGCGGCCGCCGCGCTCCATCGCCTCGGCGATCGGGACGATCTCGTCCTGCGTCAGGCCGGCGCACTCGAGCAGCGTGTCCGCGGCCGCCTGGATGTTCTGCACCTTGTTGGCGAGATACATGCCGGCGATCTCGCGGGCTCCGTCGCGGCCCTGCTCGCGGTCCTCCGCGACGGACGCGACGATCGTGCAGCCGAGGTCGAGGGAATCGGGGTCGCGGCCGGCCTCGGCGACGCGCTCGCGCACGTAGCGGACGAACGCCGGCGTCGTGATCGACGCCGTCAGCAGACCGTCGGCCGTCCGCGCCGCAGCCTTCAGCATCATCGGCCCCGTACCCGCGAAGTACAACGGGACGTCCCAACGCGGCGTCTCCGCGTCGTCGGCGAGCGGCGGGGCGTGCGCCGAGAAGACCTTGCCGTCCACGTCGACGGGGCCGCCGCCGAGGACGCCGCGGATGATCTCCGCTGCCTCCTTCATCGCCGCCAGCGGCTTCGCGCCTTCGGCGATGCCGGCGTGGCGCATGAAGATCTTCGACACGCCGAGCCCGAGGTAGAAGCGCCCCGGCCCGGCCGCCTCCTGCGTCACGCGCGCCTCCATGGCGATCTGGACCGGATGCCGCGTGTACGGCGAGATGATCCCCCAGCCCACCGCCAGGCGCTCGGTCTCGCGCGCGACGAGCGGCGAGAGCGCCGTCGACGACCGCGCCTCCATCGAGTGCTTGCGCCACCACGGATAGGCCTCGGCGAGCCAGATCGTGTCGAACCCCGCCTCGTCCATGACGCGCGCGTGCTCGAGGATCTCCTCGAGCGGCTCCATGGTGAGCTGCATGACCCCGACGCGGAACGCGGGCGCAGGGGTCATGCCGCGGTTACTTGCAGGTGAAGGAGCCGGTGAACTTCGCGCCCTTGTCGAACTTGCCGCTGAACGTGCCGCGGGAGCGCTTGCCGGTGACGACGACCTTGACGTCGTTCGCGAGCGTCGCCTTCTTGCCCTTCTTCTGAAGGGTGATCAGCCCCAGCCTGTAGGTGCCGTCGCCCGCCGCCGGAATGACGAGCACGATCGAGTTCGAGAGCGCGATCGGGCTGACGAGGGTGGTGTACTTCCCGAAGCCGACCGTCAGGTTGCCCGCGGTCTTCAGGCACATGCCCTTCGTCCAGGCCATGGTCTTCGCGCCCTCCTTCACCGGCATCCTCGCGTGGCCGCAGTAGACGATCAGCGTCACGTGGCCGACGCGGTTGATGCCGGCTTGCCTGTCCGGGATGCACTTGTGGATCACCGTGGCCGGAGCGGCCGCGGCGTTGACCGCGAACGCGGCCGCGCCGAGAACGGCGAACAGGACGAGAAGCCGCTTCACGCCGTGACCTTCGCGTCCGAGACCTGGTTCTCCAGCGCGTTGAGCACGTTCGAGACCTGCTGGTTGACGATCGGCTGGAAGACCCTCTGGCCCATGCTCCCGATCGGGCCCGCGACGTGGATGTCGGCGATCCACTTCATGCTCGTGCGGTCGTTCTCGATCGGCGTCAGGTGGAACTCGGTGTCCATGCCGACGATGGCGCCGACGCCCTGGCCGCGCGCGTTCAGCTTCGCGTACTCGATCGGCGTCGCCTCGACCTGCTCGAACTTGAACTTCAGCTTCAGGCCGCCCATGCCCAGCGGCACCTTGACGGTCGCCGACCAGTGCTTGTCGTCCTGAACCTCGAAGCCCTCCACGCCCGGGAGCAGCTTCGAGATCCGGGACGGGTCCATGAGGACGTCCCAGACGGTCTGCGGCGACGCGTCGAAATCCTTGACTCCTTCGACCTTCACGTGCTCACCACCTCCACGAGAGCGCTGCTCTCCTCGGGATTCGCGATCAAGCGCCACACCCGCTCCGCGGGGTTGTGGCTGTCAGAGACGACCCCGGGGATTCCCGCGCTGCGCAGCGCGTCCTGGATGGCTGCGCAGACCGCGTGGATGGCCGCTCCCCCGCCCTCGCCCATCCCCTTCGTGCCGAGCGAGGAGAACGGTGACGGACTCTCAATGTAGCCGGTTTTGATCGGCGGCATGTCGAGCGCATGTGGCACGTGATACTCGTAGAAATTGGCCGTGAGCAGGTTCCCGTCCTCGTCGTAGGCGAAGGTCTCGTGCAGCGCGGCGCCGAGACCGTGGGCCGTGGCGCCGTGCACCTGGCCCTCGACGATCTGCGGATGGATGCGCACGCCGCAGTCGTCCACCGCCGCGTAGTCGACGATCTCGACGACGCCGGTGTCGCGGTCGATCTCGACGACGCAGGCGTGGATCTGCGTGGCGTACGTGAGCGTCAGGTTCCCGTACTTCTTCTCGAAGTCGGGCAGGTCGAACGGCGGGATGTAGACGTAGCGGCAGTTGAGCGTGATGTCGCGCGCGTCCATGGGCAGGACGGCGTTGTTCGCGTTCACGATCGCGCCGCAGGCCATGAACGGCAGCGCCGCCTCCGGGTTGCCCTTGAGCGCCGCCATCTTGTTCTCGAGGACGATGTCGTCCGGAGTCGCCCCGAGGACGGCGGCGGCCAGTCGCCGGACCTCGAGAGCGAGCTTCTCCGTCGCGCCCTTCACGGCCTCGAGGCCCGTGACCGCGAACTGGCTCGCGTAGGTGCCGGAGAATCCGGCGTGCGAGTTCCAGTAGCTGTCGTGACCGGCGCGGACGTGGACGTCGTCGGGCGAGCAGCCGAGGATGTCGGCGACGACGATCGCAGCGGTCGTCTCGTGGCCCTGTCCCTGCGGGACGGTGCCGAGCGTGAGGACGATCTCGCCGAAGATGTCGAGCCTGATCGTCGCCACCTCGTTGTTGCCCGAGAACTGCAGCTCGGGATTGAGCAGCGTCGACTGGCCGAAGTTGTTCGTGCCCGAGTCGAGCGTCGAGCCGATGCCGATCCCGAT
>JBPYFE010000147.1:0-8892 GCA_051986525.1 Gaiellaceae bacterium
CGGCGGCGCCCTTCGCGAAGTCCCGCGTCTCGACGAAGCGCCGGGAGCTCGGCGAGCTGCTCGTGCTCGTGCCGCTCGCGTTGCTGCTCGTCTGGTGCCTCGCGAGCTCGATCTCCGATCTGCTGCCTGTGTTCAGCGTGAACGACCGCTACGCGCCGCCGCTGCTGACGGCGACGCTCGCGTTCCGCGCGCTCCTGAGCCTGACGGCGGTCGTCGGCTTCGGCCTGCGTTACCGCTCGCGCAGCAACGACTTCGACCGCTGGCTCGCGCTCGGGGCGACGTTCTTCCTCTTCGCCGACCTCCACTACCTGTTCACGCCGCTCGTCTCGAGCCGTTACGTCTCGCAGGGCGACTTCCTACGCCTGCTCGCCTACGCGGTTCTGCTCGTCGGCGTCTGGCGCGCGATCCGGTTCGCCGAGTTCGGCCGCGCCGTCGCCGAGGAGCGGGCACGCGTCGCGCGTGAGATCCACGACGGGCTCGCGCAGTACCTGTTCGCCGTCTCGACGCACGCGACGAATCTCGAGAACGGCGCCGATCCCGCTCAGACGCTGCCGCGCCTGAAGGAAGCCGCGGCCGCGGCCCAGCAGGAGGCGCGGTTCGCGATCCTGGCGCTCTCGTCCGCGAGTGGGAGCGCTCCGTTCGACTCGGCCCTTCGCCGCTACGTCGATTTCCTGACCACCGACGGCGAGCTCACGGTCGACCTCGAGATCGACGGCGACGTCCAGCTCGCGCCCGACGAACAGATCGAGGTCTTCCGAATCGTCCAGGAAGGCCTCGCCAACGCGCGCCGGCACGCAGGCGCACGCCACGCCGAAGTTCGGATCGGCATGCGCGGCGACGAGCGGGTCGTCTCGGTTCGGGACGACGGCTCGGGCTTCGACGAGGAAACCGTCTCGGCCGGTCAGGGCCTGAGGAACATGCGCGCCCGCACCGCCAGCATCGGCGGCGGCTTCCGCCTGCGAACCCACCCCGGCGGCGGCACCGCGCTCGAGGTCGTTCTGCGCGCCTAGTCCTGACTTAGTAACAGTCTGTTACTAAGTCGGGTGCCGCCTGCGAACTCGCTCCGCTCGGGGGCTCACGGCGGGCGTTCGATGCTTGTAACAGTCTGTTACTTGGCTATCGCGCGGTGAGGCCCGGCCCCGTGATCCGGCGGAGGCCACGGCTGGTTCGGACGTAGACCTGCCAGGCGTAGTACTTGTAGAACGCGCGCGGGTCGGTGCGGATCCGGCGCTCGTACCGGAGCACCGCGTCGACGTACAGCGGCGACGGGTTGTAGTGGAAGAGCGCGCGGGCGTCGTCGCTCGGCGCGCCGTTCGCGTGTAGGTAGTTCGCTGCGCCGAGGATCGCATCGTGCGGGTCGTGGACGTTGCCGCCGAGCCCGTACGCCCGCCACGTCGCGGGCATGAACTGCATCGGGCCCTGCGCGCCGGTGGCGCTCTCGTTGCGCAGCTTGTCGAACGCGGTCTCGACGAAATTGACGGCCGCGAGCAGCGACCAGCGGACGCCGAAGCGACGCTGCGCGGCCCGGTAGTAGGCGAGCAGCGTTGCGGGCGGAAGCGCCGGCCCAGTTGCGAATGTGCGCCGGTGCGTCCGCGGCGTCAGCCGCCAGAGCTCGCGCTTGGCCGCGAGGTTCGTCGCGAGCTCACGCCGGAGCGCCGCTGCGAGCCGCGCGCCGACAGCGCTCGCCAGCCGGGGCCGCTGCGCGAGCAGCAGCTCGACCCGCTGCTCGTACAAGGCGTCCAGCGTCACGTCGTCCGAAGGACGGGCCGCGCCGGCGGCGCGCCAGGCGTCGATCGCGCCGTCGAGCTGCTGCTGCGTCGACGTGAACGCGGAGGCGAGCCTGGCCGGGTCGTGCGGGATCGGCGCGTGCGGAGGTGGAGCCGCGCGCGCGGCGGCACACGCGGCGAAGGCGGCCGCGGCGCCGGCGAGAAACCGCCGCGTCATTCCTGCTCGGCGCGGGCGGCCAGAGCGGCGATCGTCTGCGGAAAGTCGCCGCTGATCTGCGGCCCGATCTCCGGGCCGACCGTGTCGCCCGCGGGCCCGGCGATCTCCATCCGGTACGTGATCCTCGTGCGCCCGTCGCCGAGCTCCTCGGCGCGGTGGTACGTCGTGACGACGAAGTCTCCGCCGTCGGCCTCGTCCACGAACGACGAAGGCTCGTCGACCTCCTTCAGCGTCAGCGTCACCGGCTCGTCGCCCTTCGGCGTCATCACGATGGTGCTCCCGTCGGCGAACGGCCCGTGCAGCTCGATGTGCTCGATGTCGCCGTTCCACTCGGCCCAGCGGGAAACGTCAGCCCAGAGCCGCCAGATCACGTCGGGCGGCGCGGCCGTCTCGACGGTGTGCTCGGTGGCCCACACGAAGCGGCAGGGTAGCCGGGCGGAGCCCGCGTCGGAGCTCCGCCCGGCCGCTCGCTCAGCGGCTCTCGACGCCGACGAGACCGAGCTGCTCGTTCACGTAGACGATCCTGTCCATCGGATTGCTCCCTTCCTGTCGGGGTTGCGGTTCGCGCGTACGCAACGACGACAGTCGCGGCGCGGCCTGAGACAGAGCTGGGACGGGGCTAAGAAGCTCCTAGGAAATGGAAGAGCCCCGTCGCCGGGGCTCTTCGGTAGCAGGCCTGTAAGCCGGATTCTGTCGGGGGTGACCATCCATCTCGTGCAGCTGACCCGGCTCCTGGGCGGGCCGCCTCATGACGGAGCCTGTTCGCCTTGCACCGGACGGGGTTTGGCTAGCCGCCGCGTCGCCGCGGCGCTGGTGGGCTCTTACCCCACCGTTTCACCCTTACCTTCGACGTCTCGCGAGATCCGTCGCCGGCGGTCTCCTTTCTGTGCCACTTTCCGTCGGCTTTCGCCGCCTGGGTATCCCCAGCGTCCTGCCCTACGGTGTCCGGACTTTCCTCGAGCGCCTCGCGGCGCCCGCGGTCACCCGGCCTGCGCCTCGGATTGTAGCCGCGCTTCGCCGCCGTTCCCGTACGCCGCACCGCACTCCGGGCAGGCGATCACGCCCAGCCGGTGCTGGACGAACTCGCCGCAGACCAGGCACTCGAGGCTCGCGCCGCGGAGCAGCGCGAGCACCTCCTGGTCGAGTGTGCGGTTGAGCGGCGAGACCGTCGTCACAGCGCGCGGAACACCCCCGTGACCTTGCCGAGGATCTGCACGTGCGCGGCGAAGATCGGCTCCATCGTCGAGTTCTCGGGCTGGAGTCGCACGCGGCCGTTCTCGCGGAAGAAGCGCTTGACCGTCGCCTCCTCGACCGTCTCGTCGTCGCCGGCGAGCGCCACGACGATGTCGCCGTCCCGCGCCGTCTGCTCCCGCCGGACGACGACGATGTCGCCGTCGAGGATCCCCGCCTCGACCATCGATTCGCCCTTGACGCGAAGCAGGAAGTCCGCACCGCCGCGCGCGATCATGTCCGGGACCGCCACGTATTCCTCGACGTTGTCCTCGGCGAGCAGCGGTCCGCCGGCCGCGATCTCGCCGACGAGCGGCAGCCCGCGCGACGTCTCTTCGGCGACCTCGGCGCGCCGGCCGCGCCCGGTGAGCTCGAGCGCGCGCGGCTTCGTCGGGTCGCGGTGCAAGAGGCCCGCCCGCTCAAGGTTCGCGAGATGCGCGTGCACCGTCGAGGGCGACGCGAGTCCGACCGCGTCGCCAATCTCGCGCACCGTCGGCGGGTAGCCGTGCCGGTCGACGTAGTCGACCAGGAAGTCCCAGATCTCCTGCTGTCGTCCGGTCAGCATCGAGCCTCCTCAGTCGGAAACGAACATACGTTCGCCACCGAGCGTAGCTCTCCTTCCGGATGGCGTCAATCAACCGGGTCGAAACGCGCCGCTACAATCGTCGCCGCGCGCTGGTGGCGGAATTGGTAGACGCGCAAGGTTGAGGGCCTTGTGGGGTTAAAACCCCGTGGAGGTTCAAGTCCTCTCCAGCGCACTCGCGTCACGCTTCGTCGCGGTGCAGCGCACCGCGCGAGCTCACGAGTAGGGTTCTCGCGTGCGCGAGCTCTGCGACGAAGCGGTTGCCGCGGCGCTTGCGGCGGGCGCGTCCTACGCGGACGCGCGCGCGATCGTCCGTCGCGCGCAGCTCGTCAGCACGAAGAACCGGCAGGTCGATCGCGTCGACGACGTGTCGAGCGAGGGCATCGGCGTCCGCGTGCTCGTCGACGGGGCCTGGGGCTTCGCCTGCGACCGGCGGCTCGACGCCGAGGGCGCCCGCGGCGCCGCCGAGCGGGCAGCGGCGTTCGCCCGCGCCGCGCCAGGCGTCCACTCGCGCGAGCTGGCGGACCTGGAGCCGGTCGAGAGCTCGTACCGCACGCCGTACGAGCGCGAGCCTGTGTCGGTGCCGCTCGACGAGAAGATCGAGCTCTGCCTGAAGGCCGAAGAGGCTCTCCAGCACGCCGACGTCAAGGTGACGACGGCGTTCGTCCGCGCCCAGCGCGAGGAGAAGACGCTCGTCTCCTCGGAGGGAACGGCGGTCGAGCAGGAGCTCGTCGAGTGCGGCGGCGGGATCGACGCCCTCGCCTCGGACGGCGAGAACGCGCAGCTCCGCAGCTACCCGAGCGCGCACGGCGGCTCGTCCGCAGGTGCAGGCTGGGAGTATGTCGTCGGGCTCGAGCTGGAACGGGTGGCGCCGCGCGTGGCCGAGCAAGGGGCGGCGCTCCTGCGCGCTCCCGTCTGCCCCGCCGAGGTCACCACCGTCGTCATCGACGCCGAGCAGATGGCCCTCCAGGTGCACGAGTCGATCGGCCACCCGACCGAGCTCGACCGTGTCTACGGGACCGAAGCGGCGTACGCGGGGACGAGCTTCCTGAGCGCGGACGACCTCGGCTCCCTGCGCTACGGCTCCGAGCGGATGAACGTGACCGCCGACCCGACGACGCCGGCCGGCCTCGGCACCTTCGGCTACGACGACGAGGGCGTCGCCGCCGAACGAGTTCCGATCGTGAAGGCCGGGATCCTGGAGGGCTTCCTGACCTCGCGCGAGACGGCGGCGCGGATCGGCAGCGGCCGCGGCGGCTCGATGCGCGCGGACGGCTGGAGCCGCATGCCGCTCGTCCGGATGACGAACCTCCATCTCGAGCCCGGCGAGGGCACCTTCGAGGAGCTCCTGGACGGGATCGACCACGGCGTCTACTTCGAGACGAACAAGTCGTGGTCGATCGACGACAAGCGCCTCAACTTCCAGTTCGGGACTCAGATCGCCTGGGAGATCGAGAACGGCCGGCTCGGCCGCATGCTGCGGGACGCGACCTACACCGGCGTCACCCCGGTCTTCTGGGGCGGCCTCGAGGCGGTCGCGGGGCCGCAGTCCTGGCAGCTGTTCGGGCTGACGAACTGCGGCAAGGGCCAGCCCGGCCAGCACGCGCACGTGAGCCACGGGGCGGCGCCGGCACGGTTCCGAGACGTCCAGATCGGCGTCGCGCCCTCGTGAGCCGCGCGCTGGACATCGCCGAGCGGGCCTGCGACGCCGCGAGCGGCGACGCCGTCGAAGCGGTCGTCCAGGCCGAGCAGTCCGGCTTCGCCCGCTTCGCCGGCTCCGAGGTCCACCAACCGACCCTGGTCGAGAACGAGACCGTCTCGCTGCGCGTCTTCCGCGGCCGCAAGATCGGCGCCGCGGCCGGAAACCGCACCGACGACGAGGGACTGCGCGAGCTCGCGGCGCGCGCCGAGGCGGCCGCGGACGCGTCGCCCGACGATCCGGAGACTCCGCCTCCGGCCGCCCCGGCCGCGATGCCCGAGGTGGAGAATCACGACCCGGCCACGGCGGCCCTGGCCCCCGACGACCAGGCGCGCCTCGCCGCGGCGGCGATCAAGGCCGCGGGAGACGTCCCCGTCTACGGCTTCTTCACCAGCGGCGTCAGCACGGTCGCGGTCGTCACGTCGAACGGCCTCGGCGTCGAGGAGAGCGCGACCGACGCGACGACACTGGCGCTCGCGGCCACGCCCGAGACGTCGGGCTACGCCGAGGCGACGTCGTGGCGCGCCGCCGACCTCGACCCGGCCGCCGTGGCGCGCGAGGCGGTCGAGAAGGCCGCGCGCACCGGCGGCGCGGCGGAACTCGAGCCGGGCAGTTACCGGGCGGTCCTCGAGCCCTACGCGTTCGGCGAGATGCTCCAGTACTTCGCCTTCGACTCCTTCAGCGGTCTCGCCGTGCTCGAGGATCGGAGCTTCCTCTCCGGCCGCCTCGGCGAGCACGCGTTCGACGACCAGATCTCGATCGTCGACGACGCCCTCGATCCGGCCGCGCTGCCGAAGCGGTTCGACTTCGAGGGCGTCCCGAAGCAGAAGGTCGAGCTCGTCGAGAAGGGCGTCCTGCGCGGCGCGGTCTGGGACGCCGCGAGCGCGGCCCGTGCCTCCGACGGACAGCGCTCGACCGGCCACGCTCCGCCGCCGTCGCTGCGGCGCTGGGGGCCGCTGCCTTTTGCGTTGGCCGTCGCTCCCGGCTCGGCCGCGTCGATCGACGAGCTCGTGGCCGGAGTCGACGACGGCATCTACATCACGCGCGTCCACTACCTCGGGGTCGTCGAGCCGCGCCACGGGATCCTCACCGGGATGACACGCGACGGCACTTTCCGCATCCGCGGCGGCAAGCTCGCGGAGGCGCTCGCCAACCTCCGCTTCACGGTCGCGATGCCGGACGTGCTCGGCGACGTGGTCGGCCTCACCAGCGAGCGAAAGCTGACGAACCAGGCGGCGTTCTACGACGAGCGGTTCGCGTACGGCGCGCTCGTCCCCGCGCTCGCGACGGCGCGGTTCGACGTCACCGGCGTCGGCGGCAAGCCGGGGATCTAGCTACTTCAGCGCGTGGAAGAGCGCGATCGTGTTCGCGAAGAACAGGATCGCGACGACCACGGTCAAGCGCGTCAGGTTGCGCTCGACGATGTGCGTGCCGCCCTGAGACGCGGGCGTGAAGCCCATGCCGCCGAAGCCGGTATCACGGCCCGAATGCATCAGGATCAGCCCGACGAGGGCGCACGAAAGAATGACGTGCACGACTGCAAGAAACGGCAGCATCTGCGCCCAGGATAGCTAGCGTCCGGCGGCTTCGACGATCGCCTCGACGAGCTGCGAGGCGATCCGGTCCTTCGTGACGTAGCCCGCGGCGCCGGCCTCGCGGGAGCGGTCGACGTCGACCGCGGCGTTCGACCCGGTCAGCATCAGCACGCACGCATCCGGTCGGGCTTCTCGAATCCGGCGCGTCGCCTCGACGCCGTCCATCACCGGCATGCTGATGTCCATCAGGACGACGTCCGGCTCGAGCTCGAGCGCCAGCTCGAGCGCCTCGGCGCCGTTCCGCGCCCGGCCGGCGACGTCGATCCGCCGTTCGCCGCCGAGAATCGCCTCGAGCGCCTCGGCGAAGAGCCGATGGTCGTCGGCGATCAGCACCCGGATCGGCGGCTCGAGGTTCTCTGCGGCGGCTTCCATGCTCCTCCTACAACGAAAAGATGCCCAGCTAGGCTTCGCCCGTGCAAGAGCCCGACGCCCGCGAGCGCATCCAAAAGCTGCTCGTTACCGGGGACAACCGCCTGAAACAGGGCGTCGACCCGGCGAAGGCGCGGCAGAGCTACGAGCAGGCGCTCGAGCTCGCGCGGGAGGCGGGGCTGGAGGACTCGGTGCGGCCCCTCGTCGAGGTCAGGCTGGCCGATCTCGAGCGGCTCGGAGGAGGATCTCCTCCACCCGGCGCGCCTGCTCATTGACGTCGTGCGCCTCCGCCGCGGCGCGCGCAGCCTGGTTGGGCCGCGGCAGTTCGGCGGCGGCGCGTAGCCCATCGGCGATCGCTCTTTCGTCCTTCGGGTCGACGAGAACCCCGGCGTCGGCGGGAACGAACTCCGGCGGGCCGCCGACGCGAGTGGCGACGACGGAGCGACCCGCCGCCATCGCCTCGAGCAGCGCCTGCCCGAACGGCTCGACGAGGCTCGGCTGGCAGAGCACGTGGCTTTCGGCCAGCAGCTGCGGAACCCGGTCGTGTGGAACCGCACCGAGCAGGACGATCCGCTCACGGCCTTCGAGCTCGCCGCGTAGCGGCCCGTCGCCGGCGAAGGTCAGCGTTCCGGCGCGGAGCGACGCGAACGCAGCCGCGAGGCGGACGACGTTCTTGCGCTCGCTCAGCGAGCCGACGCAGAGGTACCGCGTCTCGCCGTCCGGCGACGGTGCCGGGCGGAAGCGCTCGAGGTCGACGCCCGAGTCGACGACCTCGATCTTTCCGCGGGCGGCCGGCACCTTGGCCTCGAGCTCGCGCCGGAGGTAGTCGGAGACGGCGACGATCGTCGTCGCGCGCTTGGCGACGGCCGCCGTCGCGGTCGCGATCCCGCGGATCTCGCCGACGTTCGCCACGTCCTGCCCATGCGCCGTGACGACGAGCGGCGCGCGCGAGGACAGCCCGGCGAGCAGGCCGGTCGGCACCAGGAAGTGCGCGTAGATCACTTCCGGCCGGAAGGCGCGCGCGGCTCGGATCGTGCGCGCCGCGAGCCGACCGTACTTCGCCGCGCCGCCGGACCGGCTCGTCAGGACGGCGCGGCGAACCTCGTGGCCGCGTTGCGTCAGCTTCAGCTCGAGGTCGCGGACGAAGACGCCGTAGTCGGGCTCGGCGTCGCCCGGGTACATCTGTGACACCAGCAGGATCCGCACGACGACGGAGTTTCACCGTTTCGGCGCCGGGCCGTTACACCGCGGTGCGAGGTTCCGCGGTAGCGTCGCGGGCGAGGGAGGCGGGTCCGAGCCCCACCCGGGTGGGGGTGAAAGCGCGCGCGTGTACCTCTACACGCGGCTCGAAGCCGCCGCTACGCGCGCTGGGCGTCGTACATGCCGAACTCCTCGCGCAAGACGTTGCAGATCTCTCCGATCGTGCAGCGCGCGCGGAGCGCCTCGCGCATCGGCGGCAGCAGGTTCGCCTC
>JBPYFE010000148.1:0-13566 GCA_051986525.1 Gaiellaceae bacterium
GCGGCCGCCGGCGACCCGCGTCGCGGCGGCCACGGCGTGGTCGTGTGACGGATGTCGTCATCAGGCGCGCAACGCCCGGAGACGCGGCGGCGCTGACCGAGCTCGGGCGCGAGGTCAGCGCCGAGCCTGAGGCCTGGCTGATCACCGACGGCGACTGGCGCAGCGTGGGGGACGAGCGGCGCTACCTCCGGGCGGCGAGGCGCTCGACGGACGCGGCCGTCTTTGTCGCCGACGCGGACGGCCGGATCGTCGGCCGGCTCTCGCTGGCGCGCGACACGCATCCCGCGAGCCTGCACGTCGCCGACCTCGGGCTGATGGTCGCCGCGCCGTTCCGTCGGCGCGGGATCGGGCGCGCCCTGCTCGAGCGGGCGGCGGAGTGGGCGCGCGAGGTCGGGGTCGAGAAGCTCGAGCTGCACGTCTTCCCGCACAACGAGCCGGCGATCCGGCTGTACGAGCAGTTCGGGTTCGAGCGCGAAGGCCTGCGGAAGGGCCACTACCGCCGCGGCGGCGAGCTCGTCGACGCGCTGCTGATGGCCTACAGAGTGGACTGAGCGCCCTCCCTACACTGGAGGCGTGGTCGAGGACCTGATCAACAGCGCGGGGCTGTACATCCTCTTCGTGCTCGTCGCGCTCGAGTCGGCGGGCCTCCCGCTGCCCGGCGAGACGGCGCTGATCGCCGCGGGCGTGCTCGCGGCCCGCGGGAAGCTCGACATCGCGTCCGTGATCGTGGTCGCCGCCGCCGGCGCGATCGTCGGCGACAACGCCGGCTACTGGATCGGCCGAACCGGCGGCCGCAAGCTGCTGACGCGCTGGGCGTGGGTGGAGCGGCACGCGTCGAAAGTGCTGCCGTGGTCCGAGCGCTTCTTCGAACGCCACGGGCCGAAGACCGTCTTCATCGGCCGCTTCGTCGCGGTGCTGCGGGTGACCGCGGCGTGGCTCGCCGGCATCAGCCGCATGGAGTGGTGGCGCTTCCTGCTCTGGAACGCCGCCGGCGGAATCTGCTGGGCCGCCGGGATCGGGCTGCTCGCCTACTACGCCGGTAACGCCGCCGCCGAAGCGGTCAACAAGTACGGGCTCTGGGGCGGGATCGCGGTCGTCGTCGTCGCGATCGTCGCCCTGCTCGGCGTCCGCTACTGGCGCCGCCGGATCATGAGCGCCGAGAGCAAGGCGTGAAGCCGTTCGCCGCCCTCGCCGCGATGGCGGTGCTCCTGCTATCCGCATGCGGCGCGAAGCCCGCGACGAAGGACCCGCCCTTCTCGCGCGCGGTCGTGATCGTGTTCGAGAACGAGGAAGCGAGCTCCATCGTCGGCAATCCCGACGCGCCCACGTTCAACAGCCTCGCGCGGCTCGGCGCCTTCCTCCCGTCGTACTCGGCGATCTCCCACCCGAGCCTGCCGAACTACCTCGCACTCGTTTCCGGCTCGACGCACGGGATCGAGAGCGACTGCACCAACTGCCTCGTCCGGGCGCGCAACCTCGCCGGGAGCCTGACGGCGGCGAATCGAACCTGGAAGACGTACGCCGAAGGCCTCCCGCGCCCCGGCTGGACCGGCGGCTACCTGGGCGCGTACGCGAAGAAGCACAACCCATTCCTGTACTTCCGGAGCGTCCTCGCGAGCCCGTCGCAGCGCCGCCGCGTCGTCCCCTTCTCGCAGCTCCGCGCCGACCTCGCGGCCGGCCGGCTGCCGGACTTCTCGCTCGTCGTCCCGAACCTCTGCCACGACATCCACAGCTGCCCGGTCGCGGTCGGAGACCGGTGGCTGCACCGGAATCTCGGACCGCTGCTCGCCAGCCCGCAGATGCGGAACGGCGTCGTCTTCGTCCTCTTCGACGAGGGCACGACGAACACCGGCGGCGGCGGTCAGGTCGCCGCCTACGCAGTCGGGCCCGTGGTGCAGCCGGGATCGACGACGAAGCAGAAGCTCACGCACTACAACGTCCTGGCGACGATCGAGGACGCGTTGGAGCTCCCACGGCTCGGCGATTCGGCCAAGGCGGACCCGATCACCGGCATCTGGCGTGGAGGGAACTAGACGCCGAGCTTGAATCCCCGCGTGTGGCGATGCTGGCGGGGCTCTACGAGGCGGTCGACGCGAGGCCGTACATGCGCGGCCACGGCGAGCGGGTCTGTTCGCTGTGCGAGGCGATCGCCGTCCGGCTCGGCTGGCGCGGCGAGCGGCTGCGGGGTCTTCGGGTCGGCGCGCGGCTGCACGACATCGGCAAGCTCGCCGTCTCCGACGACCTCTGGCACAAGCCCGGCCGCTTCACGGACGCCGAGCTCGCGCGGGTGCAGGAGCACCCCGCCGCGGGGGCGCGGATGCTGGCCCGGCTGGAAGAGCTGCGGTTCGCGATCCCGTACGTGCTCTTCCACCACGAGCGCTGGGACGGGGACGGCTACCCGACCGGCCGTGCGGGCCACGCGATCCCGCTCGAAGCGCGGATCCTCGCCGTTGCAGACGCGTTCGACGCGATGACCTCGGCGCGCTCGTACGGCGATCAGCTCGATCTCGACGCGGCTCTGGCCGAGATCGACGGCTGCGCCGGCACGCAGTTCGACCCGATCGTCGCCGACGTCTTCGTCGAGCTCGCACGGACGGACGCACCGCTGCCGGCCGCCGCGCAGCGGTGATCGAAGCCGTCCGCGGCGACATCACCGAGCAGCGGGTCGACGCGATCGTCAACGCGGCGAACGAAAGCCTGCTCGGCGGCGGAGGCGTCGACGGAGCGATCCACCGCGCCGGCGGGCCGGAGATCCTGGCCGAGTGCCGCACGCTCGGCGGTTGCGCGACGGGCGACGCGAAGGCGACGACTGCCGGGCGACTGCCGGCGCGGCACGTCATCCACACCGTCGGCCCGGTCTGGCGCGGCGGCGAGGCCGGCGAGCCCGCGCTGCTCGCCTCGTGCCATCGCCGGGCGCTCGAGCTCGCCGCCGAGCTCGGCTGCCGCAGCGTCGCGTTCCCGGCAATCTCGACCGGCGTCTACGGCTATCCGGTCGAGCTCGCCGCCGCGGTCGCCGTGTCCGCCGTGCGGGAGGCGCTGCGCCCACCGGTCGAGCTCGTCCGTTTCGTCCTCTTCGGCGACACCGACCTCGCCGCCTTCGAGCGCGAGCTCCGAAAGGCCAAGTAACAGACTGTTACAAGCTCCAGGAAGCGCCGGGACACGTTCCTCGACGCCAACTCGGACTGCCCCGTGCTCCAAGTAACAGTCTGTTACTAAGTCCTCAGAGCGCCGACCACACCTCGAGCTTCGAGCGCGTTCGCCGGATGACCTCGTCGGTGAACTCGGCGGTGCCCGCGTGGCCGCCGAGGTCGGCGGTGCGCGTTCCGTCCGCGACCGCCTCCAGGCAGGACTCGCGAATCGCGCGGCCCGCGGCCTGCGCGCGCTCGTCGCCGTAGCCGAGCAGCGCCGCGCCCGCGAGGATCATCGCCATCGGGTTCGCGACGTCCTTGCCCTGGAGCGACGGCGCCGTCCCGTGCGCGGCCTCGGCCATCACCGTCTGCGGCTCGAGGTCGGCGTCGAGAGCGATCAGCATCGACTCCGAGCCCGCGATCGAGCCGAAGAGCGGCAGCACGAGGTCGGAGAGGATGTCGCCGTCGCGGTTCAGCGACGGGATCACGAGCGGGTCGCCGCTCGACGAGATCAAGAGCGCGAAGGTCGCGTCGATCAGCTGCGGCTCGTAACGCACCTCCGGGTGCCGGGCCGCGGCCGCGTCCATCTCCTCCTTGAGCATCCCTTCGTAGACCGGGCTGACCGTGTACTTCGGCCCGCCGAAGACCTTCGCGCCCGTCCGCTCCGCGAGCTGGAACGCGAACTCCGCCACGTCGCGGCAGACGGCGCGCTCGATCCGCTCCGTGCGGAAAGCGACCTCGTCGTCGCCGTCGCCCTCGCGCCACTCCTCGGCGCCGTAGGCGTCGCCGACCGCCATTCGGACGACCGAGATCGGCGCGTGGACGCCGCCGAGGGGGGCGACGCCGGGGATCCGGCGCCCCGTGCGCACGATCACGCGGCCGTCGATCTCCTCGCGCAGGATCCGGTTCGGCGAGCCGACGTCGCCCGCCCCCTCGGGCGTGATCGTCGCCGCCTTCAGCCCGAGGCCCGCGTCCTTCAGCGCGGCCGCGGCCTCGTGGACGATCGCGTTCTCGGTCGCGCGCCGGCTCTCGAGCGAGAGGTCGAAACGTGGAAAGTCGAGCGCGAGGCCGGTCACGTCCGGCGCGAGCACGCGCAGGGATTCCTCCAGCAGCTCCTGCCCGGTCTCGTCTCCCTCGAGCACGACGATCGTCTTCGCGTCCACGGCGCCGCGAGTCTAAGGCGGGATTACGACGGGCGCCGCGTGGACAACACGCGACGTGTGGCGAGGAAAGGGGGCTGGACTCGGACGGGCTCGAAGCGGCGCGGCTTCCGCTATTACGACGCCCGTGGCCGGGAGATCACGGACGACGCGAAGCTCGACCGCGTCACGCGGCTTGCGATCCCACCCGCCTGGAAGGACGTCTGGATCTCGCCGAGCCCGACCGCGAAGCTGCAGGCAACGGGCTTCGACGTCGCCGGACGCCGCCAGTACCTCTACCACGCCGAGTTCCGCGCGGCGCAGGAGCAGGCGAAATTCGACAAGCTGATTCGCTTCGCCGAGGTGCTGCCCGAATTTCGCCAGGCGATGTCGTCGCACATGGAGCTCGAAGAGCTCTCGCCGGAGTGGACGTGCGCCGTCGCCGTGCGCCTGATCAACCTCGGCTGGTTCCGCGTCGGCGACGAGCGCTACGCGAAGCAGCACAAGACGTTCGGGATCACGACCTTGCGCAGGAGCCACGTCACCGTTCGCGGCAGCCGGATCGCCTTCCGCTTCCGCGGCAAGCACCGCATCTGGGTGCGCACGGCTGTCGTCGACAGCGAGCTCGCGGAGGCGATGAAGGCGCTCCTGCGCGTTCCGGGCGGCCGCCGGATCTTCCGGTATGAGCTCGACGGCGAGCTCTACAACCTGACCGCGCGGCGGCTGAACGACTACATCGGCGAGCACATGTCGGAGGAGTTCACGGCGAAGGATTTTCGGACCTGGGGCGGCACCCTGATTGCCGCGATCGCCCTCGCGGAGAAAGGCCCGGTCGAGACGGCGACGGAGGCCAAGCGTTGCGTCGCCGCCGTCATGCGGACGGTCGGCGAGCGGCTCGGGAACACGCCCGCGGTCGCGCGATCCTCGTACGTCAGCCCCGCCGTGGTCGAGCAGTATCTCGACGGGAGGACGATCCAGGACTTCCGTCCTCGCCACCTACGTGTCGTCGGCGCCCGCGACATGGGCCTCGATCTCGAGGAGCAGGCGCTCGTCAGCCTCTTGCGTTCGTGGCGCATTCGCCGTGCGCGTAAAGCTGCGTAGGATTACGATTCCAATTCTTCGCGGCAATTTCTCTCGAGGAGGACCGAAACGTGGCTCGAAAGACCGTGCTCGTCTGCGACAACTGCGGCAGCGAAATCGACGAGGGTAAAGGCGCTTCGATGCGGATCAACTATGCGGACGCGCGCCGCGGGTCGAAGCAGGCCGACCTCTGCGACAACTGCGCCGCCGGCATGCCCGGACACGCAGCGGCACGCCGCGGCCGCCGCCCGAAGTCCGCGACAGCGGCGTAGTCCGCATATTCCGTTAAAGCCGTAGTGGTCCCGTCCTGAGGCGGGACTACGATGGCTCGATGGGCCTGACCCTGCTTGCAGGGCCTGCGAACGCGGGCAAAGTCGCGCTGCTGCTCGAGCGCTACCTGGCCTCGATCGCGGCCGAGCCTGTCCTGATCGTGCCGAACCGGTCGGACGTCGACCGGGTCGAGCGGGAGCTGCTCGCGAGCGCCGGCGCCCTCGTCGCCGGCGAGATCGGGACCTTCGACGATCTCTTCGCCAGGATCGCGCGGGTCGATGCCGACGGCGGTCACCGGCCGGTGGCGACCGACGTCCAGCGCGCTCTCGTGGTCCGCCGCGTCCTCGCGGCCGCGCGTCTGAACGGCTGGACGCGCTCGGCCCGCTTCGGCGGCTTCGCGGACGCGCTCGTCGCGACGCTCGGCGAGCTCGAGTCCGGCCTCGTCGACGTCGGCGAGGTCGACGGCGACCTCGCCGAGCTCTACGGCAGCTATCGCGCCGAGCTCGACCGGCTCGGGATCTGGGACCGAGACGTCGAGCGCCGTCGCGCGGCCGAGCGGCTCGGGAGCGAGCTCGCCGCCTGGGACGGGCGCCCCGTCTTCGCCTACGGCTTCGAGGACCTGACGGGCGCGCAGTGGGCGTTGCTCCAGGCGCTCGCCGGCCGGGCCGACGTGACCGTGTCGCTCCCGTACGAGCCGAACCGGCCGGCCTTCGCCTCGCTGCAGCGGACGGCCGCGGATCTCGCGGAGCTGGCGCGGCCTCGCATCGAGGAGCTGCCGCCGCGGCCGGAGGTGCGCCCGCCTGCGCTCGCGCACCTCGAGCGCGGCCTCTTCGCCGAGCCCGCGCCGCCGCCGCAGGCACTCGACGGCTCGCTCCGCTTCTTCGAGGCCGCCGGACGCCGCGGTGCGCTCGAGCTCGTCGGCGAAGAGCTGCTGGAGCTGATCCGAGCCGGAACGGCGCCGGACGAGATCGCGATCGTCTGTCCGTCGGTCGAGCGCTACCGCGCCCCGCTCGAGACGGCGCTCGGCTCGCTCGGCGTGCCGTTCGCCGTCGAGGGACGGATCCGGCTCGACCAGACCGCGTTCGGCGGCGCGCTGCTGTCGCTGCTCCGGTTCGCGTGGCAGGACGGCGACCGCGCCGACCTCTACGGCTTCCTCCGCTCTCCGTACTCCGGGCTCTCGCGCGCGAGCGTGGACTGGCTCGAGGGTCGGCTGCGCGGCCGGGCGGTCGAGGCCGGTCCGCTGACCGAGGAGGAGACGATCCGCCATCGCGACGGGCATCCGTTGCCGCCGCTCGAGCTCGTGCGCAAGGCGGCCTCGCCGCTCGATGCGGTTCGCGAGCTCGCGCGCTTCATGCTCCGCGCGGCCTACGGGCTCGAGGCGCCTCCCGTCGGCGAGAGCTCGCGGGACGACCTCCGTGCCTTCGAGGCGAGCTCCCGTCTCGTCGACGAGCTGGACGGCTGGCTCGCGCTCGCGGGCTCGCTCTCGCCCGACGAGATCGTCGCCGCCCTCGAGCGAGCTCCGGTTCGCGCGGGCGGCTCGGCGGAGGCCGGTTGCGTCGACGTCGTCGACCTCCTGCGTGCGCGGACCCGACGCTACGAAGTCGTCTTCGTGCTCGGCCTCGAGGAGGGGACGCTTCCGCGCCGCGGCGACACGTCGCCGTTCCTGGACGACGAGGCGCGCCGGGAGCTCGACGCGCGCCTCCGCCACGCGCGCCTCGCGCGCCCGGATTCCGTCGAGCGCGACCGCTACCTCTTCTACACCGCGTGCACGCGCGCGACCCGGCGGCTCTACCTCGTCCGCGAGGCGGCGAGCGACGAGGGGTCGCCGCGGGAGCCGAGCCCGTTCTGGGACGAGGTTCGCGGCCTCTACGACGAGGACGACGTCCGCCGCGCGACCACGCGTCGGCCGCTCTCGGCGCTGACCTGGCCGCTCGAGCAGGCGCCGACGGAGCGGGAGCGCCTGCGCGCGCTCGCGTCGCTCGCGCCGACGGACGAGGAGGCCGCACGGTCGCTCGCGCTCGCGAACGGCTGGCAGCGCCGGCTCGAGCGCGCGCTCGGCGCGTTCGACCGCCCGACGCGGCTGACGGACGCCGCCGTCCTCGCCGAGCTCGGCGCCAAGTCGAGCTTCGGCGTCACCGAGCTCGAGTCGTTCGCCGACTGCTCGTCGATCTGGTTCGTCGACCGGCTGCTCGACCCGCGCTCGATCGACCAGCAGGTCGATGCCCGCCTGCGCGGCGGCGTCGCGCACTCCGCGCTGCACAAGTTCTTCGCCGGCGTCCCGAAGCGGCTCGGGATCGAGAAGCTCGACACCGAGCACCTCGACGAGGCGCTCGAGTTCCTCCGCGAGTGCGTCCGCGACGCGGTCGAGGGTGTTCGCATGGAGCTCACGGAGCTCAAGCGGCGCGAGCTCGAGCAAGGGCTGCTGCGCGACCTCGAGCAGTTCGTCCGTGACGAGGCCTCGTCCGAGCTCCGGCTCGTTCCCCGGAAGTTCGAGGTCGGCTTCGGTTCCGAGCGCTCGGCGCCGGAGCTCCAGCGGGGCCTCGATCTCGGGGGCTTCACGCTCTCCGGGAAGATCGACCGGATCGACGTCGATCCGTTCAGCGCGCGCGGGATCGTCCAGGACTACAAGTCGGGCAAGACCGCGCACTCGGCGGCGCAGATCGAGTCGGAGCTGAAGCTGCAGATCCCGCTCTACATGCTCGTCCTGCGGGACCTAGTCGGGGTCGAGCCGCTCGGCGGGATCTACCGCGCGCTTTCCGGCAAGCGCGACGCGCGCGGGCTGCTTCGGGCCGAGGCGCGCGACGACGGCGTGCCCGGGTTCTCGCGCAACGACTACCTCGAAGAGGAGGCGTTCTGGGGGCAGGTCGACCGGGCGCAGGACCTCGCGCGCGGGTTCGTCGACCGGATCCGGACCGGCGACGTGAAGCACGATCCCAAGGGCGGCGACTGCCCGCCCTGGTGCGAGCTCTGGCGGATCTGCCGCGTGAAGCGGGCATGAGCGCGCGGGAGGCGAACCCCGAACAGCGCGCCGCGATCGACGCCCGCGGGCACGTCTTCGTCTCGGCGGGCGCAGGGACGGGGAAGACGCGCGTGCTCGTCGAGCGGTTCGCGAACGCCGTCTGCGACGAGGGCGTCGACGTCGGCTCCGTGCTCGTGATCACGTACACCGAGCGCGCCGCGGGCGAGCTTCGCGCGCGGATCCGGCGCGAGCTGCTCGACCGCGGACGGCCCGAGCTCGCGCGGCAGCTCGACGGCGCCTGGATCTCGACGATCCACGGCTTCTGCCACAGGCTGCTGAAGGCCTATCCGTTCGCGGCGGGGCTCGACCCGCGCTTCCGCGTCCTCGACGACAGCCAGGCGCGCGTGCTCCGCGGCGAGGCCTTCGAGACGGCGCTCGGCGAGTTCTGCGCGGGCGACCACCCGGAGCGGCTCCGGCTGCTCGCGACCTACGGCGCCGGCGGCCTGCGGCGGATGCTGACCGGCGTCTACGAGACGCTCCGCGCGGCGGGCCGTCCGCTCGACCTCGAGGTCGGCGGAGGTCCGGCGCTCCCGGCTCGGATCGAGGCCTTGCGCGACGCAGCCCGCTGCGTGGTCGGCGAGCAGGGCCACGACGAGCAGCGCGCCCAGGCCGCGCGGCTGCTCGAGTTGCTCGAGCGCGACCGGCGCGCCGACGACCTGCTCGACCTCTCAGAGTTCGCCACGCGCGGCGGCCCTCGCGAGCGGTTCGAGAGCTACGAAGAGGCGCGGAAGGCGGTCGAGCAGGCTGCGCTCGACGAGGTCGCGACGCGCGACCGCGAGCTGCTCCAGGAGCTGCTCGAGGCGTTCGCCCGCACGTACACGTCGGCGAAGGAACGCGAGTCCGGCGTCGACTTCGAGGATCTTCAGCTCGCCGCGCGCGACCTGCTGCGCGAGCACGCCGAGGTCAAGCAGCGCGAGCAGTGGCGGTTCCGGGCGGTCATGGTCGACGAGTTCCAGGACACCAACCGGCTCCAGTGCGAGCTGATCGACCTGATCGCCGGGGACGACCTGTTCTTCGTCGGCGACGAGTTCCAGTCGATCTACGGCTTCCGCCACGCCGACGTGAACGTCTTCCGCGAGCGGCGCGAGCTGGCGACCGAGCTGCTCCCGCTGACGCTCAACTACCGCTCGCGGCCCGAGGTGCTCGCCGCGGTGAACCACCTCTTCCGCGCCGACTTCGGGGACGAGTTCCAGCCGCTCGCGGCGTCGGGCGACTTCCCCGACCCGGTCTTCGGGACGCCGGTCGAGCTGCTCGTCACGGACAAGTCGAGCTACGGCGGCAGCGGCACGCACTGGCGCCGCGGCGAGGCCCGTGCGGTCGCGCGGCGCGTCCACGAGCTGGTCGAGTCGGGCGCCGCCAAGCCCGGCGAGATCGTGCTCCTCTTCGCCGCGGGCACCGACGCCGAGTGGTACGAGGAGGAGCTGCGCGCGCTCGGCCTGCCGACCTACCGGACGACGGGCCGCGGCTACTTCGGCCAGCAGCAGGTCGCCGACCTGCTCGCCTACCTGCGCCTCTTGCACAACCGGTACGACGACGAAGCGCTGCTGACGGTGCTCGCGTCGCCGCTCGTCGGCGTCTCGAACGACGCGCTCGTCGTGCTACGGCGCGCGGCGCCCAAGCGGCCGCTCTTCAAGGGGCTCGAGCGCACGTTGCCCGAGGGGCTGGAGCCGCGCGACGCCCGCCTCTTCCAGGCGTTTCGCCAGCGGTACGAGCGGCTCGTCGCCGCGGCGCCGACGCTCTCGCTCGAGCGGCTGTGCGAAGAGATCGTCGCCGCGCACGACTACGACCTCGCCGTACTCGCGCAGTGGGACGGCCGCCGCCGCTACGCGAACCTGCGCAAGCTCGCCCGCCTCGCGCGCTCGTACGAGGAACTGCGCGGCGCCGACGTCGAGGGCTTCGTGCGCTTCGTCCGCGAGCAGGACGAGGCGGGGGCGAGGGAGCTCGAGGCCGTCGCCGAGGAGGAGGACGCGGACGTGATCCGCCTGCTGACGATCCACGCGGCGAAGGGGCTCGAGTTCAAGGTGGTCGTCGTCGCCGACGCCGGCCGCGACCGCGCCGCGCCGGGTGCGGACGAGATCCTCGCGCTCCCAGACGGCAGGTTCGGCTTCCGCGTCGCACACCCGGCCACCGGCGTGCGCAAGCCAACCAGCGCCTACGAGGAGGTTCGCGCCGCGAGCCGGGAGGAGGCCGAGGCGGAGCGCCGGCGCCTGTACTACGTGGCGATGACGCGGGCGATCGACCGCCTGCTCGTCGCCGGCTCGATCGACCCCGAGCGCGCGGCGGACGAGCGGACGCCGATCGGCTGGGTGCTCGGGCGGCTCGACGTGGAGAGCCTCGACGACGCTGCCGAGCTCCCGCTCGAGCTCGAGCGGGAGGGCGCCCGCGTCCTCGTCCGGCTCGACCGCTTCGCTCCCGCCGCGGAGCCCAGCCCGTCGCCCGACGCCGACGCGGAGCCGGCGCCCGAGCCCGGCCAGCTGGCGCTGTTCGACGCGAACGGCGCCGCGCCCGAGCCGACGACGGCGCCGACGCTTCCAGAGCTCGCGCCGATCCCGGCTCCGCCGCTGCACAAGGTCCGTCGTCTTTCCTACAGCGCGCTCACGCTCTTCGACGCCTGCTCGTACCGCTACTACGCCGAGCGCGTCGCCGGCATGCGGCCGCGCGACGCGGCCGGCACGGTTCCGGGGCACGAAGGCCTGGCGGCGACCGAGATCGGCGACAGCGTCCATCACCTGCTGGAGCTGACCGACCTGCGCGATCCGACCGCGCCGTCCCGCGAGGAGCTCGCCGAGACGATCCGCGCGCGCTACCCGGCGGCCACGGACGACGACCTCGAGCGGGTCGCCGGCTTCGTCGACGCCTACTGCTCGTCCGAGCTCGCGCGCCGCCTCGCCGGCCTCGAGGGCGCGGCGCCGGAGCGCCCGTTCGCGTTCGAGTACGACGGCGTCCTCCTGCACGGCCGGCTCGACGTCCTCCAGCGCGACGGGTCGCGGGCGCTCGTCGTCGACTACAAGACGAACGTTCTCGAAGAGGCGACGCCGGCCGAGGTCGCAGAACGCGACTACCGGATCCAGCGCCTCGTCTACGCGCTCGCGTGCCTGCGCGCCGGCGCGGACGAGGTCGAGGTCGTCTACCAGTTCCTGGAGCGGCCCGACGAGATCGTCTCGCACACGTTCACGCGCGACGAGCTGCCCGAGCTCGAGGCCGAGCTGTCCGAGGCGATCGCGCGGATCCAGGCCGGCGTCTTCGAGCCGACGCCGAGCGAGTTCGTCTGCGCCGGCTGTCCGGCCCTCGACCTCGTCTGCGCCGGGCCGCGCCTGCGCCAGCACCGCGAAGAGCTGGTCCCGGCGGAATCCGCGGTCGGTTAGCGTCGCGCCGTGGAAGCGGCGCCCGAGCGGACGACTGAGCTCGACCGGATCATCTTCTTCAGCGACGGCGTCTTCGCGATCGCGATCACGCTGCTCGTGATCGACCTGAAGGTGCCGTCCCTCCCCTCGAGCGTGAGCGACGCGACGCTGTCGGACCACCTGCTCGACGCTTGGCCGCGCGTCGCCTCGTACGCGCTGAGCTTCGCCGTGATCGGCCTCTTCTGGATGGCGCACCACCGCCTCTTCGCACACATCCGCCGCTTCGACCACCGGCTGATCGTGCTCAACCTCGCCTTCCTGGGCCTGATCGCGTTCCTGCCGTACCCGACCGCCGTGCTCGGACGGTACGGCGCGCACCGCTCGGCCGTCGTCCTCTACGCGGCGAGCCTCTCGCTCGCGGGCCTCGTCTCGACTGCGCTCTGGATCTATGCCTGGCGCTCGGGCCTGGCGGACGTGACCCGCGCCAGGGCGCGCTATCTCGCCGCGCGCTCCTTGATCCCCGTCGTCGTCTTCGGCGTCTCGATCCCGATCGCGTTCGCCTCGCCGGCGGCCGCGGAGCTGTCCTGGTTCTCGTTCTTCCTCCTGCGGCGCTTCGTCGAGCGGCGCTTCGGGGGCGACGGACGCGCCGAGGGCGCGTTCGCCTGATGCCGCGGAGCTTCGTCCGCGAGGCGCGGCGGCGCGTCGGGCCGAGGCGCGCCCGCATCGTGCCGATCATCGAGCGACTCGCCGCTGCTCACCCCGACGCGACGATCGCGCTCAGGTTCCGCAACGACCTCGAGCTGCTCGTCTCCGTGATGCTCTCGGCGCAGACGACCGACGTGAACGTGAACCGGGTCACGGAGCGGCTGTTCGAGAAGTACCGCACGCCGGAGGACTACCTCGCCGTGCCGCAGGCCGAGCTCGAGCGCGACATCTTCGCGACCGGCTTCTTCCGGCAGAAGGCGAAGTCCCTCCGCGGGACGATGAAGATGCTGCTCGAGGACTACGACGGCGAGGTCCCGCGGCGGCTCGAAGAGCTCGTTCGGCTGCCGGGTGTCGCCCGCAAGACCGCGAACGTCGTCGCCGCGGAGCTCGGCGAGCCGCAGGGGATCGTCGTCGACACGCACGTGCGGCGCTTGTCGCAGCGCCTCGGTCTGACGCGTCAGGAGGACCCGGTCAAGATCGAGCGCGACCTCGTGAAGCTCGTGCCGCGCGAGCATTGGGGGGACTTTCCGCACCTGCTGATCTGGCACGGACGCCGCGTCTGCATCGCGCGCGCGCCGCTCTGCGAGCAGTGCGTCCTCACCGACCTCTGTCCGTCGAGCCGCGTCTAGTTCCGGATCGGCGCCGATTCGTCACAGACGAGTCACCCGCGGCTGCGTACGGTCCACGCGTGCGCGAAGTCGACCTCGCCGTCTACGCCGACCAGCTCGCGGGCGAGGCGGCGGCGCTCTCGGCCCGCGCGGAGCGGATCCGCTCGAAGCTTCGCCAGGCCAAGATCGAGCGCCGCGCCAGGAACGACCTGGCGGCCGGGACCGTCGACCGGCTCGAGTCGCTGGGCCTGCTCGGCGGGACGGACGAGCGCG
>JBPYFE010000149.1:0-8422 GCA_051986525.1 Gaiellaceae bacterium
GCGGCACCGGGACGTGCACCGTCAAGTACGACCAGGCCGGCGACGCGAACTACAACGCGGCGCCGCAGGTGACCGAGACGGTGACGGCGACCAAGGGCAGCCAGGCGATCAACGTGACCACGCACGCTCCCGCGAGCGCCGTCTACGGCACGAGCTTCGACGTCGCCGCGACCGGCGGCGGCTCCGGCAACCCGGTCAGCTTCTCGAGCTCAGGCTCCTGCTCCAATACCGGCGGCCACTTTACGATCACCAGCGGCAGCGGAACCTGCAGCGTCAGGTACGACCAGGCCGGGAACCCGAACTACAACGCGGCACCGCAGGTGACGGAGACGGTGACGGCGCAGAAGGCGAACCAGACGATCACGGTCACGTCGCACGCCCCGGCGAGCGCGGTCTACAAGTCGCACTTCACCGTCGCGGGCTCGGCGAGCTCGGGGCTGTCGGTGAGCTACGGCAGCGCAGGCTCCTGCACGAACGTCGGCGCCGTCTTCACGATCACGAAGACCTCCGGGATCTGCACGGTCAAGTACGACCAGGCCGGGGACGGCAACTTCAACGCAGCTCCCGAGGTCACGGAGTCGGTCACGGCGAAGGCGGCGAAGAAGAAGCAGGCGCTCGTGACGCTCTGCTACCGCGCTCACACGGTGCACGTGACGCCCGCGAAGGCAAGGACCCTGCGCAAGCACGGCGCCAGGCTCGGCGTCTGCAAGAAGAAGACGACGAAGAAGAAGCACTAGGACGCGCGCGAGGCGTAGGGTCCTCCGAACCCACCAAGGAGGTTCGGAGATGGCAGTCGCACGTGTGGTCGAGTTCGACGGCGTCAGCAGCGAGCGGATGGATGACCTGAAGAGCAGGATGGAGAGCGGCGACCCGCCGGAAGGAATGCCCGACGGCGAACTGATCGTCCTGCACGAGCCAGGCGCGCAGAAGTCGCTCGTCGTCCTGATCGTCGACTCGGAGGACGACTACCAGCAGGCCGACCAGATCCTGCAGTCGATGCCGAGCGAGGACACCCCCGGTAGCCGCACGTCCGTCAGGAAGATGGACGTCGCGATGCGGATGAAGTAGCAACTAGCATCGCGCGCGTGTTCGGGGGGTTCACGCTCGAGCGGATCGAGCTCGGCGAGGTCACGCTGCGCGTACGGCACGGCGGCTCCGGCCCTGCGGTCGTGCTCCTGCACGGCCATCCGCGGACGCACGTCACCTGGCACAAGGTCGCGCCGCTGCTCGCGGGCGAGTTCACCGTGGTCTGCCCGGACCTGCGCGGCTACGGCGAGTCCTCGCACCCGCCGGAGCTTCCGAACCACGCGACCTACTCGAAGCGCGCGATGGCGAACGACGTCGCCGCGCTGATGACGCACCTCGGCCACGAGCGGTTCGCCGTCGTCGGCCACGACCGCGGCTCGATGGTCGCGCCGCGGCTCGCGCTCGACCATCCCGAACGGGTCACCCACGTCGTCGCCATGGACGGCGTGCCGCTGCTCGAGCGGCTCGCCCGCTGCGACGTCAAGTTCGCGTCGATGTGGTGGCACTGGTTCTTCTTCGCTCAGACCGAGAAGCCCGCCGAGCGCGTGATCGACGCCGACCCGGACGCCTGGTACAAGGTCGACCGCGAGCTGATGGGGGAGGAGGCGTACGCGGATCTGCGGCGCGCTCTCCACGACCCGAAGGTCGTCCACGCGATGCTCGAGGACTACCGCGCCGGCCTGACCGTCGACCGCGAGGACGACGAGGCCGACCGCGCGGCCGGGAAGAAGATCACGAGCCCCGTGCTCCTGCTCTGGGCGCTGCGCGACGACACCGAAGAGCTCTACGGGAACCCGATTCCGCTCTGGGACGGCTGGGCGGACGACGTCACGGGCTACGGGTTGGACTCCGGCCACCACATGGCGGAGGAGATCCCGGACGAGCTCGCGGCCTCGATCGGGCGCTTCCTGCGCGAATAGCTCCTGCGAGGGATGTCCCGGGTTTTTCGCACGCCGATGTAGGCGGCAGTAGCTGGAAACCGGGCGGAGCGGCCACGCCAGAAGTAGGAGGAATCACGCGTGGCGACGCACCCCCCGCGATACAGCCGAGGTAGGAACCCCCGAGAAGCACGAAGGGAGGTGAATCCTTTGCTGAAGCTCTTCGCTTTCGCGCAGGCGTACGCCGCAGACGCAGCCGCCCAGCTGCGCAAGCGCGAGGAGGGCCAGACCATGGCGGAGTACGGCGTCGTCCTGGCGGTGATCACGATCGCGGTGATCGGCGCCATCACGCTGCTCTCGAGCAACGTGCGCAACGCGATCACGAGCGTCGCCAACATCCTCCCCGGTGGCTAAGTGATGCGCGAGTTGTACGAATCCCTCCGCCCCCGTGAGGTGCGGATGTTGCACTGGAGCGCGGCCGCGGCAGCGGCCGCGCTCTGGTTCTCGATCGCCTGGCGCGACGCCTGGGTGCTGCTGCTCGTGCCGATGATCGCCGCCTGGTTCGTCTTCCTGGTGCGCCGGAACCGGCGCAACGACCCGTTCGGCGACAACGAGCCGGAGGACGACCCGGACTTCTTCTAGATCAGGCCCGCGACGAGCTTCAGGTCGTGGACGAACTCCTCGAACTCGAGCTCGCGGTTGTCGCCGCGGAGGATCGAGGACGGGTGCACGGTCGCGATCGCCTTCTCCGCGAGCGGCGACTCGACCAGCTCGCCGCGCTGGCGCGAGACGCGGAAGTCCTTGCCGAGCAGCGCCTGCGCCGCGGTCGCGCCGAGGCAGACGAGCACGCGCGGCTTGAGGACGGCGACCTCGGCGTCGAGCCACGGCCGGCAGGCGGCGATCTCGCGCCAGTTCGGCTTCTGGTGGATCCGCCGCTTGCCCTGTGGCTTCCACTTGAAGTGCTTGACGACGTTCGTGACGTAGACCTGCGTCCGGTCGATCTCGGCCTCGGCGAGGGCGCGGTCGAACAGCTGTCCGGCCGGGCCGACGAACGGGCGCCCCTCGACGTCCTCCCGGTCGCCCGGCTGCTCGCCCACGAAGACGACGTCCGCCTTGGCCGCGCCCTCGCCGAAGACCGTCTGCGTCCCGGTCTCCCAGAGCGGGCACGCCTTGCAACCGGCCGCCGCATCGCGAAGCTTCTTCAGGCTCGGCCGCGGCGGGATCAGCCCGGCGGCGGTTCCGTCGCCGTTCGCGTCGAGACTGAGCTGGCTCACGCCCAAGGACTACCCAGGGAGCCCGGCTACGATTCCTCCCCGCGGCGCCGTGGCCGAGAGGTTAGGCAGAGGCCTGCAAAGCCTCGTACACCAGTTCGAATCTGGTCGGCGCCTTTACCCGTTTGGGGGACGTCGCGGAGGGCCGTTCCGGGCGATCTTTTCTGCATGCTGGATCTGCGGCTTCGGCGTGGGCTGCTCGCTGCCTGGGCTCTGAGCAGCGTGGGCTTCTTTCTCGCCTTCGTCTTCTACGAGCGCCCGGGCCTCGGGATCGGCCACTTCTTCTACGTCTCGATCATCCTCGCCGCGCTCGCGACGGGACCGCTGTGGGGCGCCGCCGCGGCGACGGTCTGCACGGCGCTGTTCGCGGCCGGGATCCTGATCAACCATCACATCCCTTCGAGCGAGGTCCTGCAGACGAGCACCGGGATCCGCTTCGTCACCTACATGACGGTCGGCGTCGTCACCGGCTACTTCGCGAAGCGGACGCGCGTCCTGATGGGCGAGCTCGAGCTCCTGGCAGAGCGCGACGCGCTGACCGGCCTCCCTAACACGCGCGCCTTCGAGCGGGCGATCGGCGACCGGCTCGCGCGCGACGAGGCGTTCGCGCTGCTCGTCGGCGACGTCGACGCCTTCGCCGAGCGGACGAACCGCGGCGCGCTGCACGCCGACGACGTCCTCCGCGAGGTCGCGAGCCGGCTGCTGCACTCGCTCCAGCCCGGCGACGAGGTGGCGCGTGTCGGCGACGACGAGTTCGCCGTGCTCACCTTCGCTTCGAGTGCCGCCGACGCCGGCAAGGTGGCGGCGTACCTGCAGCGGCTGCTCGCCGACGACGGCTTCGCGGTCACGTTCGGCTGGGCCGCGTACCCCCAGGACGGATCGAACGCCCTCTCGCTCTACCGTGCCGCGGACGAGCGGCTCTACGCGCGCCGGGTCATCCACCGGCAGGCGACGGTCGTGCCGCTGCCGGATCCCGACGTCGTCGACGCCGTCGGCTAGCGCTCCCTCTAGGATCCCGCTCGCGGGGTCGCGTTCGACGAGAGGAGCTCGATGGATCTCTGTGCCCGAATCGACGAGGCCCGGCGCCGCTGGGACGTCCTGCAGCATCCGTTCTACGTCCGCTGGGAACGCGGCGAGCTGAGCCGGGAGGAGCTCGCGTTCTACGCCGGCGAGTACCGGCACGCCGTCTGCGCGGTCGCGGCGAGCGCCGCCGCCGCGGGCGACTCGGAGCACGCACGCGAGGAAGCCGAACACGTTGCGCTCTGGGACGAGTTCGCCGGCGCGCTCGACGCCGACCTCGACCGAGAGCCGACCGCTGAGACGCGCGGGTGCGCTGAGGCGTGGACGCGCGAGGATCGCCTCGGGGCGCTCGCGGTGCTCTATGCCGTCGAGTCGGCGCAGCCGGCGATCGCCGAGACGAAGCTGCGTGGCCTGGTCGAGCACTACGGGTTCCGCGGCGACGAGCCGACGACCGAGTACTTCGCGCTGCACGCGAAGCTCGACGTCGAGCACGCGGCGGCGGCCCGCGAGGCGCTCGCCGACGTCCCGGACGAAGACGTGGATCGTCTCGCCGAGGCGGCCGAGCGGGCGCTACGAGGGAACTGGCGGCTCCTCGACGGCGTCGAGCGCGTGACCTAGCCACGGGACGAGCTCGTCGAGGAACGCCGGGTCGATGGCGTGCGGGAGCGGGTACTCCCGGTAGAGCACGTCGGCGCCGGCCTCCTCGAGCGCCGCTTTCGCGCGCCGGCTCCACTCGACCGAGATCACCTGGTCGTAGGTGCCGTGGCCGATCGCGACGGGCGGCGCGTCCGCGAGGTCGAGCTCCAGTCCGTCGACGGTCGGCATGAAGCCGCTGAGCGGGATCAGCCCCGCGTAGCGAGGACGACCGCTCCCGAGCCCGAGCGCGTACGTCATCACGGCGCCCTGCGAGAAGCCGCCGAGGATCGTTCGCTCCGGGGGCACGCCCGTCTCGGCCGCGAGCGCGTCGAGCCAGTCCGTCGCGAGCGCGTAGGTCGCGTCGAAGGTCTGCTTGTCCGGGTAGCCGATCTCGTGGACGACGTACCAGTGCGCGCCACCCGGCGGCAGCGACAGGGGGCCGCGCGGCGTCGCGCCGACGAGTTTCCGCCGCGGGTCGAGGTAGTCGAGCAGCGGGAAGAGGTCGTTCTCGTCCGCGCCGCGCCCGTGGAAGAGCACGAGCGCACCCTCCGCCTCGCCTGCGGCCGGACGGAGCCGATACTGGAGACTCATCTGGCCGCGGCCGTCTCGCGCGGGTTCGGCAGCGGCGTCAGGATCGGCTCGACCTGCTCGCGCAGGTGCTCGAAATCGGGCGGCAGCGAGAGGCGCTCGCCGAGGTGCTCGAGCGGCTCGTCCGTCGCGAAGCCGGGGCCGATCGTGGCGATCTCGAAGAGAACGCCGCTCGGCTCGCGGAAGTAGATCGACTTGAAGTAGAAGCGGTCGACGATCGGCGTCACGTGCGCGCCCGCCGCGGCGACGCGCTCGCGCCACTTCTCGTGGTCGCCCATCGGCGAGGCCCACGCGACATGGTGGACGGTCCCGGCGCCGCCGATGCCCGGGTTCTCGGGCGCGGCGTCGTAGTGGTACGTCCCGCCGCGCTGCTCGCCGCGGGCCTCCCAGGTCTCGCCCTCGCGCGGCTCGAACTCGAGCGCCTGCTCGAGGAAGTCGCGGCTACGGGCCGGGTCGGCCGCGAAGGCCCGCACGCCGTCGAAGCCCTGGAGCGCGAGCTCGGCCGGAACCTCGGGATGGTCGGCGACGAGCGGCGCGTCGGATGTCTCGACGACGGCGAGCTCGTGGCGCAGGCCCTCCGGGTCGACGAACGTCAGCCGGCCGTCGCGCCGCTCGAGCACGTGGTTGTCGAGCCGCTTCTCCCAGAAGTCGACCGCCTCGCCCGACCCCACGCGCCACTGGACGGTGTGGACCATCCCGGCGCCGGCGCGGCCCTGGCGCGCGCCCGGGTACTCGAAGAAGGTGATGTCGGACCCCGGGTCGCCGTCCTCGTCCGCGTAGAAGAGGTGGTAGACGGTCGGGTCGTCCTGGTTGACCGTCTTCTTGACGAGCCTGAGCCCGAGGGTGCCGGCGTAGAAGTCGACGTTCCGCGGAGCGTCGGCGGTGATCGCGGTGACGTGGTGGACGCCTTCGAGCTTCATCGTGAGGCGAAAACGGACTCGCTACGGTGACTATTCCAGACGCAGATGGACGCCAACCGGACTATCGACAAGGTCGCGCGCGAGCGCTTCGGCTTCGACGGGCTGCGTCCGGGTCAGCGCGAGGGGATCGAGGCGGTCCTCGCCGGCGAGGACGCGCTCGTCGTCATGCCGACCGGCTCGGGGAAGTCGGCGGTGTACGAGATCGCGGGCGAGCTGCTGCCCGGTACGACGCTGGTGGTCTCGCCGCTGATCGCGCTCCAGCGCGACCAGGTCGAGTCGATCGACGCGGGCCGCGCGGGCGAGGCGGCGGAGCTGAACTCGACCCTGAGCGCCCGCCGCCGCGAGGAGACGCTCGAGGAGGTCGAGGACGGCGAGCTCGAGTTCCTCTTCCTGGCCCCGGAGCAGTTCGCGAACGAGGAGACGATCGAGCGGCTCCGGGCCGCGGACATCTCGCTCTTCGTCGTCGACGAGGCGCACGCGATCAGCGAGTGGGGCCACGACTTCCGGCCGGACTACCTGCGGCTCGGCTCCGTGATCGAGGAGCTCGGCCACCCGCGGGTCGCCGCGCTGACCGCGACGGCGGCGCCGCCCGTCCGGAGCGAGATCGTCGAGCGTCTGCGCATGCGCGAGCCGCGCGTGATCGTCCGTGGGTTCGACCGGCCGAACATCCACCTGGCGGTCGAGTGGCACGAGGACGAGAAGTCGAAGCTGGAGGCGCTGCTCGACGCCGTCGCCTCCGCGGCGAAGCCGGGGATCGTCTACACGGGAACGCGAGCGGAGGCGGAGGAGCTCGCCTCGGCGCTGGGCGAGCGCGGCGTCCGCGCCGGTGCGTACCACGCGGGCCTTGCGAGCCGCGTGCGCGACGAGGTCCAGGAGGCGTTCATGGCGGACGAGCTCGAGGTCGTCTGCGCGACGATCGCCTTCGGTCTGGGCATCGACAAGCCGAACGTCCGCTTCGTCTTCCACGCCGAGCCGAGCGATTCCGTCGACTCCTACTACCAGGAGATCGGCCGCTCGGGCCGCGACGGCGGGCGCGCCGACGCGGTCCTCTTCTACCGGCCCGCCGATGCTGCGGCGCGGCGCTTCTTCGGCGGCGCCGCCCGGCTCGAGCTCGAGCAGGTCGAGGCGGTCGCCGAAGCCGTGGCAGAGGCGGACGGGCCGGTCGAGCCGACCGAGCTGAAGGAAGAGACGGGTCTGACGGACTCGAAGCTGACCACGGCGCTCTCGCGGCTCGAGGAGGCGGGCGCGATCGGGGTCCTGCCGAGCGGCGAGGTCGAGGCTCTCGACGACAACGCGCGCGCGGCGCACCAGGCGGTCGAGGCGCAGGAGCGCTACCGCGAGTTCGAGCGCTCGCGCGTCGAGATGATGCGGGCGTACGCGGAGCTGCGCGATTGCCGCCGCCTCTTCCTGCTCAACTACTTCGGCGAGCCGCGCGAGGAGCCGTGCGGCTTCTGCGACAACTGCGAGGCCGGGCTCGTCGCGCAGCGCGAGGACCAGCCGTTCCCGCTCTCCGCCCGGGTCCGGCACGAGGAATGGGGGGAGGGGACGGTCGAGCGCTACGAGGCCGACAAGATGGTCGTCCTCTTCGACGAGGCGGCTACAAGACGCTCTCGATCGAGCTCGTCCGCGAGCGCGGCCTGCTCGGCGGGGCTTGAATCGTCGCGTGGCCAGGCGATGCTCCTGCTGATCAGCCGTTCAGCCGAGTAGCTCACGCAGACGCCGCGCGCGGAAGTCGAAGATCGCATCGAGGCAGCGGCGGACGACGGCGTGCACGAGCGGCTCGGGCGGGCCGCCGGGGAGCCGATACCGGACCTCGTCCGTGATCGCCGATCCGTCCCGCGCGGGTGCGACGGCGTGCCGGTGCTCCCAGAGCGGATACGGCCCCTCGCGCTGGACGTCCGTGAACCGGTGCGGCGGCGACCAGTCGACGATCTCGGTCCTCCAGCCGATCGGCGCCCCGAAGAGCCGGAGCTTGTACCGGAGCACCGCGCCCTCGTGAATGCGGTCGGGCGCCTCCACGATCCGAAAGCGGAGCCAGCCGGGCGTGATCGCCTCGAGATTGAACGGATCGGCGAAGAACTCG
>JBPYFE010000150.1:0-4388 GCA_051986525.1 Gaiellaceae bacterium
GGAGGTCGAAGACGATTCCGCGCAGGCCCGGCCGGCGCTCGAGCAGCGCGGCGAGCAGGGAGCCGTTGCCGCCGCCGACGTCGACGACCGTCTCGTCGCCGCGCCAGGCCACCTGCTCCAGCCGTTCGGCCCGCCGCTCCTTGCCCTCTTCCATCGCGAGGTCGAAGAGCGCCCTTTCGCGCGGATGCTCGGCGAGCCACGCCCAGAAGTCGTCGATCGCGCGGCCGCCGCCCGCTTCGAGCCGGCCGGCGACGCGGTGCCAGATCCCGCCGTAGAGCTGCGCGAACGCTCCCCAGGAGCCGGCGCTGCCGAGGAGCTCCGACGCCTCAGTGTTCCCGTAGACGCCCGGCGCCGTCTCGGCGAAGACGCCGTCGCTCGCCAGCGCGCGGAGAAACCTGCCCAGCGTCTCGGCGTCCGCGCCGACCTCTGCGGCCACCTCGTCGACCGGCCGCGGCCCGGCGGCGAGTGCGTCCGCGACCCCGAGCTCGGCGACGAGCCCGGTGACGCGCGTCGCGATCGCCCCGCGCAGGAGCTCCGAGATCGTCTCGCTCACGAGCGGGCGCGCGTGACCGCGGCGGCGACCTCGTCGGCGTCCGCGTCCGAGAGCGTGCGGCAGTCGAGCAGGCAGCGGCCGTCGCGGACGATCGCCACGACCGGCGGCTCGCCCGCGCGAAGAGGCGCCGCGAGCTCTTCCTCGACGGCGCACGCGAAGCTCGGCAGCTCGGCGAGCGGCAAGGCTCCGCCGCCGACGCGGGCGACCGTTTCCTCGACCTCGCCTCCGAGCGCCGACGCGAGCCGCTCCGCTCGGGCGCGAACGTCGGCCGCCTCCTCGCGCAGCATCCGCAGCACGGGCAGCCGCTCGAGCGCGCGTTCCGGCTCCAGGTAGAGCGCCAGCGTCGCCTCCAGGGCAGCGAGCGTGAGCTTGTCCGCGCGCAGCGCGCGCTGAAGCGGGTGGCGGCGCAGGCGCTCGACGAGCTCCGCGCGGCCGATCACGATCCCGGCTTGCGGGCCGCCGAGCAGCTTGTCGCCCGAGAAGGAGACGAGATCGGCGCCCGCGTCGAGCGCGTCCTTCGCGGACGGCTCGCCTTCGAGCTCGACCAGGACGCCGGAGCCCAGGTCGTCGACGACCGGCAGACCGTGGGCCCGGCCCACGCGGACGAGCTCCTCGAGCCGCGGCTGCTCGGTGAAGCCGACGACGCGGAAGTTCGACTGGTGTACGCGCAGGAGCAGCGCCGTCTCGGGCCCGATCGCGCGCTCGTAGTCGGCGACGCGGGTGCGATTCGTCGTCCCGATCTCCCGGAGCCGCGCGCCGGAGCGCGCGAGCACGTCGGGGATCCGGAAGCCGTCGCCGATCTCGATCAGCTCGCCGCGCGAGACGAGCACCTCGCGCCCCTCGGCGAGCGCGGCGAGCGCGAGCAGGACGGCGGCTGCGTTGTTGTTGACGACGAGAGCGGCCTCGGCTCCGGTCAGCCGGCGCAGGATCGGCGCAATGTGATCCTGGCGCGAGCCGCGGCCTCCGGCCTGGAGGTCGAACTCCAGGTTCGAGTAGCCGCGGGCGACCTCGCGGATCTGGTCGAGCGCCTCCTCGGCGAGCGGCGCGCGCCCCAGATTCGTGTGGACGATCACGCCCGTCGCGTTCAGGACGCTGCGCAGGCGCGGCTCCCGGGCGGCCGCCAGCTCGCGCTCGACGCGCTCGACCAGGTCGCCGGGATCGGCGCCGGCGCGAATCTCCTCGCGCGCGCGCTCGAGCGCGGAACGTGCAGCGGAAACGACGAGCCCGCGTGGTTCGGCCGTCAGACGCGGATCGCCGGCCAGCTCGTCGACGGACGGGAGGTCGCGCAGCTCCACGAGCGAAGTCTAGGCGGTGAAATCGGGAGCTAGACTCGCCGCCGGACGCGTCGAGACGATGCCGTACTCCGTACTCCAACCCGTTCGTCGCCAGCGGCGCTCACGCCGTCGGCGCTGGCCCCTGCTGCTCGGCGTTGCCGTCGCCGCCGCCGTGGCCGCGGCTTTCGCCGCGAACGAGCACTGGGCGCTCGCGCGCGGGAAGCTCCACCACGCCTCGACGCCGCCCGCGCAGACGCCGCGCCGGGCCGCGCCGAGGCGGCTGAGCAGCCTCCGCAGCGCCGCCTCGGAGCAGCGCGCCGCCGCGCAGGCGCCGTTCGCGCCGGGGACGCCGCTCCTGCTGGCGGCGGAGCCGCGGCTCGAGCACGCGTTCCACGGGCCGATCTCCGCGCCGGAGGCGATCCTCGTCGACGCCGACACGGGCGCCGTTCTCTGGGGCCGCCGCGAGCGCCAGCGCCGGCCGATCGCGTCGACGACGAAGATCATGACGGCGATTCTCGCGATCGAGCACCTCTCGCCGACGAAGGTGCTGACCGTGAACCCGATCGTGCCGCGGGTCGCGCTCAACCGGGAGGGACTCCGCGCCCACGAGCACGTTCCGGTCTGGAAGCTGATGTACGGCCTGCTGCTCTTCTCCGGCAACGACGACGCGCTCGAGCTCGCGATCGGCACGGCCGGGAGCAGGGAGGCGTTCCTCGGCTTGATGAACGCGAAGGCGCACGAGCTCGGGCTCACCGAGAGCCACTTCACCTCGCCGAGCGGCGTGGTCGATCAGGGGAACTACTCGACCGCGCACGACCTCGCGGCGCTCGCGCGCTACGCGATGGCGATCCCCAGGTTCCGCGCGATCGTCAGGACGCGGATCGCGCACGTGAAGTGGTCGGCGCCGACCTTCGCGAAGACGTACGTGAACAAGAACCAGCTGCTCGGCACCTATCGGGGCGCGAACGGGGTCAAGACCGGGTGGACGACGCTCGCCGGCCATTGCCTCGTGGCCTCGGCGAAGCGGAACGGTAAGAGCCTGATCGCGGTCGTGCTCCACTCGCCGAATCCGTACGGCGACGCGCGGCGGCTGCTTAACTTCGGCTTCGCGAATTCGTAGGGGTCCCGATGACGATTCTGAAGCACTGCCGCCGAGCGCTCGCGCCCGTTCTCGGGCTCGCGCTCCTGCTCGTCCCCGCGCAGGCGCCGCCCGCGTCGGACGGGGTCGGACGCGCCGTCGTGACGCCGGACCACGTCGCGGCGGGCAGCAGCGGCAGCTTCACGCTCGCCTTCACCGCCGACAGCGGGCCGCTCGTCGGCCAGGCCGTGGTCGACGTCCCGCGCGGCTGGACGCCGCCGCAGATGACGACGCCCGGCGCACTCGGCTACGTCAGCCTCGCGCGCGGCACCTGCGCGAGCGGGACGAAGCTCGTCCGCGTCGTCGGCCGTCGGCTCGTGATCAGCACTGCGTGCCAGCGAAGCCAGCAGTTCACGATCGGTTACGGCCCGGCGAACGTGACGACGCTGTCCGCCGACGGCTACGTCTTCCTGACGCAGACGCGGCCGAACACGGTCGTGAAGACGAAGCTCGTCAAGACCGTCGTCAAGTCGCGGAAGGGGAAGCGCACGACGAGGGTGCGGCGTGTCCGCATCCACGTGACCCCCGCCTTCCAGCCGCTCGCGGAGAAGAAGCAGCCGATCGTGGTGGTGACGGGCGCGGCGGTCGACCACCTGGCGGTGAACGCGCCGAGCATCGCGACGAGCGGCACCCCGTTCAGCATCACCGTCCGGGCCGAGGACCGGTTCGGCAACGCAGCCTGCTGCTACACCGGCACCGTCGGCTTCTCGAGCAGCGATCCGGAGGCTTTCCTGCCGACGCCGTACCAGTTCACGACCGCCGACCTCGGTGCGCACACGTTCAGCCGCGTCGTCCTCCGCAGCCTCGGCGCGCAGACGATCACCGTCAGCGACAACGCCGGCCACGTCGACGCGAGCAACCCGATCAACGTCTATCCGTTCCCAACCGGGTAGCGACGCTTCGAGCCGAGCGTCGTCCATAGACCGGGTTTAGACGGCCGCACGGGCAAAGCCCGCACGGCCTTGAGGCGGCGCCGCCGAGTCGGCGCCTCAGCCCACGGGAGCTACTGCGCGTCCGCCTTGCGCGGCCGCACGGGCACCTCGGCGCAGTTCGTCTCGTAGCAGTCGAGCACGACCTCGACCGCTTCCTCGGGGTCGTCCGTGATGTGGAGGAGCTTCACGTCCTCGAGGCTGATCATCCCGCGCGGCAGCAGACGCTCGCGCGCGAACGTGATCAACGGCTCCCAGTACTCGCGGTCGAAGAGGACGACGGGAAAGTGGAGCACCTTGCCGGTCTGGATCAGCGTCAGCGACTCGAACAGCTCGTCGAGCGTGCCGAAGCCGCCGGGGAAGATGACGAAGCCCTCGGCCGCTTTCACGAACATCGTCTTGCGCGCGTAGAAGTGCTTGAAGGTCAGCTCGATGTCCAGGTACGGGTTCTCGTGCTGCTCGTGCGGGAGGCGGATGTTGAAGCCGACCGAGAG